>NZ_JBEXYC010000006.1:67868-272833 GCF_040630835.1 Kitasatospora sp. NPDC005751
CACCGGCACCACGCCCGCCGACCCACCCGCGACGGACACCGGCACCACGCCCGCCGACCCACCCGCGACGGACACCGGCACCACGCCCGCCGACCCACCCGCGACGGACACCGGCACCACGCCCGCCGACCCTCCCGCCCGGGCCGCGCTCCCGGGCCCGTACCTGCTCTGGCTGGCCGGCACCCAGGCCGGTCTGCTCGGCGACGCCGCGCTGTACCTCGCCCTGGGCTGGGCGGCCTCCGCGCACGGCGGGGGCGCGGCAGGCCTGGTGCTGACCGCGATCACGCTGCCCCGCACCGTCCTGGTCCTGCTGGGCGGCGCGGTGGCGGACCGGTTCGGTGCCCGCCGGGTGATGCTCGCCGGGGACGCGGTGATGCTGGTCGCCGCCCTGGCCCTCGCGGCCGCCGCGGCTGTCTGGGGCACGCCGCTCCGGCTGCTGCTCCTGGCGGCTGCCGTGATCGGCACCGTCGACGCGTTCTACCTCCCGGCGAGCGGATCGATGCCCTGCCGTCTGGTGGGCGCGGCGCAGCTGCCGCGGGCCCTCGCGCTGCGGCAGGCCGGCGGGCAGACCGCCGCCCTGCTGGGCGCACCGCTCGGCGGTGTCCTGGTCGCGGCGGGCGGCCTGCCGGGGGCGGCCCTGGTGGACGCGGCGAGTTTCGGGGTGCTCCTCCTGGTGCTGCTGAGGATCCGGCCGGTGGAGCCGGCGGCGGCGCGGCCGACCGACCGGGAGGCGGCGGGGTGCGGACCGTCCGCGCCGGGGCTGCTGCGGGAGGCGGCGGCCGGGGTCCGGCTGGCCCTGGCGGATCCGCTGCTGCGTGCCGCGCTGCTGCTCACCGGCGCCGCGGCCGGGGCGCTGCTGCCGGTGGTCCCGCTCCTCGCGCCGCTGCTCGCCCGGGCCCACGGCTGGGGCGCCTGGTCGGCCGGGCTGTCGGCCGGTGGACAGGGGGCCGGGGTGCTCGCGGTGGCGGGGCTGGTCTCCTGGCGGGGCGGCCTGCGCAGGGCAGGAGCCGGGGCGGCGGCCGGGCTCTGCGTGGCCTCGGTGGGGACCGCGGTGCTGGCCTGGGCGTCCGCACCGGCCACGGCGGTGGCGGGCAGCGTGCTGGCCGGGGCGGGGTCGGGGCTGTTCGCCTGCCACCTCGGACCGCTGGTGCTCCGCGGTGCCCCGGTCGGCCATCTCGCCCGGGTCCAGGCTCTGTTGACGTTGGTCCAGAGTGCGGCGCTGGTGCTGTCCACCGGACTGCTCGGTCTCCTCGCCGAGGTGGCCGGCGCCAGGTGGCCGACGACGCTCTGCGCGCTCGCCGCCGGCGGGGCGGGGCTGGCGGCCTGGGCGTCCCCCGCACTGCGCCGGGTCTGAGCCGCGGCCCGTGCCGTCGCTTCGTGGACCGAGGGCCGAGAACCGGACAGGGGCGGGCCGGAGCGGCGTACTTGCCGGTCGTGCGGTGGCGGGGCAGAGTGCGGGCAGAGGCGATGGGCGGCGTGCGGCTCGATCTCCTACGACTCGGCGGCGTGCGGCGCGACCGCGTACGACCGGCGGCGTGAGGCCGGGGCGGCGTGTGCCGGGCGGCGATCGGAGGCGGCGATGAGTGATCTGACGGACCGACTGGCGACGGGGCTCCCGGGTGGGGCCCTGGTGGTGGACCCGGACGTGATGGCCGCCTACAGCCACGACATGGCGGGCTTCTGCGCGGCCGGCAACCCCGCCGTGGTGGTCTTCCCGGAGACGGTCGAGCAGGTGCAGCACGTCCTGCGGACCGCCACCGAGCTGCGCGTACCGGTGGTGCCGCAGGGCGCCCGGACCGGGCTCTCCGGCGCGGCCAACGCGGTGGACGGCTGCATCGTGCTGTCGATGGTGAAGATGAACCGCATCCTGGAGGTCGATCCGGTGAACCGGATCGCGGTGGTGGAGCCGGGCGTGGTGAACGCGGAACTGTCCAGGGCGGCCGGAGAGGTGGGGCTGGCTTACCCACCGGACCCGTCCAGCTGGGAGTCCTGCACCATCGGGGGCAACATCGGTACCGGCGCGGGCGGGCTCTGCTGCGTCAAGTACGGCGTGACCAGTGAGTACGTGCTGGGCCTCGACGTGGTGCTGGCGGACGGGCGGCTGCTGTCCACCGGTCGTCGGACGGCCAAGGGGGTGGCGGGCTACGACCTGACCAGGCTGCTGGTCGGTTCGGAGGGCACGCTGGGCGTGGTGGTGGGCGCCGTGGTGGCGTTGCGGCCCGCTCCGGCACCGCAGTTGGCGCTGGCCGCGGATTTCCCGAGCGCGGACACGGCGGGCGCGGCGGTCTGCGAGGTGATGGCGCGCGGCCTCACGCCGTCGTTGATGGAGCTGATGGACACGGTCTCCGTGCGGGCGGTCAACGAGCTGGGGCAGATGGGGCTGCCGGAGTCGACCCAGGCCCTGCTGCTGGTGGCCTTCGACGGGCCGGACCCGGCGGCCGAGCTCGCGGTGGTGGGCGCGATCTGCCGGGCGGCGGGCGCGACCGAGGTGGTGCCGGCCGAGGACCAGGCGGAGTCCGAACTGCTGCTGCAGGCACGCCGGCTGGCCCTGCCCGCGATGGACCGGCTGGGGACCACGATGATCGACGACGTGGCGGTGCCGCGCTCGCGGCTGGCCGAGATGCTGAACGGCGTCGCCGCGATCGCCGAGCGGCACGCGCTGACCATCGGGGTGGTCAGCCACGCGGGCGACGGCAACACCCATCCGATCGTCATCTTCGACGCGGACGATCCGGAGGAGTCGGCCCGGGCGCAGCGTTCCTTCGACGAGATCATGGCGCTGGGGCTGGAGTTGGGCGGCACGATCACCGGAGAGCACGGGGTCGGGCTGCTGAAGCGGGAGTGGCTGGCACGCGAGCTGGGGCCGGTGGCGCTGGAACTGCAGCAGCAGCTGAAGGCGGTCTTCGATCCGCTGGGCATTCTCAACCCCGGCAAGGCGGTCTGATAATCAGCCCTGAGCGTCTTTCCAGGGCCTTCGGCCGCCGCATTCCCATGAGCTAAGTAGGATGGTGGGATAGTCGCAGGATGGCTGGATATATCGACAAGGTCGAATGGCCCTCCGCAAAGGGGGCGCGTTCGCCTATGTCGTGCGCCAGGGTGGTGCGCCTGGTTCTTCGTGTGCTCCCCGCGCGCCGCTCCCGAACGTCGCGCCAGGCGCCACCGTTCGGGCGAAATGCCAGGTGAGTGCCGGTGTGTCGGCGCACTGTCCGCTGGAGCGCTCGTTATTCACTGTCGCCCTGGATATCACGCTAACGGGCGAAAACGGGGGCGCTAGGTGGTGCTTTGTCGATTTGTTGCGGAAGTCTGTCTCTCGGCGTCGCAGCCCGCAGGGTTCGTCTGGCCGACGAACTCCCGCACACAATGCACGATTTACAGCTTTCTTGGAGGCTCTCATGGTTCGCACTCGCCACCGCCGGCTGGCCGGTCTTCTGGTCGCGGCCCCGCTTGCGGCCGGTCTGCTGCTGGCGGGCGCCGGCGCCGCCGCCGCCGACAACGGCGCGCTGGCCAACGACGGTTCCAACAGTGGGGTGGTGTCCAACGTCGGCACGGGTAACGTCTTCGGCTCCGTCGACGGCAACTACGTGTCGACCCAGCAGACGGCCACCGGGTCCGGTGCCTCGAACCAGGCCAACACCCTCGCGGTGAAGGACAACTCGGGCACCATCCTGGCCGGTCAGTCCAACAAGAACTTCAACATCGTCTTTGCACCGGTCTTCAACTGACGGGAACGGGTGCCACCGCCGGCGGGGGCGCCGGAGGTGGGTGACCGCGAGTGGGTCGAGCGCTCGCGGTGGGGCTCGAAGTGAGACAACTCGATGCAGGGAACCGGGTAGCGGAAAGGGTCACCGCAAGCCGGCCTCGTGGGCGGTGCCGTCGATCGGCACCGCCCACGAGTGCGTTCACGCACCCAGCCCGGAAGGCGCGGCCCCGGAGGGCGCGGCCCCGGAACGCCGTGCCCCGGGCCGCCGTGCCCCGGAGCGCCGGACGGAGCGCGGCCGCCACCCACGCCCACCGGAAGCCGCCTGCGGCCGGCTCGCGCCGGTCCCTACGCCCGCTCCCGACGAGGGCGCGCACCGAGCGGTCACCCGTCGGCGGTACGGTTGCGCTCCGACAGCGCACCTCGCGCCCGGGGCCCCGACGGCCCCGCCGGCGAGGGGCTGCGTCCGCGGCAACCGGAAGGAAGGGCGCGATGGCAGCGGAGGAGGAGGGCCTGAGCGGCCCGGGCGAGGCCAGGCCTGCCCCGGGATCGGAATCGAGGCCCGAGTCGAGGCCCGCGCCCAGGTCCGTACCCGAGCTGTTGCTCGGCCGCCCGCCGATGGCCCGCCCGCTGCCGTCCTTCGACGCCGAGTCGGCACCGGCCGAGCCCGGCCTGCTCTTCGCCGAGTGGCTGGCGACCGCGCTCGCGGCCGGTGTGCTGGACCCGCAGGTGGCCACGCTCTCCACGGTGGACGCCGACGGTCTGCCGGACGCCCGGGTGCTGGTGCTGCGCGATGTCGACGCCTCCGGCACCGGCTGGGTCTTCTCGGCCGCCGCGGACAGCCCCAAGGGCCGCCAGCTCGCCGATCACCCGGCCGCCGCGCTCACCCTCTACTGGCCGCCGCTGGGCCGTCAGGTCCGGGTCCGCGGCACGGTCGAGCGGGCCGCCGACCAGGTCGCGGCCGCCGAGTTCGCCACCCGCTCCCCGGCCGCCCGGGTCGGTGCGCTGGTCGGCCGGCAGAGTGAGCCGCTGGCCTCGCTGGCCGAGTACGACGAGGCGGAGGCGGTCGCCCGCCGCCGGCTGGAGACGACTCCGGACACCGTCGCGGCCGGGCACGCCGTCTACACGCTCTGGGCGCACGAGGTGGAGTACTGGCAGGGCGACGCCAACCGCCGCCACGTCCGGCTGCGCTACACCCGGACGGGCCCGGTCCGCACCCCGGAGTGGTCGCGGACCCTGCTCTGGCCGTAACGGACGCCCGACGGGGCCCCTCCGTGCAGGAGGCTGCCCCGTCACTCCGCCCCCGTCACTCCGCCCCCCGTCATCGCCGCCCGGTGAGCGTGGCCCCCACGCTGGCGGCCACCACGCAGCCGATACCGGCCAGCTGCACCGCGCCGAGCAGCTGGCCCAGCACCACCAGGCCGACCAGCGCGCTGACCGCCGGCTCCAGGCTGACCAGGACGCTGAACACCCGCTGCGGCATCCGTCGCAGCGCGGTCATCTCCAGCGCGTACGGGATCACCGGCAGCAGCAGCGAGACCCCGGCCACCGCGACCAGCAGGGTCAGCGGCGAGGCGCCGGGCGCGGTCAGCCCGTCCCAGGCCTGGCCGAATCCGAACGGCGCCAGGGTCAGGGCGCCGACCGTCATCGACACCGCCAGCCCCTGGAACCCCTGGAACGCGGCGCCGACCTTGTCCGTGAACAGGATGTACGCCGCGTAGCAGGCGGCCGCGCCGAAGGCGTAGGCCAGGCCGACCGGGTCGAGCGACGATCCGCCGCCGCCCTCGCCGAGCAGCGTCAGCAGGGCCACTCCGCCGGCCGCGAGCAGCGCCCAGACCAGATGGCTGGCCCGGCGGGCGAAGATCAGCGCGACCGCGAGCGGGCCGAGGAACTCGATCGTCGCGGCGGTGCCCATCGGCAGCCGGTCGATCGCTCCGGCGAAGAGCAGCGTCATCCCGGCGGACGCCACCCCGAGCAGACCGGCGGCGGCGAGGTCGCGCGGCCGCCGGCCCCGCAGCCTGGGGCGGGTGACGGCGAGCAGGATCACCGCCGCGAACCCGAGCCGCAGGAAGGTCGTGCCGCTCACCCCGAGAGGGTCGAAGAGCGGCTTGGACAGCGCGATGCCGAGCTGCACCAGGAACATCGCGGCCAGACACAGGAACGGCGCCGGGATTCGCTCCGGGCGCCGCACGAGCTTCGAGTACCGCCGGCCGGACGGCTCGGCGGGTCGCCTGCCCGGTGACAGCCCTTGGCCCGGGCCCGGGGCCCCGCCTCGTCGCCAACCACCGCGCTCGCCGGCGGGCTCGCCGGCGGGCTCGCCCTTGGGGGCGGGCGGCATGGCAAGGGCCTCGGCGACGGCGGCGGCCGGCGTCGGGGAGGTGGTTTGGCCGGTGTGGGGCGTGGGCATAGTGGCGAGTTTGCCGTAAGGAGTGACTTGGGGGCAAGCTCGTTACCAAAATGCGGACGGATGCGGACGGGTGCGTCTGAAAGGGTGAGCTTCGCCGGAGCGTGCGGCGCGGTTGCCGTATTCGTCCGATGGCCCGTCAGTATCAAGGCGGGGTGCGCTATCTCCGCCCCGCGGCCCTGGCCGCCGCCTCCCTCGTGCTCCTGCTCGCGATCGACGGGGCAGGCGTGAGCGCCGGGGCGACCGCTCCGGTGGCCGCCGCGGCATCCCGCATCCGGGCCACCGTCCTGCCCGACCGGTCCGGCCCGCCCGCCCAGCGGGTCCGCGACCTCTACAGCGGCGCGGCCTTCGACGCCTGCACCGCACCCCCGCTCGACACCCTCCGGGCCTGGCGCGGCACCTCGCCCTACGGCGCGGTCGGCATCTACACCAGCGGGTCCCAGCGCGGCTGCGCGCAGCCGGGGCTCACCGCCGACTGGGTCCGCCAGGCGCGGGCGATGGGCTGGCGATTCCTCCCCGTCCACGTCGGGCTGCAGGCGCCGTGCAGCGAGCTCAAGGGCAAGCCGCAGCGGATCGACCCGGCCCGCGCGGCCCAGCAGGGGCGGGCCGAAGCGGCCGAGGCGGTCCGCGGCCTCACGGCCGTCGGACTCGGCAAGGGCAGCCCGGTGTTCCTGGACATCGAGTCGTACCCGACGCAGGACCCGGCCTGTGGCCAGGCCGTCGTCGACTTCGCGCTCGGCTGGACCCAGGGGCTGCACGCGGTCGGCTACCGGTCCGGCTTCTACTCCAGCCTCGACTCCGGCGTCGCCGACCTCGCCGCGGCCGCCCGCGCGGGCAGCTCCCCGCTGCCCGACACGCTCTGGTACGCCCGCTGGGACGACCACGCGGACACCGCCGACAGTGGCGCCCTCACCTCCGACCTCTGGGCCGACCGCCAGCGCGTCCACCAGTACCGGGGCAACGTGACGGAGACGTACGGCGGCGCCACGCTCACCGTCGACCGCAACCAGGTGGACGCGCCGCTGGCGGGCTGACGGGCCGGGCACCCGGGCCGGATAGGGTGTCCCGTCGATCGGCCGCACGGAGGGGGACGGGCATGTCGGAGGGTCAGGGGCACTACGCCGGAGCGGGTGGGCAGGGCGCGATCCCACCGCCCGGGCCGTACCCGCAGAGCGGCCCGTACACGGGCCCGAACCCGTACGCCCAGCCGCAGCCGTACCCGCAGCCGCAGCCGTACCCGCAGCCGTACGGCCCGGCCGCCGGCCCGTACGGGCACCCCCAGTCGTACCCCCAGCCCCAGCCCCAGCCGTACGCCGGGCCGAACCCGTACGCCCAGCCGCTCCCACCGCAACCAGCGCCCGCCGGGCTCGCCGCACCCGCCGCCGCGTCCTTCGACGACGGCTTCCCCGGCCCCCGGCCGCGCCGCGGCCGGATCGCCGTGCTGCTGCAGTTCACCCTCCAGTGGATCTACGCACCGGTCTGGATCGCCGCCCTGGTCGCCCTGTTCGCGATCCTGCTCTGGACCGGTGCCGGCGGCCCGTCCGGTCCCGAGTCCGACTCCTGGCTGAAGGTCAACCGCACCTTCGTCCCACCGCGCCGCCTCAAGGCCGAGCTCACCGGCCGCCCGGAGGACTGGGAGCGGTACGTCGGCCCGATCCTGGAGCGCCGGATCCGGCTCGCCGAGGCGGGGTACGCCGCCGGTGACGGCGACGTCGAGGCCGACTTCGGCCGCACCGTCGGGGTCAAGCTGGCGGTCCGCCTCTACCGGGGCCTGGGCGCGGCCGGGGTGGTCCGGCTCGCGGAGCGCTACGGCTGGCAGGGCGTGCCCGCCGGCGGCGACCTGGCGCGTGTCCGGCTGAGCCGCCGGTACCCCGCCCCGCCCCGGGTGTCCGCACCCGGCCCGCAGGATCCGCCGGCCGCCCCGGGCACGCCGTGGGGCGCCCGACCGGGCCGGTCCGCGTTCCTGCTGCCGTTCATGCTCGTGCTGCAGATCGCCTACGTCCCCGTCTGCGGGGTGCTCAGCCTGCTGGCCTTCTGGGTGAAGCACCCCGAGCCCGACTACTGGGACCGCTGGGGCGCCCGCTGGGCGGTCGGGCCGCGCGCCTTCCGGGCGGAGTTCACGGGCAGCGCCGCCGCCTGGGACCGCCACGTCCGCCGCATCGTCGCGCGCGAGGTCCGCCCGGGCAACGGCAAGGGCGCCGAGGCGCCCCGGCGGATCCGGGTCAACCTCGCGACCTATCGCGGCGCGGGCGCCCAGCACGTCCTGCGGGTCGCCGCCGAGCAGGGGTACGTCCTGGACCCGGCCTACCTGCCGGACCCCGGGGTCTGCGTCCGCCTGTACCGCCCCGACCGGCAGGTCTGACCGGTCGCTGCCCTCGCCCGCCCACGCGGGTACGGCTCACCCGCCGGCCCCGCCCGGCTTGCCACCCGGTGTCGTTCCGCGGCTCGGGCCGGCGGGCGCGCCTCAGTCCCGGAGGCCGAGGGAGAGCCAGCCGCGCCCGTCGCAGTCCCGGCAGGTCTCCGGGATGTGCCCGGTACCCGAGCGGTCGGCCCGGACGCCCAGCCGCGCCCGTGTCCGCACCCCGTCGGAACAGCACGGGCACGGCACGCGGAACCCGGCCGGCTCGGGCTGTACCCGGCGATCGTCATGACTGTCGCTCATGCCGCCCAGTATCGCGTGCCGCTGTCGGTGCGACCGGCCGCGGCAGTGTCAGTGCGGCCCGCTACAACAGGGCTGACCGATCGACCCGATCACGGAGGACGCATGGGCACCTGGGGCAGCGGCAACTTCGACAGCGACGCGGCCGCCGATCACCTCGGCGAGTTCACGGCCCGGCTGATCGGCGAGGTCGAGCAGGCGATGGCCGGTGACCGGGTCGAGCTGGAGGCGGACGAGTACTGGGGCACGGCCGTCCCGTGCAACCTCGAACTGCTCCACCTGATCGCCTCCCGCCACTACGTCGGCGCCGGTCTGCCCGCCGCGGCCACGATCGAGGGCTGGAAGGCGGACTTCATGGCGGTCTGGGAGCAGAGCATCGACGGGCTGGAGCCCGCCCCCGGGCACAAGGAGGAGCGGCGGGCCGTCCTGCTGCGGACCTTCGACGACCTGGCGGCCCTGGCCCGCGAGCGCGAGCGGGACGGACTGGCCCCGTAGCGTCACGGGCGGCGGGCACGGCCCGAGGACCCCGCCCACGGCCGACGCGGCCCAAGGACGCCGCCCCCGGCCGACGCGGCGAATCCGTGACCCGTGCAACGGTGCCGGAATGCTGACAGCGGGCAGGTGGAGAGGCACAATCGGGCTCGACTGCCGCTATTACCGCCCAGTAGCCGCCCGGTGACCGTCGCAGTCGCCGCCGCAGTGCCGCCCGGTCAAGGAGGACCCGTGTTCAGCACGATGCAGGACGTCCCGCTCACCGTCGCCAGGATCCTGGAGCACGGGTCGACCATCCACGGGCGGTCGACCGTCACGACCTGGGACGGCACCGGCCCGGTCGTCCGGACGTACGCGGAGGTCGGCGCGCGCGCCGCGCGGCTCGCCCACGCGCTGCGGGACGAGCTCGGGGTGACCGGGGACGACCGGGTGGCCACGCTGATGTGGAACAACGCCGAGCACCTGGAGGCGTACCTCGCGGCCCCGTCCATGGGAGCGGTGCTGCACACGCTCAACCTGCGGCTCCCGCCGGGCCAGCTGTCGTTCATCGTCAACCACGCCGCCGACCGCGTGATCATCGTCAACGGCACCGTGCTCCCGCTGTTGGCGGCCGTCCTGCCGGAACTCGCCCCCACCCTCAAGCACATCGTGGTCAGCGGCCCCGGGGACCGGTCCGTACTGGCCGGTTTCACCGGCGCCGTGCACGACTACGAGGACCTGATCGCCGGACGGCCCACCACGTTCCCGTGGCGGACCGACATCGACGAGCGCCAGGCCGCCGTGCTCTGCTACACCTCCGGCACCACCGGTGACCCGAAGGGCGTGCTCTACAGCCACCGCTCGGTCTACCTGCACGCCCTCCAGGTCAACACCGGCGACAACTTCGCCTTCACCCCGCGCGACATCGCGCTGCCGGTCGTCCCGATGTTCCACGTCAACGCCTGGGGCATCCCGCACGGCGCCTTCATGTCCGGTGCCGGCATGCTGATGCCGGACCGCTTCCTCCAGCCGAAGCCGCTGGCCGAGATGATCGCCCGGGTGCGGCCCACGGTGAGCGCCGCGGTGCCGACGATCTGGAGCGGTCTGCTCGACGAGCTGGACGCGGGCGACTACGACACCTCCAGCCTGCGCATGGTGGTCATCGGCGGCTCCGCCTGCCCGCCCGCCCTGATGAAGGCCTTCGACGAGCGGCACGGCATCCGGGTCGTGCACGCCTGGGGGATGACCGAGACCTCGCCGCTCGGCGCCTTCGCCCAGGCCCCCGGCGGCCTCACCCCCGAGGAGGAGTGGCCGTACCGGGTCACCCAGGGCGTCTTCCCGGCCTCCGTCGAGGCCCGGCTGACCGGTCCGGGCGGCGAGCGGATGCCGCACGACGGCGTCTCGGCGGGCGAGTTGGAGGTGCGCGGGCCGTGGATCGCCGGCGCGTACTACGGCGGCGCCGGCCACGACCCGGAGCGCCCCGACGACAAGTTCTCCGAGGACGGCTGGCTGCGCACCGGCGATGTGGGCACCATCACCCCGGACGGCTACCTGACCCTGACCGACCGCGCCAAGGACGTCATCAAGTCCGGCGGCGAGTGGATCTCCTCGGTGGACCTGGAGAACCACCTGATGGCCCACCCGGAGGTGGCCGAAGCCGCCGTGGTCGCCGTCCCGGACGAGAAGTGGGGCGAGCGCCCGCTGGCCACCGTGGTGCTGCGGCCGGGCGCCACGGCCGGACTGCGGGAGCTGCGCGCGTTCCTGGCCGAGCGGATCGCCTCCTGGCAGCTGCCGGAGCGCTGGGCGATCGTCGACGCGGTGCCGAAGACCTCGGTCGGCAAGTTCGACAAGAAGGTCATCCGGGCCGGCTACGCGGCCGACGAGCTGGACGTCACGGTGCTCGGCAAGGAGTAGCGGACAGCGGCGGGAACAGCCGGGTCCGGGGGCCGGCCACCACGGGTGGCCGGCCCCCGGTCGTGTCAGCCGGCGGCCGCGACGCCCGCCTCGCCCATCGCGCCGATCCGCCCGAGCAGGTCGACGATCCGGGACTGGACGTCGGCGCTGGTGGAGCGCTCGGCGAGGAACAGCACCGTCTCGCCGGTGCGCAGCCGGGGCAGTTCCCGCGGGTCGAGGTCGACCGAGGTGTAGACGACCAGCGGGGTGCGGTGCAGCCGATCGTTGGTGCGCAGCCAGTCCAGCAGGCCGACCCGGCGGCGGCGGATCTGGAAGAGGTCCATCACCACCAGGTTCGGCTGCACGCTGCTGGCGCGGGCGACGGCGTCGGTCTCGTCCACCGCGTGCTCGACGTGCATGCCGCGCCGCTCCAGGCTGCTGATCATCGCGGCGGCGATGTCCGGATCGCCCTCGACCAGCAGCACCCGGGGGGCGTGGTTCTCGCCGTCGCGAGGGGCGAGGGCGCGCAGCAGCACGGCGGGGTCGGCGCCGTACGCGGCGTCCCGGGTGGCCTGGCCGAGGCCGGCGGTGACCAGGACCGGGACCCTGCTGTTGAGGGCGGCGGTGCGCAGCGACTGCAGGGCGGTCCGGGTGATCGGGCCGGTCAGCGGGTCGACGAAGAGCGCGGCGGGGAAACCGGCGATCTGGGCGTCCACCTCTTCGCGGGAGCGGACGATCACCGGCCGGTAGCCGCGGTCCTGCAGGGCCTGCCGGGTGGCCGGGTCCGGCTCGGGCCAGACCAGCAGCCGGCGCGGGCCGCCGTCCCCGGCCGGGACGGGGCGTGCGGGGTGCTCGACGGGGTCGTCGTGACCGGCGGCGGGCAGTTCGGCCATCGGGCGCGGCGCCGTCCTGGCCTCGGGCGCGGCGGGCAGCTGCGGTGCGGCGGCCGGCGCCGCCGGGGCGGCCTGGAAGGCCTCGGCCGGTCCGGCCGGTCCGGCCGGTCCGGCCGGAACGCCCGTACCGGAGCCGCCCGGAGCACCGGGGGCGCCGAGGGGGCGCGGCGGAGCGAGCTCGGCCAGGCCGGTGCCGACCGGCTGCGGGCCGTCCGGGCCGGTCGTGGCCGGTCCGTCCGAGCCGGCGGCGGGCAGCGCGGGCCGGGCGAGCTCCAGGGCGCCGGGAGCGCCCTCGGCCGATCCGTGCGCCGACGGCGGCTGCGCGGCGACCTCCGGGGCCTCGGTGTCGGGGCCGGGCGGAACGGCCAGCCGGCGGCGCCGGCCGGTGGGCGGGGCGGCGGGCGGCTGGGGCGGGGCCGGCGCGGGACCGGCGGGCAGCGCGTGCTCCAGGCCGGGGTAGACCGGGGCGGACTCGGGCATGCCGGGCAGCGCGAACCCGCCGGACGAGTCCTCGTTGGCCGGCAGCGCGCGGCGCCGCCGGGACGGCTTCGGCTCCTCCGCGCCGTCGCCCTCCGCGCTTGGCCGGCCGAAGGCCTCGGCACCGGCCGGAACGCCCGCGGCCGGGCCGACCGGTACGCCGGTCGCCGGGGTGCCGCCGGCCGGCGTACCGGCGGCGGGGGTGTCGGCCGGAGCCGGTGGGGCGGGGTCGGCGGGTGCGGTGCCGGGCCCGAGCGCGAACGGGCCGCGCGGCGCCGCCGGAGCGGCCGCGGCGGGCTCCTCCGGGAGGCCGTCGACCGGCACCGCGTACGCCGTGCCGGACCGGCCGTCGTCCTTGCCCCACGGGTCGCTCGGCTGGGCGGTGGTGGCGCCCCCGCCCTGGCGCCCGTACGCGGGGTCGTTGCCGGTGCCGTTCCACTGCTCGGGGACGGCCCGCTCGACCCGTGCCGGGGCGTTCGGCCAACGGTCGGCGGCGGCCGCCGCGTCGGCCTCGGGCACGGCCTCGGGTTCGGCCGCCGGCCGGCCCCGGCGCCCGCGCCGCTCGGCCACCGGCGGCTGCGCCGGCTCCTCGTTCACGGCCTGCTCCGGTCCGGGCGCCGGGTCGGACGCCCCGGCGGGTGCCGGGCCGTCGGCCGGTGCCTTCTCGGTGTCGTCCTCGGGGCGCCGGGCCGCGGGCAGCTGCGGGATGCCCGGCAGGTCGGGCAGCACCGCGCTGTCGCTCTCCTTGGGCCGGTCCGACCGGCCCTCGGCCGAGGCGCGTTCGGCGGCGGCCTTCGCCGCGACCGGGTCCAGCGGCAGCTCGACGACGTACGTGGTGCCGGCCTTGCCGGGCAGCTCGTGCGGCTGGAGCACGCCGCCGTGGCGCTCGACCACCGTGCGGGCTATCGGCAGGTGGACGGGGCTGCCGCCGCGTCCGGGGCCGCGGATCTCCACCCGGGCGACGTCGCCGCGCTGGGCGGCCGCGAGCACCACCATCGGGGCGTCGCCCTCGGCCGGGGCCGGCGCGGCCGTCCCGGCGGGGTTCAGCCCGGGGGAGCCGACGGCGGGCGGGGCGTCGAGCGAGAGCGCCACCCCGCTGACGTCGGCGACCAGGTGGGCCAGCGCCTGGGCGAGCCGCTCCCGGTCGGCGATCACCTCGACGGCGGCGGCGTGCACGGAGAACCGCACCCGACCCGCGCCGACCAGCTCGCCCGCGTGCTCGACGGCCTTGCGGATCACCTTGTCCAGGCCGACCGGCACCCGGTCGGCGGCGGGCCTCGCGCCGTCCTTGTCGTCGGCCGGGCCGCCGGCCGCGTTCTCGGCCTCGGAACGCTGGTGGGCCAGGACGCCGTCGATCAGCTTGCCGAACCGCCGGCACTCGTCGGCCAGCCGTCGCAGCGTCCAGTTGGCCTCCGGCCAGAGCTGGCCGGCCGGGTCGGCGGCGAGCGCGTCGATCCGCCGGTGCAGCGCGGTCAGGGCGCCGCCCAGCTCGCTCTCCAGGACGGCGGTGAGGTGTTCGTTGCGGGCGACGAGGGCCAGCTCGCGGCTGCGGTCGGTGAAGGTCATCACCGCGCCGACGAGCTGGTCGCCGTCGCGCACCGGGGCGGTGGTGAGGTCGACGGTGACCGGACGGCCGTCCTTGCGCCAGAGCACGGTGCCGCGCACCCGGTGCTTGCGCCCGGAGGTCAGGGTGTCCAGCAGCGCGGACTCCTCCAGCGCCAGCGGGGTGCCGTCGGCCCGGGAGTGCTGGATCAGCGGGTGCAGCTCACGCCCGCCCAGCTCGCTCGCCCGGTACTCCAGGATGTGCGCGGCGGCCGGGTTGACCAGCACGCAGCGGCCTTCGAGGTCCACGCCCAGCACGCCCTCGGCGGCGGCCCGCAGGATCATCTCGGTCTGCTTGTGCTGACGGCGCAGCTCCGCCTCGACGCCGAGCCGGCTGGAGAGGTCGCGGACCAGCAGCAGGAGCAGGTCGCTGCCGGAGGGCCGGGAGCCCTCGCGGTACGGGTCGTAGGGGACGAGCGGGGAGAGCGCGTAGCCCCGCCCCTCGCTCGCGCCGTCGTCGGCGAAGTCGTTGCCCGAGACCTCGACCGGGAACGTGCTGCCGTCGGTACGGCGGGCGGTCATCCGGACCGGGCGGTCGAGGGCGTCGTCCTCGCGCGGTTTCGGCCGCATCGAGCCGGGGATCCGGCTCGGGTCGAACTCCGGCAGCAGGTCCAGTACGCCCATGCCGACCAGTGAGGTGCCGGGTGTCTGGAGCGCCTGGACCGCTGCGCTGTTGGCATCGACGACCGTGCCGTTGCTGTTCACCAGCAACAACGCGTCGGGCAGGGCGTCGAGTATGGCGGCGAGGCGAGCAGCGCCTCGGATCGGCCTGCTGCTCACGTCGACAGGTCTCCTCGGCTCAGGGCAGCTCCTCCGGAGAAGGCAGTATCTCATTCTTCTTTGCGGCGGGGACGACCCGCCTAGTAACGTTGGCGGTGGTTGGTGCCGGGCCCTCGGGTTGTGGCATCATCACTGGCACACGGAGCGAGTCCGCCACGCGGGCGCGATCCATGTGGGGAGGCTTCGCCTAGTCCGGTCTATGGCGCCGCACTGCTAATGCGGTTTGGGTCTTAAAGCCCATCGAGGGTTCAAATCCCTCAGCCTCCGCCAGCCGGGAGCCCCGTCGACGATCACGTCGGCGGGGCTTCTCGCATGTCCGGGGCCCGGTCGGGGCCGGGCCGGACGCCGAGCGCGCCCGGTCGCGGAGGGCCGGGGGATCGGGCCGCCGCCCGGTCGTTCCGGGGCCCGGATCAATCGATTTCGCCCCGCGTCGCAGGTCATGTAATGTTGTCCCCGCAACGCCCCGCTGGCACGTTCACCAGGGCGAGCGCTCATAGCTCAACGGATAGAGCACTTGACTACGGATCAAGAGGTTGCAGGTTCGAATCCTGCTGAGCGCACCAAACCTTCGCAAGACCGGGTTCCGCCCGGCACTTGCGCTCATAGCTCAACGGATAGAGCACTTGACTACGGATCAAGAGGTTGCAGGTTCGAATCCTGCTGAGCGCACCAGCGAGAAGCCCCCGGCCACCGGCCGGGGGCTTCTCCGTTTTCCGGGCGCGTGTCGGCCGTCGGTCCCCGCGCGGCCCGGGCGCTCGGCCCGGCTCCGAATCGCCCGGCCGTCCGCCGCGGCCGGACTGCGGGCTCCGGGCTCCGGGTTCCGGTTTCCGGGTTCCGGGCGGCCGGGCCGAGGGCGCCACGGCCGGGCTCGGACGGCTGCCGGTGGAGCCCCCCGGCGAAGCCGGCCCCGTGGTCGAACGGTCGCGAAGTCGCTGGCGGCGTGGATAGGTGCGGGCGCCGGCTCCGCCGAGCGCACCGATCGTTCGCGCTGATCGTTCGCGCTGATCGTTCGCACCGGTGATGCGCAACGGGAGCGCTCGACGCACGGTCAGGTACCGGTCCGCGGCGCCCGATCGGAATCCCCCGGATTCCCCGCGATTCGCCGCTAATGGATGAAATCCACTCCCTTCGGGTACATCCTTTCCTGTCGGTCGGATGACCGCCGAACGGGTGGGACCCGGCCGATAGCGCAGGTGTCGCAGTATGACCGGCCCAGGATCGTGATTCCGTTTTGTCAGATCTTGTGCCCAGACTGCCCGGCCACCCCGGCAGCCGATACCGAAGGAGAGCCGGATGAGCCGACAGTCCCCCCGCGATGCCGCCCTGTCCGCCCCGGCCCCGGCCCGGCCCGCGTACCGGACGGGAGGAATGCGGCGGCCGCGCCTGGTGGCGGCCGGTGCCTCGGCGGCTCTGGCGGCCGCGCTGCTGATCGGCTGGAACCCGCCCACCTCCGCCGCCCAGCAGTCCCCCGACACCTGGTCGGGGGACCGGAGCGCCGTCCTTCCCTCCGGCCTCACCGTCCACATCGATTTCTTCGCCGCCCCGGGATTCGACGTCGCGGCCGAGCCGGGGGAATTGGCCGAGCGGTTCGGCGGCGGTCGGGCGGCCGCCCTCTATACGGACGGACTGCGGCCCGGAGATCCCGCGCAGACCTTCCGGATCACCGACAACCGTCCGCAGAAGGACGGTTCCTGGCGCACGGTCGGAACACTCGGCATCGCCTTTTCCCGGCCGGTCCGCAATCCCCGCCTGCACGTCAGTGGACTCTCCGCCGTCGCCACCGGAAAGGGCGGGGCCACCGGCACCGTCTCGCGTCTGTCGCTCACCGGTGGCTCACCGGGCGCACCCGCCCTGGTCAACCGGACCGACTGGCCGGGCTGGACGGTCGACGGCAACAGCCTGGCCCCCGCCGGCGCGGGCGGCGCCGCCGACGCCGGATCCGCCGCCGAGGGCAGCCTGGAGCTGGCCGGGACCTTCCGCACCGCCGTCTTCCGGGTCGAGCAGCGCTCCACCGCCCGGGCCGGCTCCACCGCCGCGCCCGCGCCGGCGCCGCTCCTCCAGGCCTACACCGTCACCCTGGACGAGGGCGTCGGCACCGCCCCGCAGGGCTACGACAACGCCTCCCACCTGCTCTCCGACCTCTTCCTCGGAGCGGACGCCGGCGGCGCCGCCCGGCTCGGCCGGCGGGCCGCCACCACCGGCACGACCCCGCTGGTGCCGCCCGCCACCCCGGCCGGGGGCACGGACGCGGCCGGCGAGCCGCTGGTCCAGCTCGACCACGGCGCCGGCCGGCGCAGCGTCTTCTCCAGCCCGGCACCGCCCCGGCTCCAGCCCGGGCGCGGCGAGTACCAGGGCGGCGACCCGGCCGTCGGCTATCCGGCCGAGGCCGCGATCGGCCGGTACTACCGGGTCACCGTCCCGGTCGCGGTGGGTGGCGCCCCCGCCACCCTGGCCGGCTGGGTCGACTTCGACCGCAACGGCCGGTTCGACCCCGCCGAGCGGGTGCAGACCGAGGTCCCGGCCACGGCGGACAGCGCGACCCTGGAGTGGACCGTCCCCGCGAACGCGTCGTCGGGGGAGACCTGGGCCCGGCTGCGGATCGGCCGCGACGCGGCCCAGTTGGTGTCGGCCGGCGGCTTCGCCGACTCAGGCCAGGTCTCGGACCAGCGGATCAGGTTGACGGTCGGCGCCGCCCGGCCGGAGATCGCCACCCCGGTCGACGGCACCGTCGTCGCGGACGCCCGCCCGCAGGTGCGCGGTGAGGGGGCGGTGGCCGGAGCGACGGTCGAGGTGCGCGACGGGGACGCGGTGGTCTGCAAGACCCGGGTCGAGAAGGGCGGTGACTGGTCCTGCCGGCCGAGCGGGCCGCTGACCGCGGGCGCGCACACCCTCACCCCGGTCGAGACCACCAGTGGCGGGCTGGTGCTGCGCGGCGATCCGGTCCGGGTCACCGTGAAGACCGCTCCGCCCACGGCTCCCGTGCTCACCCTCCCCGAATACACCAACGACCCCGGCCTCCAGCTGACCGGCACGGGGGAGCCGGGCAGCACCGTCTCGGTCACCGACCGGCCGCCCGGGGCACGAGGCGCCGCCGGCGGCGGTGCGGGCGGCGAGCTGTGCAGCACGGCGGTGCGGTCCGACGGCGGGTGGTCCTGCCTGCCGGTGGAGAACCTGCCGGACGGGCGCCACCAGCTGACGCCGAACGCCGTCGACGCCGCCGGGAACCGGACGCCGGGCCAGGTCTTCACGCTGTTCGTCGACACCGTGCCGCCGGACCGGCCGGTGCTGACCACGCCGACGGCGGGCGAGACGGTCCGGGTGGCGCGCCCGAAGCTGGGCGGCCGGGCCGAGCCTGGGGCCCGGGTGATCGTCACCGCCCGGGCCGGCAGCTCGGCCTCGGCGGAGCGGATCGTGGCCTGCGGTGCCACCGCCGCCGTCGACGGCAGCTGGACCTGCGCGGCCAACCGAGACCTGACGGACGGCGAGCAGTGGCTGGTCGTCACGGCGACCGACCTGGCGGGCAACGGGACGGCGGCGGACGCGGTCACCGTCCGGGTCGCGGCGGCCGTCCCGCCCGCGCCGGGGACGCCGTCCCCTTCGGTGGCCTCGCCGTCGCCCTCGGCACCGGCGTCCACCCCTGCGGCGGCGTCGACCGCCCCGGCGGTTCCGGTGCCCGGCGCGCCGTCACCGTCCGCTCCCTCACCGTCCACTCCCTCACCATCCGTTCCCTTGGCGTCCGTTCCCTCGCCGTCCGTTCCCTCGCCGTCCGTTCCCTCGCCGTCCGTTCCCTTGGCGTCGGGGCCGGCGGTCGCGGTGCCGTCGCCGGTGGTGCCGTCCTCCGCGCCCGCCGTGGTGGCGCCGTCCGCGTCCGCGGCGGCTCCGGCTCCGGCGACGGCTCCCACACCGCCCGGGCCCGCCGTCTCGCCGTCGGCCGACCGGCCTACGGCGACGGCCCCCGCCGTGCCCGTGCCGACGGTCTCGCCGTCGGTGCCCGCCCCGCCGAGCCCGACCGTCCCCACTGCCCCGACCGCCCCCGCCGTCGAGGCCGTCCCGGAGCCCGTCCTGCCCGGGTTGCTGCCGATCGTCGTCCCGCCCGCCGCCGGGACGGTGCCCCCGGCCAGTGCGAGTGCGAGCCCGAGCGCCGGACCGGCCCCGAGCCCGAGTGCCGGGGCGTCCGCCTCCGGTGCGACCGGCACGGCCATCCCGGCAGCCCCGGCGATGCCGACCTCACCGGCCGCTTCGGCAACTCCAGCCACTTCGGCCGCCCCGTCGACCGCCCCCACCGCGGCCGTCCCCACAGCCGCCCCCACCGCCACCCCGACCGCCGGGGTCGCGCCGGCGGTGCACGCCGGGCAGGTCTCGCCCGAGACCTCCCGGGCCCTGGCCGCACCCCCGGCCGAGCAGTCCGCGGAGCCCTCCCCGGAGAGCGGGGCGACGCAGGCGCAACCCGCGTCCGACCACTCCCGGTCGGAGGGCTGGCGCGCTGGGCTCGCTGGTCTCCTGCTGCTGCTCACCGGGGTCGGCCTGATCACCCGCCGGGTCTTCGCCCGAGGCCCCGGCGCCCGACGACGCTGAACCGCTCCGACCATCCGCTCATGTGCCTGCGCGTCAGATCGGCTATGGATGATTCGTCAGTAAATGTCGACACGCTCTATCGCAAATGTCGCATTTGATGACGTATGAACTTAGCCTGACTCTGGCACTGCCCGTCAGATCCGGGCCGCCCGTTGCGCGACACACCGAACCCGAGGATCCGTGCATGGACGTCACCCGCGATTCTTCGCCGCGACCCGACAATCTGCCCAAGGCGTTGCCGCCGACCCTGCGGGAACGTTCCGCCTCCGGCTCCAGCCCGATGGCGAGGGCGCCCAAGACGGGCAAACCCATCGACAACGGGCCGGCGACCACGCCGCTGGCGGTCGTCCCCGGTCCGGCGGTCACGCCGGTCGACCTGCGCGACCCGCTGGAGACGGCGGTCCTGGAGGCGGTGGAGCTGCCGGAGGCCACCCCGCCCGGCGCGGTCACCGCGACCACCTCCCGCCGGCCCCCGCGCGCCGACCAGGCGCTGCGCGAGCACGGAGCCGCGGTGCTGCCCGGCTGGATCGCGCTGCTGGCGCTGCTGGCGGGGGTGGCCGCCGTCGTGCTGGTCCTGCTGAACGACGGCGTCATCCCGTCCTGGGAGGCGCTGCCCGATCTGCGCGGTGCCGCCGCCCGGGCCAGCGGCGGGGCGGAGGTGACGGTGCGGTCCGGCGTCGCGGTCAGCGCGGCCGGTCTGCTGATCGTCCTCGCGCTGGCCGGGCTGCTGGCCAACGCGGGCGGTGAGACCCGGGTGCTCAGCCGCTGGGGCCGCTACCGCGGCACCGTCCGGCGCACCGGTCTGGTCTGGGTCAACCCGCTGCTGCGCCGGCGCCGGGTGGACGTGCGGCTGCGGCACTGGCGCAGCGAGCCGGTCAAGGTGGTCGACCGAACCGGTACGCCGATCGTCGTGCGGCTGCTGATCGTCTGGCGGGTCAAGGACACCGCCCGGGCGCTGCTGGCGATCGAGGACCACGAGCACTACCTGCGCGAGCAGGTGCAGGCGGTGCTGACCCGGACGGCGTCCATGCTGCCGTGCGACAGCAACGCGGCCCCCGGCCCGGCGCTGCGCGACGGCCAGTGGTTCGCCGACGAGCTGACCAGGGCGCTGGCCGCCGAGGTCGCCCCGGCCGGGCTGGAGGTCTACTCGGCGCAGCCGCTCGCGCTGGACTACGCGCCCGAGGTCGCCGAGTCGATGCGCCGACGCCGACTGGCCGACCTGGACGCGGGCCTGCGCACGGTGCTGGTGGACGACGCGGTCGAGGCGGCGGCGCTCGCCGTCCGCCGGCTGGAGCGCGCGACCGCGCACGAGCTGGACGAGGCCGCCCGCAGCGCTCTGATGGAGCAGTTGCTGGTCGCCTTCGTCGCCCCGGCCGGAGTGGCCGCTTCGGTACCGTCCCCGGCCGCCCGGGCCGGGCGGAAGGAAGGACGACCGGCATGAGGATAGCCATCGGCACGGAGAGCGGTTTCGAGACCGACGTCGAGGCCGAGTTCGAAGCCGAGTTCGAGGCGGAGTTCGCCGGTGCCGGCGCCGCGCTGATCGGTTTCGAGGAGACGCTCGGCAGCACCCCCGCCGTGGCGGGCTGCGGCTGCCCGAACTGCGCGGCCCGGCCGCGCACCGCCCGCCCGGCGGCCGGGACGTCCGGTGGCGCGCGAATACACCGCGCCGTGCGGACCACCTGCCTGGCCACCACCGTGCTGGCGGGAACCGGCGTGGTCGGTCTGACGGCCGGTGCCGGGTCCGCGCACGCCGCGCCCGGCCAGCAGGGCTGGGACGGCTCGAAGTACTGGTTCAAGGCCGCGAACGGCGCCTGGCGCTGGACCGGCCACTACGACGTCTACGCCGCCCGTACCGGCGCGACCGGCGCGTCCGGGGGATCCGGGGGATCCGGCAAGGGATCCGGCAAGGCGGCCGTCTCCAACGGCGCCGCGTCCACGCCGGCGCCCACCTCGTCGAGCGGGTCGTCGAGTGGGTCGTCCTCGGGTCTGCGGCAGGGCTGGGACGGCTCGAAGTACTGGTTCAAGAACGGCAGCGGCGAGTGGCGGTACACCAGCCACTACGACATCTACCTCAGCCGCACCAGCGGGACCGGCGGCGGGTCGGACCCGGCGCCCGACCGGCCGGCCGCCGGGAGCGGGCCGTCCTCCCGCAGCACGCAGTCGGCGATCGACTACGCACTCGCCCAGCTCGGCAAGCCCTACGTCTGGGGCGGTGACGGCCCGTCGGGCTTCGACTGCTCGGGGCTGGTCCAGCAGGCCTTTCGGCGCAGCGGCATCAGCCTGCCGCGGGTGGCGGACGACCAGTACGCGGCCACCACCCCGATCACCGCCGGACAGCTGCACCGCGGTGACCTGCTGTTCTGGTCGGACAGCGGCCGGGCCTCCGGGATCCACCACGTGGGGATCTACCTCGGCGGCGGGAAGTTCGTCGAGGCGCCCCGGCCGGGGAAGACGGTGCGGGTCTCCACCCTCAGCAGCGGCTTCTACCCGACCCATTTCGGACGCCCGTAACGGCGCGTCCGGCGCGGCGGCCCCCGAGCGGATCGATTCCGCCGGGGGCCGCCGCGCGCCGGGGTCAGGCGGAGGCGGCGTCCAGCAGGGCGAGCTGCCCCGCAGTGAGGCGCAGCGAGGCGGCGGCGAGCAGCGGCGGCAGCTGCTCGACCCGGCGGGCGCTGGCGATCGGCGCGGCGACCGTCGGGCGGGTGGTCAGCCAGGCCAGGGCCACCGTGGCGATCTCCGCCTCGTGCTCGGCGGCGACGGTGTCCAGCGCCTCCAGCACCTTGGGGCCGCGCGGGTCGGCCAGGTAGCGGGAGGCGCCCTCGGAGCGGGCGCTGGCCACCTCGCCGCCGCCGAGCCGGTACTTGCCGGTCAGGAAGCCGGAGGCGAGGGCGTAGTAGGGCACCGTGGCCAGGCCGTGCGCGGCGACCACGTCGGCGAGCGGGCCCTCGAAGGTGGCGCGGGAGACCAGGTTGTAGTGCGGCTGGACGGCGACGTACGCGGCCAGGCCCTCGCGCTCGGAGAAGGCCAGCGCCTCGGCGAGCCGCTCGGCGCCGATGTTGGAGGCGGCGATCTCGCGGACCTTGCCCTCCTTCACCAGCTCGTCCAGGGCGGTGATGAACTCCTCCACCGGGGTGTCGTCGTCCTGGTGGGTGTAGTAGAGGTCGATGTGCTCGATGCCGAGCCGGCGCAGTGAGCCCTCGACCGAGGACTTGATGGTGGCCGCGCCCAGGCCGCGCGCCTCGGGGTGGAGGCCGACCTTGGTGGCGATCACCAGGTCGTCGCGGTTGCCGCGGCTGCGCAGCCAGTCGCCGATGATGCTCTCGGACTCGCCGCCGGTGTTGCCGGGCACCCAGGAGGAGTAGGTGTCGGCGGTGTCGACGAAGTTGCCGCCGGCGGCGGTGTAGGCGTCCAGGACGGCGAACGACTGCTGTTCGTCGGCCGTCCAGCCGAAGACGTTGCCGCCCAGGGAGAGGGGGTGGACGGCGAGGTCGGAGGTGCCGAGCCGGACCCGGCCGGGGGCGTCACTGTGGATTCCGGTCATGACCCGAGTCAACCGGATCGCCCGGACCGGCATTCCGTGGTCGCGGCAGAGTTCACGTGCCTGTCGCACTCGCCCCGCCCCGCCCGCCCCGCCCGGGCCGGCGGGCGGGGCGGGCGGGGCGCCGGAGGAGGGTCCGGGGTGTCGGCGGGGTCGGCGGATTCGTTAGAGTCCGTGCCATGGCTGACAACGACTACGACCCCGCCGGCAACACCCAGATGTTCCGGGCGTTCGTCGACGAGACCCCGGCACCCCAGGCTCCGGGCTCCGTCTCCACCTATGGCAGCAGCAGCGGCGGCAACCGGACCGGTCTGATCGCCGTGATCGCCGTCGTCGCGCTGGTCGTGGTGGGCGCCGTCATCTGGCTGGCTGTCAAGTAATCCGTCCGACGGAGTGCCTGGCGGGCCGGTACGCCCTGCTGCCCCGACGGGGCCTCAGCAGGACTTCCGCCAGGCGTCCAGCTCCAACTTCTTCTGCATGGAGCTGAGGCCCAGCGACTTGGTCCGGGCACAGAACTTCTCCGTGCCGAGCTTGTACTCGACGTGGAAGACCGCCTTGCCCGCCTGGATGAAGGGCGAGAGCCGGGCGCACTCGTCGAACTGCGCGCACTCCTCGTTCACGGCGAAGTCGAAGTCGGGCAGCAGGGCGGGGATCTGGTCCAGGTCGTTCTTCAGGCCGATCGCCATGCCGCGCTCATGGGCGAGCGAGGCCAGCATGCGGTTGTACCGCAGCTGGTCCTCGGCGGTCAGCGGGAAGCCGCTGTTCTGGTTGTAGGCCTCGATGGTGTCCGGTTCGACAGCGTCGAAGCCCTTGCTCCGGCACATGTCGAATCGGGCCGCCATCAGCGGCTTCAGCTGGTCCAGCTTGCGGATGTCGAACCACTTCTCGCCCTTCCAGCCGTTGCCGGAGCCCTGGAGAGCCTTGGTGAAGGCGGCGGCGTCGGGGCGGAAGTCCTCCCAGGAGCCGGCGTTGATGTAGCAGATCACCTTCCGGCCCTTGGCGTGCAGGGCGGCGACCACGGCGGCGTCGGTCTCGAAGCCGTCCACGTCGTAGACCGGGACGTCCACCGACTGGTCGACCCCGCCGCCGAGTTGCCACTGCCAGGCGAGGCCGGGGGTGGGCTGCCAGCGGGCGCCGGCGGGCTGCGCCGGCGTGCCCGGGGTGCCGGGCACCGAGGGGGGGCCCGGGGCCGGCGGCGTGCCCGGTGTTCCCGGGTCGCTCGGCGTGCCCGGGGTGGTCGCGGGCGCCGGGGTGCCGGGCGCGCTCGGTGTCCCGGGGTCGGTCGTCGCAGGTGCGGACGGGGTGCCCGGGACGGGTGCGGCGGTGGCCGCGGGCGGCTGGGAGCCGGTGGCGTCGGCCGAGGTGTCGTCCTCGTCCTCCTGGCCCGAGCTGCTGCACGAGGTCAGCACCAGGGCGGTGGTCAGGGCGAGGGCGGCCAGCAGGGGCCGGGTGGGACGGGTCACGGTACTCGAACTCCGGGTGAGGTCAGGTCGGTTCGGTGACGGCCAGGGCGTGCGGCAGGGTGCTCCAGGGGTTCTCCCCGGCGCCCGGGACCGCGCAGCCGACGCCGGCCCGGCGGGCGGTGATCAGCGCGGCGGCCTCCCCGGCCTCCTCGGCGGGGACGTCGTACACCAGGTGGCAGAACCGGGCGGCGGCGTGCCGGCCGGTCCAGACCGGCAGGGTCATCGCGCGGTACGCCTCCCAGTCCCCCTCGAAGGTGACGAGCAGGTCGGCGAGTCCGACCTCGGCGTAGCCGGGATCGGGGTGGTCGCCGTGGCCGAACACCACGGTCGCGCAACCGGCGGCGCGGGCCGCGGTGGCGAGCCGCCGGTAGTGCGCCAGCGCACCCGGGTGGGTGGCGACCTGGTCGAGGTAGACGCCGGTGATGCCGTGTCGCTGACGGTACGTCAAGATGTCGTCGACCACGGCGGCGTGGGGTCGTCGGCCGTAGTCGGTGTCGGCGTAGCCGAGCAGCGGGAGGCCCGCCTTGCGCAGCTCGTCGGCGGCCTCGGCGAAGACGTTGTCGGGGACGGCGCCGGGGCCGTCGGCCAGGTTCAGCACGACGGCGGCGATCCGGCCCGGGTCGGCGGCGGCGACCGCCTGCCAGGCCGCCGGGTCCACCGCGGGGTGGACGTACAGCGGCACCAGCAGGCGGCCGTCGACAGGGCTCGCGCCGGTCATCCGGTGACCAGGGGATCGGTGCTGAGCCAGAGGTCGCGCAGGGTGTCGGCGAGGTCCGTCTCCGGGTGCCAGCCGAGCTCCCGGGCGGCGGCCGAGACCTCGGCCTGCTGCCAGGAGACGGCGGCCGAGCGCTCGGAGCCGGCGCCGCTCTCGTCGATCCGGCCGGTGAACCCGGCCGCGGCGGCCAGGCCGTCCGCGATCGCCCGGACCGGCTTCGCCCGCCCGGAGGCGAGGTTGAGCACCCGGGGCAGCGGGTGCTCGGCGGCGACGGCCAGGCCGACCGCGCGGGCGACGTCCCGGGCGTCGACGAAGTCGCGGTGGGCCGAGAGGTCCCCGACCTCCACCACGCCGTCGGCGCCCTGCGGCGCGGCCCGGCGCAGCTCGGCGGCGAGCCGGCCGGGCAGCGAGCCGGCCGGTGCGCCCGGTCCGACCGGGTTGAACACCCGCAGCACCACGGCGTCCAGCGGCGAGCCGGCCACCGCGAGGGAGCCGGCCAGCTTGGTCGCGCCGTAGACGCCGACCGGGCGGGCGTCGGCGTCCTCGGCGAGGGAGCTGCCGGGCTCGCAGACGCCGTACTCGCCGGCCGAGCCGATGTGCACCAGCCGGGCCTTCGGCGCGCCCTGGGCCAGGGCCTCGCAGAGCACGGCCGGGCCGCGCGCGTTGACCTCGGCGAGCGTGACCGCGCTGCCGGACACCGCGCCGGCGAAGTTCACCACCGCGTCCGGGGCGAGCGCGGCCAGCTCCTCGCCGAGCGGACCGGCCTGCGCGGTGGCGAGGTCCAGGCGCAGGTCGTGGTCGGGCCGCCGCCCGGCGGTCAGCACGGTGGCTCCGGGCAGTGACCGCAGGACGGTGGCGGCGTGCCGGCCGAGGAAGCCGTCCACGCCGAGCAGCAGGATTCTCACGCGGCCCGTCCGTCGTTCTCGGGGCCCGTCGCGGCGGAGGCCGTCGGCTGCCCGTCGGCGGCGTCCGCCGCGGTGCGGGCGGCCGGGACCGCCGCTCCCGGGCTGTTCGGCACGGCGTACAGGCCCTCGGGCTCGCCCGGGAGCAGCACCGAGCGGTTGAGCGCGAACTCGGCGTTGGCCCGGTCGTAGTCGTCCGGGCGGCCGATGTCGAGCCAGTAGCCGCCGAACTCGTAGGCGGCCGGCGGGGTCTGCGCGGCGAGCAGGTCGAGCACCAGCTCGTCGAAGCCCAGCGGCAGGCCCGGGGTGTAGGCGGCGAGCGCCGAGCGCGACACGCCGTAGACACCCATCGAGACCCGGTAGTCGATGGTCGGCTTCTCCTGGAAGCCGGTGATCGAGCCGGACTCGGTGGTCAGCACACCGAAGTCGATCCTGACCTGGCGGGCGTAGGTGGCGATGGTGAGCGGCGCCCCGGAGGACTCGTGGTGCTTGAGCACCCCGGCGAAGTCCAGGTCGGTGAGGATGTCGCCGTTCATCACCAGGAAGTGCTCGGGCAGCCGGTCCTGCATGGTGAGCAGCGGGCCCATGGTGCCGAGCGGGCTGTCCTCGACGGCGTAGCCGACCCGGAGCCCCCACTGGGAGCCGTTGCCGACGTAGGCGCGGATGATGTGGCCGAGGTGGCCGATGGCCAGGGTGACGGAGGTGAAGCCCGCCGCGGCGAGCTGGCGCATCACGATCTCCAGGATCGCGTGCTGGTCGCCGATCGGGACGAGCGGCTTGGGGAGGGCGGTGGTGTAGGGACGAAGGCGAACGCCCTTGCCACCGGCCAGGATCACTGCGTGCATGGTGTTTCCCCCACGGAAGTATGGTGCGACAGGAGCCTTGTGGTTGCCGGTGCTGCCAGTGAGGTGCGGCAGGTCAGACGTTGTAGATGTCGGTCTTGTAGCGCGCCAGGTTGGCGGGGTCACGGAAGAACTCGATGGTCTGCTCAAGGCCCTGCTCCAGGGAGAACTCCGGGGCCCAGCCGGTGGCCGTACGCAGCCGGGTCGCGTCGGCGACCAGGCGCATCACCTCGGAGTTGGCCGGACGGATGCGCTGCTCGTCCTCCTTCACCGTGAGGTCGGCGCCCATCAGCTTGCCGATCAGGACGACCAGGTCGCCGACCGAGATCTCGCCGCCGGTGCCGGCGTTGAAGGTCCTGCCGACCACGGTCTCGGCCGGGGCGGTGCCGACCGTGCGGAAGGCGTTGGCGGTGTCCTTCACGAAGGTGAAGTCACGGGTCGGGCGCAGGTCGCCCAGGGTGATCTCGCGCTCGCCGGCGGCCACCTGGGCGATCACGGTGGGGATGACGGCGCGCATCGACTGGCGCGGGCCGAAGGTGTTGAACGGGCGCAGCGTGACGACCGGGGTCTCGAAGCTCGCGTAGTAGCTGTCGGCGAGCCGGTCCCCGCCGGCCTTGGAGGCGGCGTACGGGGACTGGGTGTTGATCGGGTGGTCCTCGGTGATCGGCACGGTCTGCGCGGTCCCGTAGGTCTCGCTGGTGGAGGTGTGCACCAGGCGCGGCACGTCGAGGTGGCGCACCGCCTCCAGCACGTTGAGGGTGCCGGTGACGTTGGTGTCGACGTAGGAGTGCGGAGCCCGGTAGGAGTACGGGATCGCGATCAGGGCGGCCAGGTGGTAGACCGCCTCGGTGCCCTTGACCAGGCCGGTGACGGAGCCCGGGTCCCGGACGTCGCCGAGGACGATCTCGACGGAGTCCAGCACCTCCTTGGGGAGGGTCTCCAGCCATCCGAAGGAGGAGAAGGAGTTGTACTGCACCATGGCGCGGACCTGATGGCCGTCCGCGACCAGGGTCTCGACGAGGTGGGAGCCGATGAAGCCCTCGGCTCCGGTAACGGCGACGTTGCTCATCCGGTAGATCGCTTTCTGCTCTGGTACGGGTGGGGACGGCTGGGCGCGGAACGGTGGTGACCCAGCACTGGGGTGGTTCAGCGGTGCCTGGTGGTGCGGCCGAGCACGGGCCCGGCGATGGCGGTGAGGACCGCGGCCGCGGCCCCGCAGCCGATCAGCTGCAGGACGGTCGGGTCGACACCGGTCAGCAGTCCGGCGCACTCGGCGCCCGCGGCTGCCAGACAGATCAGGGCGGTGCTCCAGCTGAACCCGAAGGCGTTCAGCAGCAGCGCCAGCCAGAGGGAGCCGCCGAGCAGCAGCAGCGCACCGAGCTCCGGGACCCCGAGCGCCGGGGCGCCGGGCCAGAGCACGGTGGCGGCGGCGTCCAGCGCGGCCACGGTGGTGAGGTAGATGAACAGGCAGCCGAGCAGCACGCCGGCGGTGCGGCGGGCGAACGCGGCCGGGGTGTGGCTGGTCCGCAGCCCGGCCACGGCCATCGCCCGGTAGCGGAACAGCAGCCACTCGGCGAGCCCGAGGCTGAGCGTCAGCGCGATCATGGCCGGCCCCGTCGGGCTGGCGGACGCGCCTTCCGCGGCCCCGGTGCGGACCGCCTGGTGGACGGTCGTGCCGAGGCCGGCGATCATGGTGAGGGTGCCGACGGCCAGGCCGAACAGCAGGTGCGGCACCTCCTTGCGGAGCGGGAGCCTGAGCACCGTGGTGTCCTGCTCGCTGCGCAGACAGCGGACGACCTCCCGGCCGGCCAGGCCCACCGCGAGCGCGAGCGAGGCCAGCAGCACGACCGTCCGGACGAGTTGCGGCACGTCCACGGCCAGCACCACGCCGGCCCCGATCGCCGACGGTGCCAGTGCCACCAGCAGGAACTTCTCCCGCCCGAGCACCAGCAGGACGGTGGCCGCCGCCAGGTAGCCGGACTGCCCGGCGGCGAAGCAGAGCGCACCGAGCGGACCGCCGATCACGTAGCCGGCGACGGCGGCGACCAGTGCGCCCAGCGGTGCGCCGACCGCCAGGCAGACGCCGGCCGCACGCCGCCGGCCGCGGCCCAGCCAGGCGTACGAGCGGTGCGCCAGCGCCTGGTTCCACGACCAGCTGACCAGGGTGGCGACGGAGAGCGCGAGCATCCCCGAGGGGAGGCCGAAGCGCATCCGGGTGGCCGCGAACAGGTTGGCGCCGAGCAGGTAGCCGAGGCCGGGCAGGGCGAACACCAGGCCGCGCACGACGCACCGCCAGGGGTCGGCCCGCCAGGGGTTGGCGAACTCGGAGCTCGGTCCCGGGTAGCGGCGCTCGACCTTCTCGAACAGCTCCTCGGCGACGGTGAACGCGTCGGGGCGGCCGTACAGCAGCCCGGCCTGCTCGTCGGAGAGGCCGTCGGACTCCAGGAAGGCCGCGATCTCGTAGGGGTGGACGGCGTCGGCGCAGACGTCGGCGAGCCGCTCGGCGAGCTCGTCCAGCGGGTCCGGGGAGAGCTCCAGCTGCTCCTCGGGCTCGGGGACGGGCCGCTGCGCGGGCAGTACGGGCCGGCGGCGCCCCCTCGGGAGGGTGCGCAGCTGTACGGTCTGCTCGGCCCAGTCGGGGCCGGCCTCGTCGGGCACCAGGCGGAGCGGGCCGCTCATGCGCCCACCTCGCTTCGCTCGGCAGCCGCTTCGCGGGACGCGCAGCTTGTGATGGTTCGCTCCCTGCGGTCGTTCACGCGCCCACCTCGCTTCGCTCGGCAGCCGCTTCGAGGGGCACCGGGTCGTCCCAGTCCGCGTCGGACGCGCCGTCGGTGACGGCGACGACGCCGTTCGGCAGCCAGCGGGAGGTGCCCAGCAGCTCGGTGTAGATGCCGCGGAAGCCGTCGATGTTCTGGCGGAGCGTGAACTGCTCGATCACCCGCAGCCGGGCCTGCTCGCCGAGCCGGGCCCGGCGCTCCGGGTCGCGCAGCAGCTCGACGGCGGCGGCCGCCATCGGTTCGGGTTCGCGCGGCGGGACGACCAGACCGGTGTCGCCGACGGCCTCGCGCACGCCGCCCACGTCGGTCGAGACCGTGGAGCGGCCGCAGGACATCGCTTCGATCAGGGTGAACGGGAAGCCCTCGCTGATGCTGGAGAGCATCACCACGTTCCCCGCCGCGTACGCGTCGGTGATGTCCGCGACGCGGCCTTCGAAGGCCACCGAGTCGGCGACGCCGAGCTCGGCGGCCAGGGCTATGCAGCGGTCGCGGTAGGCCTCGCCGCCCTTGGGCGTGCCGCCGAACAGCCGCAGCCGCGCGTCGGGTATCTCGTCGCGGACGATGGCGAAGGCGCGGATCAGCGTCTCCAGGTCCTTGATCGGGTCGACCCGGCCGGCCCAGCTGAGGGTGGGCGTCTCGGGCTCCGGCCCGGCGGGCGGGAAGGCCGCCGGGTCCACGCCGTTGTAGACGGTCCGGATGTGCGCGGACGGCGTGCCGCCGCGCTCCTCCCAGCGCCGGTTGTACCGGTTGCCGGGGGTGACCAGCGCGGCCCGCCGGTAGCTCTCCTCGGCGAGCATCCGGTAGAAGCCCAGCAGCAGCGCCTTGACCGGCCAGCGGTAGGGGCCGGTGCGGTAGCCGAGGTAGCGCTCGCGCAGGTAGATGCCGTGCTCGGTGAGGAGAAACGGTACGCCGTACTGCTGCGAGGCGATCAGCCCGGGCAGGGTGGCGAGGCCGCCGCTCGCCGCGTGCGCGACGCCGTCCTGGGGCGGCTCGACCGACAGCGGGCGCAGCGCGTGCTCCAGCAGGTCGGTGGCGTTGAGCGCGTCGTGCAGGGTGGGCCGGGAGACGCCGGTGGAGAGGTAGTCGCGGGTCCAGACGTGCTGGAGGGTGCGCAGGGCGCGCTCGCTGCGCAGCGCCGGGCTGAGCAGCCCGCGCCGGGCGAGGTCGGCGAAGCCGTACAGCTCGGTGCCGAAGTGGGTGGTGTAGACGGGGTCCAGGATGGAGTGCAGGAAGCGCTCGTACGCGTTGAGGAAGCGGCGCATCTCGCGGCCGCGGGGTGCTCTGCCGTCGGCGGCAGGGCCCCAGAGCGGTGCGGTCGTGACGGACCGCACGTTGGCGGGCAGCTCCCAGGCCAGCGGTTCGTGGCCGGTCCCGGTGACGGCGATGACGTCGAAGTCGACGTCCGGCATGCCCTGGACGAGCTGGTCGCACCAGACGCTCACGCCGCCGTGCTGGTGCGGGTACGTCCCCTCGGTGAGCAGGGTGACGCGCATTCCTGTCCCCCCTCCTGTCCTTGCGTCAAGCGGCCGGCCTGGACGGCCGGGCCCGGTGGCCGGTGGTGGGGCGGGCCGTCGCCCGTCCCACCACCGGTGTCACCTGTTAGCGGGTGCCGGACTGGCCGGCGGTCTTCTTGGTCGGGTCGGCCTTCCCCCCGGAGGCCTTGCCGGTCTGGGCGCCGCCCTTGGCGTTGCCCTTGGTGCTGCTCTTGCCGGCCGTGACGCCCTTGCCCGGCACCGGGACCCCGCTACCGGGGACCAGCGTCGGGGCGTCGGTCCGGGCGGTGTCGCCCGGACCGGCCGGGACGGCGTCGGCGGTGCCCTGGGGCACGACCTTCTTGTCGGCCGGCGCCGGAGCGGTCAGCGTCTTGGCGGTGTTCGGCGCGGCGGCCGGAGCCGCCGGGGTGACCGCCGCGGCCAGCTTGAGCTGGACGCTGCTCTGGAGCGCTCCGGGCTTCACCCAGCCGGACAGCGTACCGGCGTAGGCGGTGCCGAACGCACCCGAGCCGATCGCGAGCTTCTGGGTGGTGCCGGTCGGCATGGTGGCCTGCACCTGGACGCCGGCCGGAGCGCTCACCGTGACGGTGTCGCCGACCCGGTAGGCGGTGACCTGGCCGGCGGTGAGCGCCGCGTTCCAGGCCGCGCGGCGCTGGAACTCGGCGCCGAGGTCCTTCTGCGCCAGGTTCACGATCGGCGCGTTGTCGGCGTGCAGCGCGCGGTAGGTGGAGAGGACCTTCTCCAGCACCGGGTAGACGATCCGGTCCTCGGACAGGTTCGACTGGTGGATGAAGTGCGGTCGCGGGTCGTTGCTCAGCACGTGGCCGAGGTCGATCCGGGCCTCCAGCGGCACGATGTACGACTGGTAGCCGGTGTTCACGTCCAGCGGCGTCGGCAGGCAGGTGGAGTTGGCGTTGTTCTCGCAGACCCCGCTGCCGCCGTTGGCCACGCTGGTGTAGATCCAGTTGTACTCGTCCGTCTCCTCCTTCGCCGTGGCGGCGTTGTAGAAGACGTTCATCGGGTACCGCGGCACGGTCAGCACCGACGAGCCGACGGCCCGCTGGCCGGTCTCGCGGGAGGCGTCGCTGGCCGTCCACTTCACGCCGTTGGCGACCAGCGAGGGAGCCAGGTACGGGTTGTCGCTGGTCTCCTGCGGAGCGGTCAGCAGGCCCGAGTGCTCACCGGTGACCAGCTCGGTCTTGTCGATGTGCAGGTTGCGCGCCGCGGCCCAGTCGATGTTGTTCTTGATCTGGGACGTGATGGTGGCCTGGTCGACCCAGACGGTGTTTCCGGCGGTGTCCTTGGTGCACTTCCACGGCACCACCGAGACGTCCTGGAGGCAGCCCAGGTACGGGTGGGTGTAGGTGTGGTTGACCCACCGGTAGCTGGTCTGGTCGGCGACCATCTGGTCCACCACCGGGTCGGTGGTGACGGAGTGGTCGGCCTTCCAGTCCTCGCTGCCGCCGCCGTTGAACACCATGTCCATGGTGAAGTTGTTGGCGGTCTGCCACTGCTTGGCGTACTGCGCGTCGGCGACCGTCATCCGGATCGGGTCGGCCGTCTCCGGGGTGCCGGGCGGGCAGGTGACGTCACCGGGGGTGCACTTCAGCACGGTGTCCCAGCGGTCGTCCGCCAGGAAGACGTCGTCCACGTGGGCCGCGAAGTAGTTGCGGTCGTAGCCGAGGTGGACGCCCTGGGTTATCCAGTCGACTATGCCGCGCGCCAGCAGGCGGTACTGCTGCTGGTACTGGTTGTAGACGAAGGTGACGACCAGCTCCTTGCGGCCGTCGTGGCTGTACTCGCCGACCAGCGAGCCCTTGGTGGTGGTGCCCGGGATGGTCGTCTCGACCAGCGGGGTGAAGCTCGCACCGGCCGGCAGGGTGGTCAGCGGGGTGGCGAGGAAGCCGTAGCTCTCGCCGACCGCCGGGTCGTTGTCCTCGAACGGGACGCTGCCCTTGAGGTAGCCGAACGGACCCGCGAGACCGGCCGTGGAGACCTGGCCCTGGAAGCCGTCGAGGCTGCCCATGTAACCCGGGTCGGCGGCGTAGTTCAGGCCGACCTCCGGCCTGGCGTAGGTGTACGCGTCGACCTGGCGCACGCCGAACGCCGCCTCGTAGGCGGCGATCGCGGCCATCTCGGCGGAGCCGGCCGCGAACGGGTTGTCGTTGGGCAGCACGATGCCCTGGAACTTGCCGCGCGGCTGGCCGTTGAGGCTGTCGCTGAGGAAGGCCGCATTGATCACCGGGCGTCCGGCGTCGTTGAGGTCGACCAACTTGTACGGGGTGCCCTGGCTCTTCAGCTCGGCCGCGATGGCCGCCGAGGCGGGGCCGCCGTCGCTGATCACCAGGACCGTGAGGTCGATCCTGGGTGCTGCGGTGGCACCGTGTGCGAGGGATGACTGCAGGCCGCCGGCCAGCAGGACTGCTGCCGCGCAGGCGGCAACTCTTCGGGTCGCTCGACCCATGTGTGTTCCTCCCCTGGGCAGGGCGCTTTCGCTGCTCGACGCTCGCCTGCCCGGTCGCTGTTCGCGGGCAGCAGGCTGCCCGGCGCCCATCCTGGTGGAGACTCCGCACCGATTGGGACCAAATGGGCAGGAGTGCAGCGAATCTGTTACCAACGTTCATGGCGATGCCATGAAGGCGCTGATTGTGACCGGAAGAGCGCCTGTTGCGCAAATAATGAATTGAGAATTAAAAACGGCGCCGGAGCGTTACCGCTGGTCACCGACCGTGCGGTGATGACATGTATGCCGCGCCCTACACTGGCGGCGTTGCGCATGACACTCTTGCACATCCCCCTGTTCCGTCGGGCAGGTTCATGCAATATCGCGTCGGGTTGTGCCACGGCACCGCTCGAATATCCAATGGAGGCCGCCGCGTGACCGAGCAGCAGACCGAGACCGCCGCAATCGAGGCCCTGCGGAATGCCGTGGGGACGTCGGTGGAGGGCGACCGGGACGGTGCCCGGGAAGAGGTCCCGGAGCCCGCTCCGGAAGCCGCCCAGCAGGCCCGGAGCCTCGGCCTGCGGGGCGCCGTCAACGCCCGCGATCTCGGTGGCTACCGGACGGCCGACGGACGGGTGCTGAAGCACGGCGCCGTGCTGCGCAGCGACGGCCTCAACCGCCTCACCGACGAGGACCTCGACCTGCTCGCGGCGCTCGGCCTGCGCCAGGTCGTCGACCTGCGCAGCCTCGACGAGGTCCGCGAGGCCGGCCCCGACCGGGTCCGCGGCCTGCCGGTGGCCGTGATCGCGGCCGCCGAACTGTCCGCCGCGCCCATCACCGTCGAGCGCACCGCCCCGGACGGCGTGACCCTGCACCACCTGCCGGTCTTCGCCGCGGATTTCGACATCTACGTCGCGCTGCGCGACGCCCTGGCCGACCGCAGCCCGGAGAAGCAGCGCGCCCTGCTCGGTGACGGCCGGGCCGCCGCGATGATGACCGGCCTCTACCGGTGGTTCGTGACCGACCCGGTGGCCCGCGAGCGGTTCGCCACCGTGCTGCGCCTGCTGGCCGCGCCGGACGGCGCACCGCTGCTGTTCCACTGTTCGGCCGGCAAGGACCGCACCGGGTGGACGGCGGCCGTCCTGCTCACCGCCCTCGGGGTGGACCGCGAGACGGTCTTCGCCGACTACCTGCTGACCAACGAGCGCTCCGCCGCGATCGTCGAGACCATCGTGGACAGCTTCGGCACCCGCGGCCTGATGCAGGAGCCGGAGCTGCTGCTCCCGGTGTTCCGGGCGGAGCGCGACTACCTGGAGGCGGCCTTCGAGGAGGTCGAGGCCGGCTGGCCCGACTTCGCGTCGTTCTGGCGGGACGGCCTGGGCCTGGACGACGCCGTGCTGGCGGGCCTGCGGGCCAACCTGCTCGTACCCTGAGTCGCCCCGGCCCGGCCCGGGCCCCGGCTCACCCCTCGCTGATCAGGCCCTCGCGCAGCTGTGTGAGGGTCCTGGTCAGCAGTCGGGAGACATGCATCTGGGAGATGCCGATCTCCTCGCCGATCTGCGACTGGGTGAGGTTGCCGAAGAACCGCAGCATGATGATCCGGCGCTCGCGCGGCGGGAGCTTGGCCAGCAGCGGCTTCAGCGACTCGCGGTACTCCACGCCCTCCAGCGCGAGGTCCTCGTAGCCGAGCCGCTCGGCCAGCGGGCCGTCGCCGTCCTCCTCGCCGGGGCTGGAGTCCAGGGAGCTGGCGGTGTAGGCGTTGCCCACCGCGAGCCCCTCGACCACGTCCTCCTCGCTGACGCCGAGGCAGACGGCCAGCTCGGCGACGGTGGGGGAGCGGTCCAGCTTCTGGGCCAGGTCGTCACCGGCCTTGGTGAGCGCCAGCCGCAGCTCCTGCAGTCGCCGGGGCACCCGGACCGACCAGCTGGTGTCCCGGAAGAAGCGCTTGATCTCGCCGACCACCGTCGGCATCGCGAAGGTGGGGAACTCCACCCCGCGGTTCGGGTCGAACCGGTCGATCGCCTTGATCAGGCCGATCGTGCCGACCTGGACGATGTCCTCCATCGGCTCGTTGCGGCTGCGGAAGCGCGCGGAGGCGTACCGCACCAGCGGCAGGTTGAGCTCGATCAGGGTGTCACGGACGTAGGTGTGCTCGGCGCTGTCGGCCTCCAGGGCGGCGAGCCGCTGGAAGAGCGAGCGCGAGAGCGTCCGGGTGTCCAGCCCGGGGCCCGGCGGCGCCTGCGGCGCGACGACGGCCGTCGCGGCCGGCGCGGGGTCGATCTCGGCGACGGACGGTGCGTCCGGGCCCCGCTGGAGCGGGATCCGGTCGACGGCGACCGCGGTGCCATGGGCCTGACCAGCGTGGATCTCCGCAGTGCCCAGGTCTCCGGACATGCACCCACCCCCTTGTGACTGACAGTTGAACGGATTCCGTCGCGCGGTGGTTCCCGAGGACGCCCTCCCCCTGCATACCGGAACACAGTCCCCGGCAAACCCGAAGGTCGCAAGACGTCACGCGGCGGTAACGCGCAGCAATCCCGGGCGGGCCCAGTGGTTCGCGGTGTTCTGTCCGTGATTGTGACGGTCAGTCTTCCCAGGAATTGCCGGTCCGAAGCCTGGTCAGGATCCGCGAGAGCAGGCGGCTGACGTGCATCTGCGACATCCCCAGCTCGGTGCTGATCTGGGACTGCGTCAGGTTGGCGAAGAACCGCAGCATGACGATCCGCCGCTCCCGCTCGGGCAGCTGGACCAGCAGGTGGCGGACCATGTCCCGGTGTTCGACCTCCGCCAGCGCCGAGTCCTCGTAGCCGAGCCGGTCCAGCAGGGCGAGCCCGCCCTCGTGCTCCTGGGCCGCCTCCAGGGAGGCCGCGTTGTAGGCCCGGCCGGCGTCCAGGCAGGCCCGGACGTCCTCCTCCGGGATGCGCAGGCTGGCGGCGATCTCGGGCACCTTGGGGGCCCGTCCGTGCACCACCGTCAGCTCCTCCATCGCGCCGCTGACCTGGACCCAGAGCTCCTGGAGCCGGCGCGGGACGTGCATGGTGCGGACGTTGTCGCGGAAGTAGCGCTTGATCTCGCCCAGGATGGTCGGCAGCGCGTAGGTCGGGAACTGCACGCCGCGGTTCGGGTCGAACCGGTCGATCGCGTTGATCAGGCCGATCGTGCCGACCTGGACGACGTCCTCCATCGGCTCGCTGCGGCTGCGGAAGCGGGTGGCCGCGTAGCGCACCAGCGGGATGTTGACCTCGATCAGCGCCGCCCGGACCCGCTCCCGCTCGGGGGCGTCCGGGGGCAGTTCGGCGAGCCGCTCGAACAGCACCCGGGTGAGCGTCCGGACGTCCACCACCGGGCGGCCGCCGGGGCCGCGCAGGCCGTCCGGGCGGAGCTCGCCGGCCGGGCCGATGACGGTGGCCAGGACCTCGTCCCCGGGCGGGGGCGCCGGGCGACCGGCGTCCGGTGCGGCGGCCTGGGCCTGGGCCTGGGCCGGGGCCTGCGCCTGGGTCGGGGCCTGGGTCTGCACCTGGGTCGGGGCCTGGGCCTGCGCCGGGGCCTGGGCCTGCGCCGGGGCCTGGGCCTGCGTCGGGGCCTGGGCCTGCGTCGGGGCCTGGGCGGTGGTCGGTCCGGCGGTCTGGACGACGGACTGGACGACGGTCTCCGCGGTGATCTGCCCGGCGGCTTGACCGGTGCCGGTGTCCGGCGCACTCCCTGGTGTCCGCACGGACACGTCACCCCTCCCAAAGTCGACAAACGGTGGGACTTGCGGATCGGGTGTCGCGGCTCGATTCACCACCTCGCCGTGTCCGGCAAAACCGGTCATAGCATCACAAGCCGGGCGCAGGTCGGGCAAGTACCGAGGGGAGGTGTGTTGGTGCGGCGCCGGTGCGCCACCCGGCCCCCCGGGTGGCGCGGCGCCGGGGGCGGTTTCCGGACAGCGCAAGGCGCCCCGCCCGGGACCCGGGCGGGGCGCCTGCGGCCGTCCGGGGGACGGTCCGGGGTCAGACCTCGATGTCGGCGATCACCCAGGTGGCGAACTCCCGCCACTGACCGGCCGCGGCCTGGTGGGCCGGGTGGGTGAGGTAGGCCTGCAGCGCCGCACGGTCCTCGACCAGGCTGTTGATCGCGTAGTCGTGGGCGATGTCGCGCTCGGTGGTGTTCCAGCCGCACTCCCACTCGCGCAGCTCGGGGATGACCGGGCCGAGCGCCTCGAAGGCCTCGGCGCCGGCGAGCGCCCGCTCGTCGTCCTTGCTGACGCCTTCGTTGAGCTTGAACAGGACCAGGTGCCGGATCACGATGCCGCTCCTCGCGGACGGGGGACTGAGGGTCCCGCACACCGTAGCCGGAGCCGCCGGGGCCGGAGGACCACCCCCTGGTCCGCTACTTCACCAGCCCGGTCATGAAGGTGCCGACCGCTTTGGCGGCGTTCGAGATGCCCTCGAACCCCAGCTGGACCAGCTCGGCCGCGCGGGCGGGCGAGGTGATGATCGTGTAGAGCACGAAGATGAGCAGGAGGACCATGCCGATCTTCTTCGCCTGCGCCATCCGGTGACCTTCCTCCCTGCTGTGGGCCGCCGCCATTCGGTCCCCGAGCGGCCCTCTGCAGAGCGCAGCTTATCCACCGGACGGCCCATCAAGTGTGCGACGCGTTCACCCGGCGGGACGAAGGTCCCCGGGAGTGGGGCCTTTCTCCGGGTGCCCGGGCGCGGACCGTCGCGCAGGATGGGTGGTGTGCCGCGGATCTGGCAGGAATCCCCCGGCACGTGGATCCGGAGCTCCCCGCTGTGGGACCGGTCGCCGCGACTTCCCCCCGACGCGGCGCCGGTTGTGGGAACTCCGCCGGGGGAGCGGTTGGTCCCCCGAGCCGCTCCCCCTCCAGGCTCCGTACTCGCCGGGCGTTGGTGGTCATCGGCCCCGGGTGCGGAGCCCTTCCGCGCCCGAGGGTGCGCGGGAACGACGAGGGCCCCGACCGTCTCCGGTCGGGGCCCTCGTGCTGCTGGCGGTAGCGGTGGGATTCGAACCCACGGTGAAGTTGCCCCCACACACGCTTTCGAGGCGTGCTCCTTTGGCCGCTCGGACACGCTACCGAGGGGAACTCTACCGGACGGGTGGCGAGGTCACGAAATCCGTATCCGGCCGGCGGCCGGCGGCCGCGTTCAGCGGTGGTTCTCGAAGAACGCGCGGAGCTGCTCGCCGCACTCGTCGGCGAGGACGCCCGGGATCACCTCGGGGCGGTGGTTGAGCCGGCGGTCGCGCATCACGTCGAAGAGCGAGCCGGCGGCGCCGGCCTTCTCGTCGAGGGCGCCGTAGACCACCCGGTCGATCCGGGAGAGCACGAGGGCGCCCGCGCACATGGTGCAGGGCTCCAGGGTGACGACGAGGGTGCAGCCGACGAGCCGCCACTCCCCGAGCGCGGCGGCGGCCTCCCGGACGGCGACCACCTCGGCGTGGGCGGTCGGGTCGCCGACCGCCTCGCGCGCGTTGTGGCCGCGTCCGATCACCTCGCCGTCCGGGCCCAGGACGAGCGCCCCGACCGGGACGTCCCCGGTGGCCGGCGCCAGGGCGGCCTCGGCGATGGCGAGGCGCATCGGCGCCGCCCAGCGGTCGCGGACCGGGTCGGGGCGGACGGGGGCGGGGAGCGGGGCTATCTGGCGGGTGGACGCGGACTGCATGGCATCCAGTGTCCGGCATCCGGCGAGGGGCACCGGCCCGTTACCGGACGGCCTCCAGGACCTCGCCGCAGCCGAGGGCCTCGGCGATCTCCTCCAGGGCGTCGCCCGGCACCGCGCCCTCGCCGCTGAGGGCGAGCAGCTCCTCGGCCGGCAGCCCGAACTCGGTGAGCAGGTGGGCGTCGCCGAGCGGGCCGACCGGGACGCCGCCGCGGGCGTCCGCGTCGCCGTCCTCGTCCTCCTGCCCGGTTGAGGCCTGCGCCTCCTCGTCCTCCAGCTCGGCGACCAGGTTGTCGAGGTCGCCGAACTCGCTCTCGCCGGCCTGGTCGACCAGCTCGTCGGTGAGGACGGAGCCGTAGCTGCTGCGGGCGGCGGCGGCGCCGTCCGACACGAAGATCCGCGGGTCCTCCTCACCGTCGACCCGGACGATGGCGAACCAGACGTCCTCCTGTTCGATGAAGACCAGGACGCTGTCGTCGTCCTGGGCGGCTTCGCGGGCCAGATCGGCCAGGTCCGCCAGGGTTTCGACGTCGTCGAGCTCCGTCTCGCTCACATCCCACCCGTCCTCGGTGCGAGCAAGCACTGCAGCGAAGTACGCCACCAGGGACACTCCCAAGATCATCGGTCTCGGCTCGGCGCTCCGGGCAACGCGGAATCTGGCCGCCCCCGCGCCAGAGGCGGCCCGCTGTTCGGACCGTCCCCTCGGAATCGTGACAGAAAGCCCGGCTTTGCGGGGAGTGTTCGGCAGCGCGTCTTTGCAGGTCGTGTCGGAAGGGCCGGCCCGGAGCCGGTGAACGGGCGCCGGGTGCGCCGGGTGCGCGCCGTCGGATCCCCGTGGGCGCGCCGCGGGCCCGTCAGAACCGGAAGGTTCGCATCCGCATCGCTTCGCGCATCCGGCGCTCCTTGGTGCGCCGGGGCTGGACCCGTTCCCGCAGTTCGCGCGCCTCGGCCAGTTCGCGCAGGAACACCGTCCGCCGTTTGCGGCGCTCCGCCTCGGTCTCCGGGTGGTCCGGGGGCAGGCCCGAGCGCCCGCCCGACGGGCCCGTGGACCCGCCCGCCGAGCCGTCCCCGTTCTTCGGGTTGCTCGTCATAGGACCTGACTTTCCCAGATCGGCCGGATTGATACCACAGGAGGACGTTCCGCCCCGACATTCGCGGTGCGTCACGGCGCGTCATCGCTGGGTGACCGCGGTCGGCTCCGCGCCGGGACGCGGCGCCGGCCCGGTGGGCCACCGGGTGGCGTACGGGCGTCCGGGGCCGGGCTAACCTCGACGTATGCGGATCCACGTCGTCGACCACCCCCTGGTCGCCCACAAGCTCTCCACCCTGCGCGACGAGCGCACCGACTCGCCGACCTTCCGTCGCCTGACCGACGAGCTGGTGACCCTCCTCGCGTACGAGGCGACGAGGGACGTCCGCACCGAGGAGGTGGAGATCACCACCCCCGTGGCGGTCACCACCGGAACCCGGCTGAGCTACCCCCGGCCGCTGGTCGTCCCGATCCTGCGGGCCGGCCTGGGCATGCTGGACGGGATGACCCGGCTGCTGCCGACCGCCGAGGTGGGCTTCCTCGGCATGGTGCGCAACGAGGAGACCCTGGAGGCCTCCACCTACGCCACCCGGATGCCGGACGACCTCTCCGGCCGCCAGGTCTACGTGCTCGACCCGATGCTGGCCACCGGCGGCACGCTGGTCGCCGCGATCAGGATGCTGATCGAGCGGGGCGCCACCGACGTCACCGCCGTGGTGCTGCTGGCCGCGCCCGAGGGCGTCGCGGTGATGGAGAAGGAACTGGCCGGGCTGCCCGTCACCGTGGTGACCGCCGCCGTCGACGAGCGGCTGAACGAGAACGGCTACATCGTCCCGGGCCTCGGCGACGCGGGCGACCGCCTGTACGGCACCGCGGGCTGAGCCCGCGCGCCACGAACGGACGAACGGAGCCCCCCGGCGGTGCCGGGGGGCTCCGTTGTGCCCGGGGGCCGGCTCAGCAGCTGCCGGTGGTGCTCGGGGTCGGGGTGGGTTTGGTCGCCAGGGCCAGCGCGGCGGCGGCCTGGGTCTCGTCCAGCAGGGCGTTGTAGCTGTCGCCGATCACGAAGTCGACGGTGGTGTCGGTCCGGGCGTCCGCCGTGGTGAGGGCCCCGGCGATCTGGGAGCCGAGCAGGGTGGACGCCCCGGCGCCGGCCGGGCCGGCGACCACCTGGGCGGTGCCGGGCACCTTCTTGTCCAGCTCGGCGGGCGCGTTGCCGACCTTGCCGATGGTGAAGCCGCGCTTCTTCAGCTCCTCGGCGGTCCGCGCGGCCAGCCCGGACTTGGCGGTGGCGTTGTAGACGTTCACCGTGATCGAGGCCGGCTGCGGGATGGCGTTCGGATCGGTGGGGGCGCCGGAGGGCGGGGCCGAGCCGTCCGGGGTGGGGGCGGCCAGCGGTTTGCCCGAGGGCGACGCGCAGGCCTGGGCGGAGGCGTTCTTGCCCTTGCCGGTGAAGATGTCCCAGAGCTGCACGCCGCCGAGGCCGATCAGGGCCAGGGCGAGCAGTGAGCCGATCAGGGCGAGGACCTTGCGGCTCTTCTTCGGCGGCCGGCCCAGCCGTGGATAGCTGTTGCCGGTGACGCGGTACTGCTTCCCCTTCAGGCCTTGGGGAGTCAACATGCTCACGGTTTGTCTCCCCCTCGTGCCAGGGCGGGGATCGGGTGACGGAAACGGCCTGGGTGGGCGGCGTACGCCACGGACTGCGGCCGTAGTCAGCAGATTAGTGCCGGACGGCTGCGAAGGTACTAAATGATCATCATCTGGAGTACGCCGGCACCCGAACGGGGGTACCGGTGCATGCGCGGACCGCCCTCCGGAGGTGGCCGGAGGGCGGTGTCCACACGGGTCGCGGGGTGCGGGACGGGCCCGTCACTCCATTTCGAGGACGCGGGCGTGCAGCACCTGGCGCTGCTGGAGCGCGGCGCGTACGGCGCGGTGCAGCCCGTCCTCCAGGTAGAGGTCGCCGTGCCACTTCACGACGTGGGCGAAGAGATCGCCGTAGAAGGTGGAGTCCTCCGCGAGGAGGGTCTCCAGGTCGAGTTGGCCCTTGGTGGTCACCAGCTGGTCCAGCCGCACCGGACGCGGGGCGACGTCCGCCCACTGGCGGGTGCTGGTCCGGCCGTGATCCGGGTACGGCCGCCCATTGCCGATGCGCTTGAAGATCACACGGAAAGCCTACCGTTTGGGCGGCGGATGGCGCAGCAGCCGCGACCGCGCCACGCGCACCGGCACGAGCTGCGGGCGGACGATTGCGGCTGTTTCATGGGAAATGTCGTGAACGTCGCCCCTCAGTCGTGCCCTGGAGCGTGCACCGATGTCCACCGCCGAGCCGCCGTCCGCCCCCTCCGGCACCGAGGTCGTCCCGGAAGTCGTCCCGCCCGCGGTGCGGGAGATCGCCGAGGGGTACGCCTTCGCCGGGCCCGCCCTCGACCTCGGGGCGGTGCTGCTGGACGGCACCGCCTACCGGGACGCCCAGGTGCGCATCCCGCTCGGGGTGCTCAACCGGCACGGGCTGGTCGCGGGCGCCACCGGCACCGGCAAGACCAAGACCCTCCAGCTGATCGCCGAACAGCTCTCCGCCCAGGGGGTGCCGGTGTTTCTGGCCGACATCAAGGGCGACGTCTCCGGGATCTCCGTGCCCGGCGCACCGGGCGAGCGGACCGCCGCCCGGGCCGCCGAGGTCGGCCAGGACTGGTCGGCGCAGGGCTGCCCGACCGAGTTCTACGCCCTGGGCGGCCTGGGCACGGGCATCCCGATCCGAGCCACCGTCACCAGCTTCGGCCCGCTGCTGCTCGCCAAGGTGCTCGACCTGAACGAGACCCAGGAGTCCTCGCTCGGGCTGGTCTTCCACTACGCCGACCGCAACGGCCTGGAGCTGTACGACCTCAAGGACCTCACCGCCGTCATCACCTTCCTCACCTCGCCCGAGGGCAAGGAGGAACTGAAGGGCATCGGCGGGCTGTCGGCCGCCACCGCGGGAGTGATCCTGCGCTCGCTCACCATGCTGGAGAACGAGGGCGCCGGGGCGTTCTTCGGAGAGCCGGAGTTCGACACCGCCGAGCTGCTGCGGACCGCCCCGGACGGGCGGGGCCTCGTCTCGGCGCTGGAACTGCCCGCGGTGCAGGACCGGCCGCGGCTCTTCTCCACCTTCCTGATGTGGCTGCTGGCCGACCTCTACCAGGAGCTGCCCGAGGTGGGGGACCTCGACAAGCCCAAGCTGGTGTTCTTCTTCGACGAGGCGCACCTGCTCTTCAGCGGCGCCTCCAAGGCGTTCCGGGAGGCGATCACCCAGACCGTCCGGCTGATCCGCTCCAAGGGCGTCGGGATCTTCTTCGTCACCCAGACGCCGAAGGACGTCCCGGCCGAGGTGCTCGCCCAGCTGGGCAACCGGGTGCAGCACGCGCTGCGCGCCTTCACCCCGGACGACGCCAAGGCGCTCAAGGCGACGGTCTCGACCTTCCCCCGGTCCTCGTACGACCTGAGCGAGGTGCTGACCTCGCTCGGCACCGGCGAGGCGGTGGTCACGGTGCTCTCCGAGCGGGGCGCGCCGACGCCGGTGGCGGCGACCAGGCTGCGGGCGCCGCGGTCGCTGATGGGTCCGGTCGAACCGGCCGCGCTGCGGGCGGCGGTGGACGCGTCGCCGCTGGCGGCCCGCTACCGGGACGCGATCGACCGGGAGTCGGCCTACGAGAAGCTGGCCGCCCGGGCGGCGCGGCCGGAGCCGGCACCGGTGCCCGAGCCGGTCCCGGAGTCGGTGCCGGCCGGGGAGCCCGCCGCGCCGCGGCCGGCGCCCGAACCGCGTCGGAGGTCCGAGGCGGGGTCGGGGGAAGGGGCCGGGGACGGTGGTGGGCTGCTCGGGTCCCTGCTGAGCAACCCGACGCTCAAGTCCTTCGCCCGCTCGGCCGGGACGCAGCTCGGGCGGGAGATCTCGCGCAGCCTGTTCGGGACGTCCCGGCGGCGGCGGTGAGCCGGGCCGTGGTGCCGGGAGTGTGGTCGGCCGGCCCGGCCCGGCCCGGCCCGGCCCGGCCCGGCCCGGCCCGGCCCGGCCCGGCCCGGCTTAGCTGGGCTCGGCCCGGCTCCGCTCAGCCGGTGAGCGCGGTGCCGATCCGGTCCAGCGAGGAGAGCCGCATCAGGCCGTAGTGGTAGAACTCGACCTCCGGCACGCCGAGCTCACGGAGTGTGGCGATCTTGGCGGCGAGGTTGGCCGGGCCATCGCAGTCCGAGGCCATCGGGCGCAGGATCACCGCCATGTCGCGCGGGCGGACGCCGTGCAGGGCGAACGCGGCGACCTTCTCCCGGACGGCCTCCGGGGTCCGCGCGTAGCCGAGCGTCTCGATCTGGTCGGCGACCCCGGCGAGCGCGGGCAGGTCGATGCCGGCGAGCCAGCCCCGGCCCGGGCCGCCGCCGTCCATGAAGCTCAGCCGCATGCCGTGCCGTCGCGCCTCCTCGGCCACCTCGGCGGCGAGTGAGGTCACGGTCGCGGCGGAGGCGTCGACGTAGGCCGCCAGGGCGCCGTCGGCCAGCTCGTCGAGGGCGGCGGGCTCGGCGGCGGCCGTGTCGTCGGCCAGCCGGCGGCGCAGCTCGGCGCGGACGGTCGCCGCCACCTCGTCGGCCGGGACGCCCGCCCGGACGGCGGCGGCGCGGCAGTGGTCGCAGAAGCAGATCCCGAGCAGCGCCTCGGCGACCGGGCCCAGCTCCTCGAAGTAGCGCTCGTGGTGGTAGCCGTGGCGCAGCCCGTGGAAGTGCAGCGACTCGGCGCGGATCGCGTCCACGCCGTACCGGGCCAGCTCGGCGACCAGCGTCACCGCGTACTCGCGGACCTCCGGGGCGGCCGGGCAGAGTTCGGTGAGGTGGCGGTCGCCGAAGGCGTTGGCGGGGGCGCAGTCGGGGTGTTCGAAGCCGAGCCGGTCGTTGTGGCAGAACACCGTCCAGGCGTGCAGCTTCATCCCGCGGCGCCGCGCCTCGGCGGCGGCCTCGGCGAAGGGGTCGCGGTCGCCGATCGCGGTGGAGGGGGTGGGCCGCAGCCGCCGCCCGGCCCAGCGCGCCGGGTCGGGGCGGAAGTAGGCGGCGCCCGGCTCCAGGTAGCGGATCACCCGGCGCGGGTTGTGCGGGAAGACGTCCCGGGCCTCGTGGTAGACCGAGGCGAGGGTGACGCCGCCGACCCCGGCCCGGTCGGCGAGGTTGCCGAAGAAGGTGTCGGTGCCCTCGTCCAGCAGGTCGGTGGCGAAGGCGAGGACGGACGACTCCACGGTGCGGCTCCGGAGCAGGGGGCAGGGGGGAGAGGGCAGAAGGCAGAAGGTAGAAGGCAGGAGGCAGAGGGCAGGGCTCTCCCACGCTAGTCGCAGGTCCGGGATTGGTCTATACCTGGCCGCGGCGCGCTCGCGGGGCCCCTCGCCGTGCTCCTGGCGCGCTCCTGGCGTGCTCCTCCGGCGCTCAGAGGCCGAGGTCGTCCAGCTCCTTGTGCAGGGCGGACCGGGGGCCGGCGGCGGGCTCGGACGCCGGGGCGGCGGCCGTCTTCGGTCCGCGGTTGCGGAGCAGCCAGGCGGCGGTGAGCCCGCCGATCAGACCGCCGAGGTGGCCCAGCCAGCTGACCCCCTGGGTCACCGGCAGGACGCCGATCAGGAGGTAGGAGTACACCGCCGCGACGACGACGGCGATCACCGCGTCCAGCAGGTTGCGGTCGAGCACGCCGCGCAGCACCAGGTAGCCGAAGTAGCCGTAGACCAGGCCGCTGGCCCCGGCGGTGACCGTCTCGGGGCGCTCGCACAGCCAGACGGTGAGGCCGCCGACCACGACGATCATCAGGGTCGCCCAGAGGAACCTCTTCATGCCCCGGTAGGCGGAGAGGAAGCCGAAGGCGAACAGCGGCCAGGAGTTGGCCTCGATGTGCTCCCAACTGAAGTGCAGCAGCGGCATGGCGAACACGTCCGGCAGCTCGTCGAGCCGGCGCGGCATCAGGCCGTGTTGGTAGGTGAGGCCGTAGTCGTCCATCCAGTTCACCAACTGCACCAGCCAGATGACGGCGAGCAGGCCGACCATGGTGAGGAGGGCTCGTCGGGAGTCGGCCAGCAGGCGGGCGGGTGTCGAAGCCATGACCCGACTGTAGAGGGGGCCCGTGAACGGTGGCACCCCACTACAGTGAATCGCGTCATTCAGCCTGGTCCGGGCTGTCCTGGCTTGTCGAGAGGTGACCGTTTCATGAGCGTTCGTCCGCCGCTGCCCTACGAGTTCCTGCCGCAGGTGCCGTCCTTCGAGCTGACCAGTGATGACCTCGCCGAAGGCGGCAAGCTGGCCGAGGAGTTCGTCCACGCGGGCGGCAACCTGTCGCCGCAGCTGGCCTGGTCGGGCCTGCCGGAGGGCACCCGGTCCGTCGCCGTCACCTGCTACGACCCGGACGCCCCGACCGGCTCCGGCTGGTGGCACTGGCTCGCCCTCAACCTGCCCGGTGACACCGCCGGCCTGGCGCGCGGCGCCGGTTCGTCCGACGCGGACCTGCCCGGGGCGGCCTCGTTCCACGGCCGCAACGACTTCCCCGGCAACAAGTACGACGGCGCGGCCCCGCCGCCCGGCGCCCCGCACCGGTACGCCTTCGCCGTGCACGCGCTGGACGTGGACGCGCTGGACGTCACCCCGGAGACGCCGGCGGCCCAGATCGGCTTCCACATCACCTTCCACACGCTGGCCCGTGCGGTGATCACCGCCGAGTACGGGGTCTGAGATCCTCGGCGGATGAACGAACCGGTGGAGGTCTGGCGGCTGCCCGAGCACGATGCCGGGGCGGGCCGCCGGGCCTCCGGCTGGACGGTCGGACCGGACGGCGAACTGGTCGTGCTGCTGGTGCCCGGGGAGAAGCCGTCCGGCGCCTCCGGCCGGACGTGCCCCGACCCGCCCCCGGACGCCGAGCTGGTGACGGTGACACCGGAGGGGGAGCGGCGGACGGCGCTGCGCGGGCTCGCCGTCGACCCGGACCACCTGGCGCTGCTGCCCGGCGGCCGGCTGCTGGTGGCGAGCTACCGGGCCGACGAGGAGCCGGGCGGATGGGCGCCCAACGCGGTCGTGTTCGGGCCCGACGGCGAGCCCGCCCACGAGCTGGTGCTCGGCGACGACATCCGGACGCTGGTCGCCGACCGGGACGGCCGGATCTGGATGGCCTTCGGGGACGAGGGCATCTACGGGGACCACCCGATGGCCCACCCCGGTCTGGTCGGGGCGGACCCGGCCGGGCGGATGGTCTGGCGACCGGGGCGGGACGAACTGCCCGGCTACCCGCTGGAGGGCCTGGCCGGGGCGACCGAGGGCCGCGCGGTCTGGCTGGCCTGGTACCCGGGCAGTACGGCGAGCTACCTGACCCGGATCGACCCGGCCGGGGGGTCCGTGAGTCGGCGGTCCCCGGTCCGGCTGCCGCTCGGCTTCGCCGTCGGCGGCCGGCAGGGGATCTTCCTGACGCACGCGGGTGAGCTGGTCCGCTGCCTGCTGGTCGGCAAGGAGTGGAAGGAGACCGGGCGGCGCCGGCTCCGGCTGCCCGGAGAGCTGGACCGGGAGCGGGCCTACGGGCGGGACGGCGTGCTCCGGTTCCGTTCGGGGGACGCCTGGTACCGGGTGGCGGCGTAGCGCGGGCGGCTCAGGGTCGGACCGGACCCCCGCTGTCGGCGGCGGGGTGGACCGGACCCCCGCTGTCGGCGGCCCGGCCGGCGCGGGCGGCGAGGGCGCGCAGGTGGGCGTTCATCTCCGGGGGCTCGTGGACCTCGAACTCGCAGCCCAGCATGAGGAGCCGCATCGCCAGGTACCCCAGCGAGTCGGACCGCGAGCGGAGCCGGCAGCTCCGGTCGTCGACCGGCTCGACCGTGGTGTCGGCGGCGCGGCTGATCCAGCTCTCCACCTCGGAGGCGGGCATGTGCAGCGTCGCCACCAGGGTGTGGGTGGCCGCCGGCCGGCGGAGCTTGCTCGCCACGTACGCGGCCGCGTCCTCGGCGGGGAGTTCGCGCGGGGTGAAGCGGGCGCCGGTCGGGAAGGGCTCGCTGATCCGGTCCACCCGGAAGAGCCGCCAGTCGTCGCGGTCGAGGTCGTAGCCGACCAGGTACCAGCGCCGACCGGTCGAGACCAGGCGGTTGGGCTCGACCTGGCGCCGGGTCTCGGCGCCGTCACCCGCCCGGTAGTGGAAGCGCAGCCGCTCCCGGTTGGTGACGGCGCCCGCGAGCACGGTGAGGTCCTCGGGGTCGACGGTCGGTCCGTCGCCGGTGAGCAGCGGCACGGTGGCCGTGTTCAGCGCGCCGACCCGGTGGCGCAGGCGCCCCGGCAGCACCTGGAGCAGTTTGCCGAGCGCCCGGACGGACGCCTCCTCGATGCCGACCACGGCGTGCCCGGCGGCCGCCCGCAGGCCGACCGCGATGGCCACCGCCTCCTCGTCGTCCAGCAGCAGCGGTGGCATCGCCGTCCCGGCCACCAGCCGGTAGCCGCCGATCGCGCCCATCGTCGCCTCGACCGGGTACCCCAGGGCGCGCAGCCGGTCGATGTCGCGGCGGATCGTCCGGGAGCTGACCTGGAGGCGTTCGGCCAGTTCGCTGCCCGGCCACTCGCGCGGGGTCTGGAGGAGGGAGAGCAGGTTCAGCAGCCGCGCCGGAGTGTCCGTCATGGCACCCAGGATGCCGGACAACGAGGACAAGAGCTGACCTACATTCCCTCTACTGTCGCAGACGTGCCGAAGAGCGAGGTAGAGGAGAAGACGATGACAGCGGATTCCGGGGAGGGCTCCGGAGCGGGCTCCGGTGTGGTGTCCGACCGGCGGAGGTGGATCGCGCTGGCGATCGTGATGACGGCCTCGTTCATGGACCTGGTGGACGTCACCATCGTGAACATCGCCATCCCCAGCATCCAGGAGGACACCGGCGCCTCGTTCAGTGCCGTCCAGTGGGTGACCGGCGGCTACGCCCTGGCCTTCGCGATCGGGCTGATCACCGGCGGTCGACTGGGCGACATCTACGGCCGGAAGCGACTGTTCCTGATCGGAATCGGCGGCTTCACCGTCGCCTCGGCACTCTGCGGTCTGGCGACCGGCGCCGAGATGCTGGTCGCGACCCGGATCCTCCAGGGCGGGACGGCGGCGCTGATGGTGCCGCAGGTGCTGTCGATCATCCACGCCTCCTTCCCGGCGGAGGAGCGCGGCAAGGTGTTCGGCCTGTTCGGCGCGGTGGTCGGTCTGGGCGCCGTCTCCGGGCCGCTGATCGGCGCGCTGCTGACGGAGTGGGACCTCTTCGGGCTGGCCTGGCGGCCGATCTTCCTGATCAACCTGCCGGTGGGCATCGCCGGACTGCTGCTCGGCCGGGCGTTCATCGGCGAGTCGCGGGCGGAGAAGGCGCTCAAGCTGGACCTCGTGGGTGTGCTGCTGGCCAGCGTCGGCCTGCTGATGCTGCTCTACCCGCTCACCCACGGCCGGGAGGCCGGCTGGCCGCTCTGGGGCCACCTCTCGATGGCCGGCAGCCTGCCGGTGTTCGCCCTGTTCGTCGCGTACGAGAAGGTGAAGACGCGGCGGGACGGTTCGCCGCTGGTCGAGCTGTCGCTGTTCCGGGTGAAGAGCTTCGCGGCCGGCATCGGCGTCCAGCTGACCTTCGGCGTGGTCACCGGGATCTTCTTCCTGGTCTGGACGCTCTACATGCAGATCGGGCTGGGCTGGAGCCCGCTCAAGGCCGGGACCACGGGCATCCCCTTCTCGATCGCGGTCTCGGTGGCGGCCGGACTCTCGGTCCAGCAGCTGGTGCCGCGCTTCGGACGCAAGGTGCTCCAGGCCGGTGCGCTGGTGATGACGGTCGGCGCGCTGACCTACATCTGGGAGGCCGACCGGTACGGCACGGCGATCACGTCCTGGCAGATGGCGCTGCCGCTGGTGGTGATGGGCCTGGGGATGGGCCTGATCGTGGCGCCGATCACCGACGCGGTGCTGGCCGAGGTGCCGCGTGAGCACGCCGGTTCGGCGTCGGGCCTGATCAACACGGTGAACCAGCTCGGGACGGCGCTGGGGCTCGGGCTGGTGTCGGTGGCGTTCTTCGGGGCGATGGACGACGTGGTCGCCCCCGAGGCGGTCGGGACGGCGTTCGGCGGGGCCTTCGTCCACGCGATGTGGTGGGTCGTCGCGGTGCTGGCGGCGGTGTTCCTGCTGATGTTCGCGCTGCCGAGGCGGAAGGCGGCGGTCGCCACCGGTACCTCCTCCGCGTCCTCTGCCGACGAGCCCGAGCGGGAGCAGGAGCAGGAGCCCGTCCTCGTCTGACGGTGGGTGGAGGGCCCCGGCCGCGATGCGCGGCCGGGGCCCTCGCGCGCACACTGGGAGCATGGAGCGGCTGGCGGTGGACTCCTCGGCGCTGCGCTCGGTCGGCTACGACGCGGCGCGGCGGGTACTGGAGCTGGAGTTCACCGGCGGGAGCGTCTACCGGTACGACGCGGTCCCCGGGCGGGTGCACCGGGAGCTGATGGCGGCGGAGAGCCACGGACGGTACTTCGCCCGGAGGATCCGCGGGCGGTACGCGTACCGGCGGGTGCGCTGAGGCCCTCGCCTCCCCGGGGGGCGGGGTTCAGGCGGCGCGGCGGTAGCTGCTGCCGTCCTGGGGACGCGCCAGGTGGCCGGCCTCGACCAGGAAGCGGCGCAGGGCCGGGTAGTCGTCGTGCACCGCCCGCAGCGTCTCGTTGACCTCGCGCTCGCTGTAGGAGCGGCCCGGTTCGAAGAGGGTGCCGGCGAGGTGGGCGAGCAGCTGCTCGCGGCGGGCCGCCTTGCGGGGGATCGTGGTCAGCCGGCCGTCGCCGGAGAAGAGGGAACGCACGCCGGGGCTGTCCTGGCTGTCGGTGTCGGTCATCCGTCGAGCCTCACCCGGCGGGGCTGGGCGGGCAACCCGTTTTCGGGGCGGGCGCCGGGGCGGGCGCCACGCGCCGCTGCCCGGCACTCCTCGGGAGTGCCGGGCAGCAGGAGTGATCGGTCATCAGACCTTGGCGGTCTTGGCCTCCTTGGCGGCGCGCTTCACCTCCTGCTTGTGGGCGCGCACCTTCTCCAGCGACTCCGGGCCGGTGATGTCCGCGACCGACCGGTAGGCCCCCTCCTCGCCGTACAGGCCCGCCGCCTCGCGCCAGCCCTCGGGCCGCACGCCGTACTGCTTGCCGAGCAGCGCGAGGAAGATCTGCGACTTCTGCTTCCCGAAGCCGGGAAGGGCGTTGAGGCGGCTGAGCAGCTCCCGGCCGGTCGCGACGTCGCGCCAGAGCGCCGCCGCGTCGCCGTCGTACTGCGCCACCACGAACTGGCAGAGCTGCTGCACCCGCTTGGCCATCGCGGCCGGGTAGCGGTGCACGGCCGGCTTCTCGGAGAGCAGGGCGACGAACGCCTCGGGGTTGTGGACGGCGATCTCGTGCGCGTCCAGGTCGTCCCGGCCCAGACGCTGCGCGATGGTGAGCGGGCCGGTGAACGCCCACTCCATGGGCACCTGCTGGTCGAGAAGCATCCCGACGAGCGCGGCGAGCGCGCTGCGCCCGAGCAGGTCGTCGGCCTCGGGCTGCTGCGCGAGCCGGACGGTGACGTTCATGGGCAGGCCCTCCTCGGATCGTGGAGACTCGGATCGTCGCCCAGTCTGGTGGACGGGGGATGAGGGGAGCGGGTCAACACGCCCGCCGGACCGGATTGCTTGAGTTGGCCGCCCTTGGCCCGCCTGGGTAGTTCGTTGGCGTATCGTTGCGCGGTCGGAATGGCCCGGGTAATCCGTCCGGATCGGTGACCCGCCGCCAACATCCTTTTCCGCACGACGGATCGCCCCCGAGGGTGGATGCCGGGTTGTTCCGTCCGCACAGGTGAACGAGAAGCGTGCGTTCCATCGGGCGGGTGTTCGGGGGAAGTGGGTTATCTCATACGACTGTTGCGGTTGTCCGGTGGAGATCGTCGGCGAGGGGTAATGCTGAGCCGACCGGGTCGTGGGGCAGCGGACCGACCGGCTCCGCTCCGCCGGGCCGGTCGGCCTCCTCGACGCGTCCAGAAAGGCTCGCCCGGTGACTCAGCCGTTCGAACTGCCCTCCTTCTACGTGCCGCACCCGGCGCGCCTGAACCCCCATCTCGAAGGCGCCCGGGCCCACTCCACCGCGTGGGCCCGGGAGATGGGGATGCTGGAGGGGTCGGGCATCTGGGACCAGGCCGATCTGGAGGCGCACGACTACGGCCTGCTCTGCGCGTACACCCACCCGGACGCCTCCGCCGAGGCGTTGTCGCTGGTCACCGACTGGTACGTGTGGGTCTTCTTCTTCGACGACCACTTCCTGGAGATCTTCAAGCGCAGCAACGACCGCGCGGGCGGCAAGGCCTATCTGGACCGGCTGCCGCTGTTCATGCCGGCCGACCCGTCGACCCCGGTGCCCGAGCCCACCAACCCGGTCGAGGCAGGCCTGGCCGATCTGTGGCGGCGCACGGTGCCCTCGATGGGGGAGGACTGGCGGATCCGGTTCGCCGAGAGCACCCGGAACCTGCTCAACGAGTCGCTCTGGGAACTCGCCAACATCAACGCCGGCCGGATCGCCAACCCGGTCGAGTACATCGAGATGCGCCGCAAGGTCGGCGGCGCGCCCTGGTCGGCCGGTCTGATCGAGTACGCCGCCAACGCCGAAGTGCCGAAGGAGGTTTCGGGTTCGCGACCGCTTCGGGTGCTGATGGACGCCTTCTCGGACGGCGTCCACCTGCGCAACGACATCTTCTCCTACCAGCGGGAGGTCGAGGACGAGGGCGAGCTGAGCAACGGCATCCTCGTGCTGGAGACCTTCCTGGGCTGCACGACGCAGGAGGCCGCGGACGCCGTCAACGACCTGCTCACCTCGCGGCTCCAGCAGTTCGAGAACACCGTGTTCACCGAGCTGCCCTGGCTGTTCACCGAGACCGGGCTGGACCCGGCGGGCGTCGCGCGGGTGATGGCGTACGTCAAGGGCCTGCAGGACTGGCAGTCGGGCGGCCACGAGTGGCACATGCGGTCCAGCCGGTACATGAACGGCGGCGGCGCGTCCGCCGCGCCGGCCCGTTGGTGGGACCAGTACGCGATCGGCGGGATCGGGACGTCGGCGCTGGACGTGCTGCGGGCCGGGTCGGGGCGCGGACTTCCCGGCGGCTTGGGTGAGTTGGGCTCGCTGAGTGGGGTGAACACGCTGAACGGGACGCCCGGCTGGCCCGGTGGCGTCGACCCGGCGGTGCGGCGGGCGCGCTCGCACGGCCATGTGCCGTTCCAGCGGGTCGGGGCCTCCAGGCTGCCGGAGTTCAGGCTCCCGTACACCGTCGAACTCAGCCCGCACCTGGACGCCTCCCGGCTCAACACCGTGGCGTGGGCCGCCCGGATGGGCATGCTGGAGGCGCAGCCGGGCGTACCGGGCTCGGGCATCTGGACGGCCGAGAAGCTCGCCGACTACGACTTCCCGCTCTGCTCGGCCGGCATCCACCCGGACGCCACCCCCGAGCAACTCGACCTCACCTCGGCGTGGTTGACGTGGGGGACCTACGGCGACGACTACTACCCGGTGGTCTACGGGCGGACCCGCGACCTGGTCGGCGCCAAGCTGCTCACCGAGCGCTTCTCGACGTTCATGCCCGTCGACGACAGCCCGGCGCCGGTGCCGGTCAACGCCCTGGAGCGGGGCCTGGCCGACCTCTGGGAGCGGACCAGCGCCCCGATGACGCCGGACGCCCGGCGGAAGTTCCGCGCCGCGATCGAGGACATGACCCTGAGCTGGGTCTGGGAGCTCAACAACCAGGCGCAGCACCGGATCCCTGACCCGGTGGACTACATCGAGATGCGCCGGAAGACCTTCGGCTCCGACCTCACCATGAGCCTGTGCCGGCTGGCGCACGGCCAGGCCGTCCCGCCGGAGATCTACGAGAGCGGGCCGATGCGCTCGCTGGAGAGCGCGGCCGCCGACTACGCGTGCATGATGAACGACCTCTTCTCGTACCAGAAGGAGGTCGAGTACGAGGGCGAGGTGCACAACGCCGTCCTGGTGGTGCAGAACTTCTTCAACTGCGACTACCCCTCGGCCGTCGGCATCGTCGACGACCTGATGCACTCGCGGTTGCGGCAGTTCGAGCACGTGGCGCAGAACGAGTTCCCGGTGCTGTACGACGACTTCGGGCTGGAGCCGGAGGCCCGGGAGCTGCTGGACGGGTACGTCAAGGAGCTGGAGAACTGGCTCGCGGGTATCCACGTCTGGCACCGGGACTGCCACCGGTACGGCGAGGCGGACCTTCGGCGGCACTTCGGGCGCGGGTCGGGGGCGGACGGCAGGGCGGCCGAGCTCCCGGCCGGGCCGGCGGCCGATGAGGTGCCGAAGGCGGACGGGGTGCCGGCGGCGGAGGTGCCGGCCGACGGCGTGGGTGTCCCGGCCACGGCCGTGCCGGAGGGCGTCCCGGTCGGTGCCGGGGGTGCGCTCCCGTTCGGCGCGCCCGGACTGGGGACGGCGGCGTCGCGGTTCGCCTTCGCGGCGGCCCTTCCGGTGACCCTCCCGGCGGGTGCGGCCGACGTGTAGCGGTGACCGGTTCTCGCGACGGCCCGCCGGGGTGCTCCGGCGGGCCGTCGCCGTGTCCGGCCGGGAATGCCGGGAAGGGCAGGGGCCGGGGAGGGCGGGTGCGGAGGGCACGGGCGGCGCGGTGCGGGCGGCGCGGTGCGGGTACTCGGGGCGCGGTCCGACGGGGGACTGGCTACTGTGACGAATCGGGGCATACCGTTACATGGAGGGCAGGATCATGACCGTGCTACCTGAGGGCACACCCTGTTGGGCCGACGCCATGTTCAAGGATCTGGACGGCGCCAAGGCCTTCTACGGGGCGGTGCTGGGCTGGACCTTCGGCGAGAGCGCGTCGGAGTTCGGCAACTACACGACGGCGTACTCGGACGGCAAGGCGGTGGCCGCCGTCGTCCCGCCGATGCCCGGGGACGACGTGCCGTCGGCCTGGTGCCTGTACCTCGCCTCGCCGGACACCGCCGCGACCGTCGAGAAGATCCGCGCCGCGGGCGGCGAGGTGCTGATGGGGCCGATGCAGGTCGGCGACTTCGGTTCGATGGCGATCGCCAAGGACCCGGGCGGCGTCACCTTCGGCGTCTGGCAGGCCGGCAGCCACGAGGGCTTCGAGAAGCAGAACGAGCCGGGTTCGTACACCTGGGCCGAGGTGCTCACGCGTGAGCCGGGCAAGGCCGACGCCTTCTTCCCCGCGGTCTTCCCCTACAGCACCAAGCGGATGGACACCGACCAGGTCGACTACAAGATCTTCCAGGTCGCCGACCGGCCCGCGCTCGGCCGGATGAAGGTCGGACCGGACGACATGCCGCCCGAGGCGCCCTCGTACGTGAGCGTCTACTTCTCGGTGGACGACTGCGACGCCGCCATCGCCAAGGTGACCGAGCACGGCGGACAGCTGTTCTTCGGGCCGATGGACAGCCCGTTCGGCCGGTTCGCCGCCGTCGGTGACCCGCAGGGCGCGGCCTTCGGCGTCATCGACCTGGGCACGACCTCCGGGCCCATGCCGACCATGGCGGACGCCTGATGGCTGCCGGCGCACCGGCGGGCGGCGAGCGTGCCGACCTGCTCCAGACGCTGGACAAGCACCGCGGCTTCCTCCGCTACACCGTGCGTGACCTCGACGACGAGCAGGCCGCCCGGCGTACCACGGCGAGCGAGCTGTGCCTGGGCGGTCTGATCAAGCACGTCATGGGCGTCGAGGAACGCTGGTCGCGGTTCGCGGTCGGCGGTGCGGAGGCGATGGAACGGGGCTCGATCGACTGGGAGGGCCAGTTCCGGATGACGGACGGCGAGACGCTGGCGGGCCTGCTCGCCGCGTACGAGCGGGTGGCGCGCCAGACGGACGAGCTGGTCTCGACGCTGCCCGATCTGGACCTCGTCCACCCGCTGCCGGAGGCGCCGTGGTTCGAGCCGGGCGCCGGCTGGTCGGTGCGCCGGGTGCTGCTGCACATCATCGCGGAGACCGCGCAGCACGCCGGGCACGCGGACATCATCCGGGAGTCGCTGGACGGGGCGAAGACGATGGGGTGAGGGCCTCGGCCCTGAGGGCCGCGCCGGAAGCGGGGGCTGCGAGGGCGGCGGGCGCTCATGCGGCTTCGGGGCGTCGGACGTCCGGGGTGAAGGCGCCCGGCGCGATGGTGCCCGGGATGGAGGCGCCCGGCGCGGTGGTGCCCGGCGCGGTGGTGCCCGGCGCGGTGGTGCCCAGGGCGGTGGTGCCCAGGGCGGTGGTGCCCAGGGCGGTGGTGCCCAGGGCGGTGGTGCCCAGCGCGGTGGTGCCCAGCCCGGCGCGGAGCCATTCGTGGGCGGAGCCGGCCGTGACGGCGGGCGGGCCGCCGACCGGGGTGGCGAGCTCCGCGGCGAGCTGCCAGTAGCGGAGGATCACCGGGTCGGCGGTCTGGTCGAGGACGTACCCGAGCCGGCGGCGGAACTCCGGGGTGTCGCGCAGCCCGCGCGAGTCGGCGTGCGCGGCGACGAAGCAGTCCAGCGCCTCGCCGGGCCGCCCCGCCCCGTCCGCCATCTCCGCCGCCGCCAGCTCGTACGCCGTGCCGAGGCCCTGGTAGAGCACCGCCGGCCGGTAGTCCTCGTCGGGCTCGCGGAGGTCGGGCCGGCAGACGTCGATGCTGAGCCGGCCGGGGGCGGTGAGCGCGTGCAGCCGGGCGAAGGTCAGCACCTGGGCCGGGGTCGGATCGTCGGGGAGCTGCGGGACGGCCGCGTCGACGACCGCCGTGAGCAGCGGGGCGGGCAGCCGCGGGGGCAGCACCCGGCGCCAGAAGCGGGCCAGCACGGTGGTGTCGGGCGGACTGGTCACCGCGCCGATCAGACGCAGCCGGTCGGCGCGCTCGGCGGGGGTGCAGTCCTGGAGCAGCTGGAGGGCGGCCTCGCGCCAGCGCAGGGCGGCCAGCTGGGACCCGAGCTCGCGCAACTGCCGGGCGACGGCGCCCTCCAGTGCCGACTCGTCCTCCAGGGCCCGGCCGACCTCCGGGACGGGCAGGTCGAGCGCGCGCAGGGAGCGGATCAGCCGGAGCCGGTCGAGCGCCTCCGGGCCGTACCGGCGGTGGCCGCCGGAGCTGCGGCCGGCTTCGGGCAGCAGGCCGCGGTCCGAGTAGTACCGGACGGTCTTGACCGTGACGCTCGCCTGCTCCGCGAGTTCGCCGATGCTCCACATGACGTCTGACGACAGCAAGGCTTGAACCTCCCTCAGGGGGAGTTCCTACCGTACCGGTGTGCGCGGGCGGCCGGCGGGCCGCCTGCGGGGACGATCCGCGCAAGGAGACGATCATGACGGCGTTCGTGCTGGTGTCGGGGCCCTTCACCGGTGGAGAGGTGTGGCGGGAGGTGGCCGCCAGGCTGGAGGAGTCCGGGGCCGAGGTGTACCCGGCGACGCTCACCGGGCTGGGGGAGCGCCGCGAGGCGGGCGGTCCGGACACCGGGCTGGAGACGCACATCGAGGACGTGGTGCGGCTGATCGACGGGGTGGAGGCGACGGAGCTGGTGATCGTCGGCCACGACTACGGCATCCACCCCGTGCTGGGCGCGGCCGACCGGCGCCCGGAGCGGATCGCCCGGATCGTCTACCTGGACGCCGGCCTGCCCCAGGACGGTGACGCCGCCGTTCAGCTGGTCCCGGACGAGGAGGTCCGCCGGCGGCTGCTCGACCCGGCGGACCGGGACGGCGGGACCGGGTGGATCGACCCGCCGGCCGCCGACGGGTGGCAGCGCTGGGGCAGCACCGCCGGGCTCTCGGAGGAGGCGCTGGCCCGGCTGACCGGTCTCGCCTCGCCGCAGCCGAGCGCCACCTTCACCCAGCCGCTCAGGCTCTCGGGGGCCCTCGCCGCCGTGCCGACCTCCGGCATCTTCTGCACGGAGAGCGGGATGAGCATCGCCAAGCTGGAGGGCCTGATGACGCTGGGCATGCCGCAGTTCAAGGCCCTCGCCGACCCCCGGGTGAGCTTCTTCGACCTGGACACCGGCCACTGGCCGATGCTCTCCCGTCCGGACGAGCTGGCCGAGCTCCTGCTCGGCGCCGCGGCCGGCGAGGGGCACCGGCTGGCGGCGGCGCCCGCCCAGGAACTGCCTGGCTACCTGCGCCCGTTCGTGCTGGACGTGCCCGAGCAGACCCGCGAGCGGATCGGCCGGGTCGACCTCTACCTGCCGGCGGACCCGGACGGCGCCGGTGCGGCCGGCGCCAACCCGGCCGGTGCGACCGACACGGCTGCCGCACCGCGTCCGGCGGTGCTGTTCGTCCACGGCGGCCCCGTCCCCGAGACCGTGCGGCCCACCCCACGGGACTGGACGACCTACGTCGGCTACGGCCGGTACGCGGCGAGCCAGGGCGTGATCGGCGCGACCCTGGACCACCGCCTGCACTCGCTCGCCGACTACCCGCTCGCCGCGGCGGACGTCGCCGAGGCCGTCGAACTGCTCCGCGCCGACCCGCGCGTCGACGGCGACCGCATCGCCCTCTGGTTCTTCTCCGGCGGCGGCCCGCTCTCGGCGGACTGGCTCTCCGCGCCCCCGTCCTGGCTGCGCTGCCTCGCCGTGACCTACCCGATCCTCGCGCCGCTGCCCGGCTGGCAGGGCGTGGACAGCCGGTTCCGCCCGGTGGACGCGCTGGCCGGGGCCGGGCGGCTGCCCGTCGTCCTGACCCGGGTGGGTCTGGAGGTCACGGAGATCGCCGCGACGGTCGAGGAGTTCGTGGCCGCCGCCGAGGCACGGGACACGGACCTCCAGGTGATCGACGTCCCGCACGGCCACCACGGGTTCGACACCGTCGACCCGACGGACGAGTCGCGCGCGGCCGTCGAGCAGGCCGTCCACTCCGTCCTCGGGCACCTCTGAGCCAGGTGCCGCCCGTTCCGCCCGGTCACCGGACCGGGTGCGGCCGAGGGGCCGGCCCCGACGGGGGTGGGGCCGGGCCCTCGGGTCGACGCCAGGTCGCCACGGCGGGCGGTCAGTGCGCCGCCCGCTCGTCGGTACCGGGGACCTTGGCGGTGCTGAGCGCGATCCGGTTCCAGGTGTTGATGGTGAGGACCAGGGCCAGCAGCCGGGCCAGCTCCTCCTCGGTGAACTGCGCGGCGGCCCGGGCGTAGACGTCGTCGGGCAGGCCGGCCTGGCCGATCAGCGTGACGGCCTCGGTCAGCGCGAGGGCGGCCTGCTCCTGCGCGGTGAAGAAGTGCGCGGCGTCCCGCCAGACGGCGACCAGGTGCAGCCGCTCCTCGGTCTCGCCGGCCTTGCGGGCGTCCGAGGTGTGCAGGTGCAGGCAGTACGCGCAGCCGTTGAGCTGCGAGGCGCGGATCTGGACCAGCTCGACGAGCGCCGGGTCGAGGCCCTCGCGGGCGGCGGCGTCGAAGCCGATCAGGGCCTTGAAGGCGGCCGGGGCGGCCTTGGCGAAGTTGATCCGGGGAGCCCGGGCGGCGGGGGTGCCGGGGGTGCCGGGGGTGTCGGGGGTGTCGGGGGCGGCGGCGGGCGTGGTGGTCGGCGCGGCTGCGGCGGCGTTCGTCATGACCATGAATCTAGCGATTCGGAAGACCGGTGGAGCAGTGCATTCCAGGGGCATGATGGTGGGTCAATTGCCTTGGTTTCACCGGTCGCGGGCTGGTCCGGGCGCCGTGGAGCGGAGCGCCCGCCGCGCGAGACGCTGGGACATCTTCCGAAGACTGAAGGATATTCATCGGCTCGTCGGACCTTCCTAGGGTTGGGGACAACGAGAACCGGTCCGCACGAGGGCCGGGCGAGCCAGGAAGGCAGTCCTCCCATGCGCGCAGTCACCCAGCAGTCCTTCGGCGGCCCCGAGGTCCTGGAGACCGTCGAGATCGACCGCCCCACCCCGCTCGGCGGCGAGGTCCTCGTCCGGGTCCACGCGAGCGGGGTCAACCCGGTCGACGTGGCCGTCCGGTCGGGGGCCTACCCGCTGCTGGGCGAGCCGCCGTTCGGTGTCGGCTGGGACATCTCGGGCGTCGTCGAGGAGGCCGGCCCGGGCGCCCGGTTCAAGGCGGGCGACGAGGTGTACGGCATGCCGTTCTTCCCCCGCGCCGCCACCGGGTACGCCGAGTACATCGCCGTCCCCTCGCGTCAGGTGGCCCGCAAGCCCGCCACGATCGACCACGTGCACGCCGCCGCCCTCCCGCTCGCCGCCCTGACCGCCTGGCAGGGCCTGGTGGACGCGGCCGGGGTGACCGAAGGTCAGCGGGTGCTGATCCACCGCGCGGCCGGTGGCGTCGGCCACTTCGCCGTGCAGATCGCCAAGGCCCGGGGAGCCCATGTGATCGCCCTGGCGAGCGAGGCCAAGCACGCGTTCGTTCGCGGCCTGGGCGCCGACGAGGTGATCGACTACCGGACCACCGACTACACCGAGGCGGTCCGCGACGTCGACGTCGTCTTCGACTCCTCCTCCGAGGGCGACCGCGCCCTGGCCGTCCTGCGCCCCGGCGGCACCCTGGTCAGCATCATGGAGCACTGGAACCAGGAGCTCGCCGCCCGGATCGAGGCTGCCGGCCGGAACTTCGCGGGCATCTCGGTCGAGCCCGACTACGCCTCGCTGGAGGCCATCGCCGCACTCGTCGACGCGGGCCGCGTCCGCCCGCACGTCAGCGAGACCTTTCCGCTCGACGAGGCCGCCAAGGCTCACGAGCTGGTCGGGTCCGGCCGGGTGCAGGGCAAGGTCGTCCTCACCGTCGCCTGAGCGCGGTCCTACAGTGGAGGGCCGGACGTGCCGGATATTCGGGATGGGCCGGATGGGCCGGACACGTCGGACGAACGGGGAAGCGGGGGGAAGGCGTTGGACATCCTGACCGAGGCGCTGAGCTCGATGCGGACGGGGCAGCCCACGTCCGTACGCACCGAGGGCCGCGCCCCCTGGGGCCTGCGCCTCCCCCCGGTCGCCGGGGCCGGGTTCCACGTGGTGCTGTACGGGACGTGCTGGCTGGTCCCGCTGGAGGACGCGCCCGGCGCGGAGCCGATCGCGCTCAGCCCCGGCGACGTGGTCTTCCTGCGCGACGGCCGCGGCCACATCCTCGCCGACCACCCCGCCACCCCGGCCGAGACCGAGCGGCCCGACCAGTACCGGCCGGGTTCACCGATCGGCATGGTCACCCTGGGCGGCGACGGCCCCCGCACCAGCCTGCTGTGCGGCAACTACCACCTCGACCAGGGGCGTCCGCACCCGCTGGTCCGCCAACTGCCGGCGGTCATCCACCTGCCCACCCGGCACGGCCGCCACCCCGAGCTCAGCGCGGCGGTCCAACTCCTCGGCACCGAGCTGGAGAAGCCGCGGATCGGTTCGGCCGGGATCGTCCCCGCGCTGATCGACTCGCTGCTCCTCTACATCCTGCGCGCCTGGTTCGAGGACCAGCCCCCCGCGGCGGCCGCCGGCTGGGCCGCCGCGCTCGGCGACTCCGCCGTCGCCCCGGCGCTGACCGCCATCCACGAGGCCCCCGCGGCGCCGTGGACCGTCGAGTCGCTGGCCGACCGGGTCGGGCTCTCCCGTGCGGCCTTCGCCCGCCGCTTCAGCACGCTCGTCGGCGAACCGCCGATGGCCTATCTGACCCGCTGGCGCCTGACCACGGCGGCGACCCTGCTGCGCGAGTCCGAGGCCCCGCTGACCACCGTCGCCGCCCGGACCGGCTACGGCTCCGAGTACGCCTTCGCCAAGGCCTTCAAGCGCGAGTACGGGCAGCCGCCCGGCAGTTACCGCCGCACCGCCCGCGCCGCGTGAGGCCGGCGGCCGCCACGGCCGTGCCCGCCGCCCGCCGCCCGCTGTGGCGCAGGCGGCGGGCGGCGGGACATGACTGGACGTCAGCTCAGCGTCGCCAGGGCCGACACGTCGTACGGCTTCAGCTCGTCGAAGCGGCCGGCGAGGACCTTCGCCGCCCACTGCGGGTCCTGGAGCAGCGCCCGGCCGACGGCGACCAGGTCGAACTCGTCGCGCTCCAGCCGGTCGAGGAGGTTGTCGATGCCCTGCACGGTGGCACCCTCACCCGCGAAGCTGCGGATGACGTCACCGTCGAGTCCGACCGAGCCGACGGTGATCGCGGGCCGCCCCGTGAGCTTCCTGGTCCAGCCCGCCAGGTTCAGGTCCGAGCCCTCGAACTCCGGCAGCCAGTAGCGGCGGGTGGAGGCGTGGAAGACGTCGACGCCGGCCTCGGCGAGCGGGGTCAGGATGTCCGCCAGCTCCTCCGGGCTCTCCGCGAGCCTGGCCTCGTAGGCCTCCTGCTTCCACTGCGAGTAGCGGAAGACCACCGGGAACTCCGGCGAGACCACCTCCCGGACGGCGGCCACGATCTCGGCCGCGAACTTCGTCCGGGCGACCGGGTCGCCGCCGTAGGCGTCCGTCCGCCGGTTCGTCCCCGCCCAGAGGAACTGGTCGAGCAGGTAGCCGTGGGCGCCGTGCAGCTCGATACCGTCGAAGCCGATCCGCTCGGCGGCCGCGGCGGCCTCGGCGAAGGCGCCGATGACATCGTCCAGGTCGCTCCTGGTCATCGCCCTGCCGGTGCCCTCGGTACCGTCGATCCGCAGGCCGGAGGGGCCGACGGCGGGGGCGTCGGCGAACGGCGGCTCGCCCTGCTTGCGCACCATGCCGATGTGCCACAGCTGCGGCATGATCGTGCCGCCCGCCGCGTGCACGGCCGCGGCGACCTCGGCCCACCCCGCCAGCTGCTCCTCCCCGTGGAACCGCGGCACCCGGTCGCTCTGCCCGGCCGACTCGTGGCCGATGTACGTCCCCTCGGTGAGGATCAGCCCCACCCCGGCGGCGGCCCGCCGGGCGTAGTACGCCCGTACGTCCTCGCCGGGCACGCCGCCCGGCGAGAACTGGCGCGTCATCGGCGCCATCACGATGCGGTTGGGGACGGTCAGCCCGTTCAGCTCGACGGGCCGTGCGAGCAGCTCGGCCGCACGGGAGGCGGAGGACGCGGTGCTGGTCATGGGGTTCCCTCGTGGTCGGACGGCGGGTGCGATGTTCAGGTGTCAACCACTGCGTCGGTCCCTCCATTTCGCCCACCCGGCAAGCGGGCCTGTGATCCGGGCCACTGCGGCGCCCGGTGCGACCGGAGCGCCGGGCTTGTCGGGCGTGCCGGGCCGGGGGCGGAAACGCGCGGTGCCGCCCCCGGAAGGGCGGCACCGCGCGACCTCGTACCGGGGCGTCCGTCAGACGTGTCAGAGGTGTCAGAGGTGTCAGAGGTGTCAGACGTGCACGACGGGGGCCGGGTCGGTGGCCGTTGCCCCGGTCGCCCCGGTTGCCTTCGGTGCCGTCGCCGGCTTCTCCAGCCGCAGCGCCACGAGCGCGGTGAGCGCGATCCCGGTCGCGGCCAGGTACACCGCGGTACGCAGCCCGTCGGCGCTGGCGGCGCGCAGTGCGTCGCCCGAAAGGCCCTCGCCGACCGGGGAGTTGGCGACGGCCACCAGGAGTGCGAGGCCGACCGCCCCGCCGACCTGCTGGCTCGTGGAGGCGACACCCGAGGCGATGCCCTGCTCCCGCGCCGGGACCCCGAGCGCGGCAGCGCCGAACATCAGGGTGTACCCGGCACCCTGGCCGAGGCCCAGAACGACCAGCCCGGGGACGAGTGTCCCGTACGAGCCGTCGGTGGACATGGTGGCCCCGACGAGCACGGCACCCCCACCGCCGAGGAGCAGGGCCGCGACGAGGACGGGACGGATGCCGAACCGGGTCGCCAGCCGCCCGGCGGTCTGCGACCCCACGGCGATGGCGGCCATCGGGACGAGGAAGGCGAGGCCGGTGCTCAGCGCGTCGTAGCCGTGCACGCTCTGGAAGTACACGGTGAGGAAGTACAGCAGGGTGCCGAACGTCGCCATGTAGAGGAAGGTCACCAGGGTGCCGGTCGCGAGGTTCCGGTTGCCGAACAGGCGCAGCGGCAGCAGCGGATCGGCGCTGCGGCGCTCGATCGCGACGAAGGCCGCGAGCAGGGCGGCGCCCACCGCCGTGGCGGTCAGCACGACCGGGGAGGTCCAGCCGGACTCCGGGCCCTGGACGAGCGCGAAGACCAGGGCGGTACTGCCGACGGTCGAGGTGGCCGCACCGGCCAGGTCGAACGAGCGGCCGGCGGCGCGGGGCAGGTCGGGAGCGATCAGCACGAAGGCCAGCAGCGCGGCGGCGCCCGCCAGCGGGACGTTGACGAAGAACACCGAGGCCCAGCCGAACGACTCCGTCAGGACGCCCCCGAGCAGCGACCCGAGGATCATCCCGCTGCCGCCGGCGGTGCCCCAGACGGCGAACGCCCGGTTGCGGTCCCTGCCTTCGGCGAAGCTCGTGGACACCAGGGTGAGCGTGGCGGGGAAGAGGAACGCGCCCCCGGCCCCCTGGACCGCCCGCGCGGCGACGAGCAGGCCGGGCCCGGTCGCGAGCCCGCCGAGCAGGGAGGCCCCGGCGTACAGCGCGAGCCCGAGCGCGAACATCCGGCGCGGCCCGAACAGGTCGCTCGCCCGCCCGCCGAGCAGCAGGAACCCGCCGAACGCGACGGCGTATCCGCTGACCACCCACTGCAGGCTCTGCGGCGAGAAGCCGAGCGAGGAGCCGATGTCCGGCAGGGCGACGTACACGATGTTGTAGTCGATCGAGATGATCAGCTGGGCGAACGCGAGCAGCGCCAGCGTGAGACCGAGACGCGCGGACGTGGGCGCGGGGCTGGACGAAGGCATGGCGAAGCCTGCTTTCGAGTAGGGGGCCGGAAGGACGACAGCACGGCCGCCACCCACACCTCCGGGCGCCTCGTGCTGCTCACACCAATGAATCTAGGACCCCCAGAGACCTCTCATATGGTGCACTCCACCACCCGTTCCATGGGTCAATTCCCGGGGCCGGTCCACCGGTGGACGACGTCGGCCCACGGCATGACGAAGGCCCCGACCCGCTGGACGATTGATGCCAAGGGCTCGCCGGCACGCATGGCGGGAGGGAGGGAGTCCAGGGGTCGGTTGTGACGCCTGACCCGGACTCCCCCGCGGCCGCACGCTGCGTGAAGACCGACGACCTGCTGAAGGGATCGCCGCAGCCGCCGCCGTGGCGTCCCGAGGCCGGGATCGCGTCCCCGGCTGTGCGATGCCAAGCCGGACACGCCCCGCTGCCATCCGCAGAGGCTCCCGTCGGCAACCGTGGTGGAACACCCTCGTCAGGGGCGTTCAAAGACCTGGAGCGCTCCACCGACGGAGAAGCAGAGGGCGCCGGTGAGGGTTCCCCAGTTAGCGATCGTGGCGTTGACCAGGCTGCCGGTGCTTGGCCGAGTGAAGGCGGCCAGTGCCGAGACCATGAAGAGTACGGAACCGAGCTGGTTCACCGCGATGATCCACCAGCCCAGGCTCCGTGATCGGACGCAGGGCCGCGTGCGATGACAGATCTCGACGAAGGCCAGGTGCCCGGAAACCAGGAACAGCACGCAACCGACGACATCGGGTGCCCAGATCAGCCTGTTGACCTGCTGAACGGTGAGCCCCTGCAGGAAGGAGTCCAGCAGGTTGACCGCGAACACCAGCGTTCCCGAGAGGAGCACCGCCGTACTGAGCCACCCGACGTTCATCGGCTCGTACCTCCACCAGCTCCAGGGGGGTGTGATCAGCGGATCCGGTGCCCCTGAGTGGCGAGGAGCGTTGACGACCTGGAGCAGCGCGGCGTAGCCACCCGTGGTGAAGAAGAGGCCCCCTGCGAAGTAGATGCACGCGCTCAGGGTCGGATCGCCGGACCCGAACTGGGCGACCGCGGAGCCGACCGCGAACAGGGCGCCCCCGACGACGAAGGCGACCGAGGCGATGGTGTTGAGCTTGCGCAGCCGGCCGAGTCCCACGGCGTCGGCGCCCGCCGTCATGCTCGCCGGCCCCTGGCCGGCGCATACGGCGAGCACGCCGCGTCGGCGCGCCGATCGGGATTCCCAAACCGTCGTTCTCCCCCCGGGGAGAACCCAGGTGCGCCGGGTAACGAACGGTCCGGCGCCCTCCACGTGCTGCTCAACTCTTCGCACGGGACCGAGCGTAATCATCGCGTCGCATGGCACTCGGGAAGTACGGAACGCCATTCGGCTGACTCGGGCGCGGGAAGCCCCCCGGCGTCGTCTGGGACGATCGCCGCGGGCCCGCACGGCCACAAGTACGCGATCGACGCGGCAGTGGCCCGCACCGTGAGGCGTGGGTGCCGACGGCTCTGGTGCACGACGCAGTTGCCCAGGCGGTCAACTACCTGGGGGTCTGGATGAGAACCGGCAGCGTCTGCGCGAGGAGTTCGGCATCGAGGCGCGCCGCGCGAGTGTGCCCGTACTCATTGTCGCCCCAGCGCTCCAGGCCCAGGTTCCCGAAGAGGAGATCAATGAGGCTCTTCGGACGCTCAACACCCGCCTGAGCCGAGTAGAGGCGCTCACCTACAAGGAACTCATCGACAATGCGGAGCGCTCTGCCGGCGGCGCGTCGGATTCGCCGTCCCTGGCGGCAGCTTCGGAGAGTGATCGGAGCAACCGAAGCGAGGGTGAGGGCAGCCGCAGGGGTAGAAGCGACGATGGCCCGGACCGCTGTGCGGTCCGGGCCAGCTGCCGACGGAGGATATGAGATTCGAACTCGTGAGCGGTTCCCCACCACGCTTTCCAAATGCTCGTCTGGGCGTCCAGAGGCGGCCGTAAACGTCCTGACCTGCGTTGGAGTGGCCTGCTTTCCGGGCCCTGAACGGCGCTGAACGGGGGTGAATGCAACCAGAACTGCAACCAAGGCGGAGTGCCACTCTGGCCGCTCGCCCGCTCCCGAGCCATGTACCGGTGGTAAGCGGCAGACCAACAGTGCGCGCCTCCAGCACGCGCGGAAGCCCGGGCCGGGCAGGGTGACCAGGGTGTCGGCGGTGACGGCGAACGGTGCCCGGCCGCGGGAACGGACCGTCTCGGCGAACGCGAGGAAGTCCGGGTCGGCAACCCGGTTGTGCATGACGGCCAGCAGCAGGCCGCGTTCGCGGGCGAGGTGGACGAGGTCGAGGGCGTCGGGCAGGTTCAGGGCCAGCGGCTTCTCGGTCAGGACGTGCAGGCCCTGGGCGAGCGCCGACCGGCTGACGGGGTAGTGGAGTTCGGGTGGGGTGAGGGGCTCGTGGGGGACAGAGAAATGCCTTCCCAGCAGGTGCCGAAAATCTATGCCCTCTGGAGTAGACATTGCCGTGCGCTGTGACTAGTGTTTCTCTCGTAGCAAGCGGTCGAGAAGGGCTCGCCAGACACGAACTGGCGGGTAGCAGTGCAGAAGTTCCAGCAGTACGGCAGTTCGTAGGCCGGAACGATCGCAGGGTCCTGAAGCCAGAGTTCGTGCAGTAGGGCGACAGGACCAGCGGCCGGGCCGGGTGGCCCGCAGGTATCGGGGGCCGCCACCGAGCGGTACCGCAGTTCATCAGGAGCAGTGCGCAGTAGTTGTGCAGTGCGCGGGACACGCCGGGTACGTGGGCGTGAAGTAGGTAACGCAGAAGGCGGCACGGTAGCGGAGTCCCGAAGCCAGAGTAGGTGCGTTACGGCGACGGGATTGGCGGCCGGGCCCGGTGGCCCGTAGTGATCAGGGGCCACCACCAAGTGGTACCGCGATAAGCGCAGGTGTAGTACCAGCAGGTGAAGGTGAGTCGCAGTCACCAGTGGTTGAAGTTCGCAAGGTCTCAGCAAAGGCGCCGGACTGCGGGCGCGCGTGCTGGGTAATCCGGGCAGTGGGGTTCCAAGCCGAAGCGGTTGAGCAGGATCGGCGACGGGGCTGGCTGCCGGAGAGGTGGGCCGGTACGGACACCGCAGAAGTACCAGTGCAGGTGCGATCGAAGTACCCGCAGGTGCAGTTCGCAGGATGCCAGTGATGTCGAGGAAGAGACGGAGGGCACAAGCGCCATCAGGATCGCCCGGCCCGTGAGCAGAAGTTTCGTCCGGGCGGACACCGCAGACCCCTCAAGGCACGAAGGACGGTGGTTTCCGGTCACGCATACGCGATCCCCGCAATCCTCCTCCCCCGAGGAGTTGCGAACACAAGGACCGGCCCAGGGTCGGTAGATGGTGAGTTGTTCCCCTTCGGGGCCCCGGAGCCGTAATGGCACCGGGGCCCCTCCACGCGTCCCCGGAACCCAGAATCAGAAGAGGTGCAGTGACCACGACCATCCAGCGTCCCACCCCACCGGACACCGTCGGCTCCAGCCTCGACGATGACGACTACCCCGCCTACACGATGGGCCGCGCTGCCGAGATGACCGGCACCACCGCGGGCTTCCTGCGCGTCCTCGGGGAGCACGGCCTCATCACTCCTCTGCGCTCCGAGGGCGGGCATCGCCGTTTCTCCCGCTACCAGCTGCGGATCGCGATGCGCGCCCGCGACCTTGTCGACCAGGGCACCGCCGTCGACGCAGCCTGCCGCATCATCATCCTCGAAGATCAGCTCGAAGAAGCCCTGCGCATCAACGAGCAGCTCCGCGAAGGGCGCCCAAGCGGACAGCCTCCCGCCGCCGACACCTGACCTGCAGGTCTTCTCTTCGCCGTTGCTCCCCGGCTGCGCGCGGTTGCCCGGCCGCGCTTCGGGGCGCCGGGCAGGGCGGTATGCAGGGTCTTGGAGTCCACCCCAGGGCCGTTGATCCGTTCCGTCCGGGTTCATGACGCGTGCCCTGCGGCGTGGGTCCGGCCCGGGTTTGCGCCCGTCGGCCGGCCTGCGCCCGCGCGCTCCCACTCCTCGGACCGCCGGGGCCGCCATGTAGTGGGAACCGGATCACTTGGCCCGGCGGGCAGCAGCCGACTTTAGGCATGCCTGCCGCTTTCTCCGGCTGGTCGGCGGCGCGGTGAGATGCGCAGCGCGGTTGTGGCTGGGCGCGTTGCCGGCTTGGCCTTGAACGCCTCCGCCGCAGCTGTGACGCCTACGGTGCCCCGGGGCGCTGGAGCTTTCCGGGTCCGGCGGGCGGCCGGGGTTCATTGCTGTCCGGCCTCCGGCTGGCACCGCCGAGCTGCTCTAGCGTGCGAGGAAGGCCGTCACGGTCTTGCCGCCGGACGGACCCGGGGTGACCGTGGTGGCGCGGGCGAGGCGGTTGACCATGGGCCAGCCGAAGCCGCCGGCGGCGCCGTCGAGGTCGGGGCCACGCATGCGGGGGGACTGGAGGCTGGGGTCGTCGACGGCTACCTCAATGCTGTCCGGACGCTCGGTCAGGTTGAGGGTGCAGATTCCACCGCCGTGGCGCAGGGCGTTGGTGACGAGCTCGGAGACGACCAGGACCGCGGTGTCGGCGGCCTCGGCTGCGAGCGGGTGCACGAGGCCGTCGAGGAAGACCCGGGTGCTCTCGGGGGCACCCGCGACGCAGGCGGTGGAACGGGCTGATGTGACGTTGACGCTCATCGTGCCCATCAGGCTCACCCTGGTCTCTGGATCGTCACGGCCCGGTCTGCCCGGCTCTCCTTCCCCGCTCTGCGGCCCTCAACCCGGTGAAGGGCCGTTTCACCGCAGAGCACGCGGAACCTGTCGGTGCCGCGAAAATGCCGGGCGCGCGGTCCTAGGCGGTGAGCAGGCCGATGGCGTGGCCGTCATGGTCGACGACCGGCCAGGCGTCGAGGCCGCGGGCGCGCATGGCTTCGGTCGCGGCGGCGGCAAGCATGTCAGCGGTGGCGAACGGGCCGCGGTCGTGGAGGATGTCGCGGACCGGGGTGCGTTCGGTGTACCAGGAGCGGGCTTGGAACGGTGCGAGGTGCAGGCGGGTCAGCAGGCCGGCGCAGCGGCCGTCCTCATCGCGGACCAGGAGGTGGTCGGCGCCGGAGCTGAGAAGGATGTCCATGGCCTTGTCGGCCGTGGCATCGTCGCTGATCTGCAGGCCGGGATGCTGCATGAGCTCCCCGGCTGTGGCGGTGTTGGTGGGGCGTTCCAGGGTGATGCTCACGGGAGGTTCCTTCGTGTCGGTCCCGTCAGTGACGGCGGCGATCCGGGCCGCGGTGGCGGCTCGGGGGCCGGTCCGGCAGGTGCGGGTAGCGGCGTCGGGTACTGGTGCGGGTGCAGGTGACCCATCGCGGGGTGGGTGTGCCCCGCTCCGAGTGGCGGAGCGGGGCACACCCACCGTCGACTACGCGGCGAGAGCGACGCGGCTGGGCGCTGCCGGGCGGCTGCTGGCGGTCTGTGCGCTGCGTCCCGTGCTGGGACGGCTGCGGCGGCCGCGACTCGTGGACTGGCTGCGGCGGGGGCGCTCGGCGACGGGGGCGGCGATCACGGTGGGGATGCCGGTGGGTGTGCGGGCGCCGGTGATGCGGGCCAGGTCCTCGTCGCCGGCGCTGACGCGGGTGGTGACGGGGGTGATGGCGGCCGTGGTCATCATGCGGGTCATCTCGCGGCGCTGGTTGGGCAGGACGAGGGTGACGACGGTGCCGGACTCCCCGGCGCGGGCGGTGCGGCCGCCCCGGTGCAGGTAGTCCTTGTGGTCGGCCGGCGGGTCGAGGTTGACGACCAGGTCGAGCCCGTCGACGTGGATGCCCCGGGCGGCGACGTTGGTCGCGATCAGCGCCGTGACCTGGCCGGTGCGGAACTGCTCCAGGGTTCGGGTGCGCTGGGGCTGGGACTTGCCGCCGTGCAGGGCCGCGGCCTTCACCCCGTTCGCGAGCAGGTCCTCCACGAGCCGGTCGGCGCCGTGCTTGGTGTCGATGAACATGATCACCCCGCCGTCGCGGGAGGCGATGTGGGCGATGGTGGCGTTCTTGTCGAAGTTCTGCACGTGGAGGACGTGGTGCTCCATGGTGCTGACCGCTCCGGCGGACGGGTCGACCGAGTGGGTGACCGGGTCCTTGAGGAAGCGTCGGACCAGGCGGTCGACGTTTCGGTCCAGGGTGGCGGAGAACAGCATCGTCTGGCAGTCTTCGGCGACCTGGTCGAGGAGTTCGGTGACCTGGGGAAGGAAGCCCATGTCGGCCATCTGGTCGGCCTCGTCGAGGACCGTGATGCCGACTCCGTCGAGCTGGCAGTCGCCGCGCTGAATCAGGTCCTTGAGCCGGCCGGGGGTGGCCACCACGACCTCCGCGCCGTGATTCAACGTTTTGGCTTGGCGGCTGATCGACATCCCGCCGACCACGGCAGCCATCCGCAGCCGAACCGCGTGGGCGAACGGGGTGAGGGCGTCGGTGACCTGCTGCGCGAGTTCGCGGGTGGGCACCAGCACCAGGGCCAGCGGGCGGCGCGGCTCGGCCTTGCGTCCGGCGGTGCGGGCCAGCACGGCGAGGCCGAACGCGATGGTCTTGCCGGAGCCGGTTCGGCCCCGGCCGAGGACGTCGCGGCCGGCCAGCGAGTTCGGCAGCGTCGCGGCCTGGATCGGGAACGGCGCGGTGACGCCCTGGCGGGTCAGGACCGACAGCAGCGCCTTCGGCATGTCGAGTTCGTCGAAGGACTCGACAGCCGGCAGGGCCGGGGTGGTGCTGATCGGCATCGCGAACTCGCCCTGCGGAGACGAGCTCTGACGGGCGCTGCGGCCGCCGGAGGGGCGATCGCCGTAGAAGGAGCTGCCACCTGACCGGGACCTGGAGCCGCTGCCACCACCGGAGCGGGAGGAGGCCGAGGAGCGGGAGTTGGTGTTCTGGTACGAGGATCGACTGGAGCGGTTCATGGGAAACCTTCCTGGCGGCACGTCGCAAGGCGGCTCCGCAGCGCGGGGCGCCGGCAGGAGGCCGCGGGGGAACGGGCCGTAAGTGTGGAGAGCGGGGCGTGGACGGTGAAACCGTGCGGCACGTCACCTCAGGTCGGCGCTCACCGCGGGGCGGGAGCGAAGATCCTCGAACCGTGGGATGTCACGGCAGGGCGCCGATCCGGACGCGACGCTGTGCGTCTCGCGTGGGGATGGCCACCGGTGGCGGAGCCAAGGGGGCCTGAACGGCCAGGATGGGGCGCGTTGGTGCAATGCCGAGGGGCCCGCACCGGGCATGTACGCGGTGCGGGCCCCTCGCTGCTAGGCGGGTGCCGTGGCAGAAACTACAGCGGACGAATGTTCTCGGCCTGCGGGCCCTTCTGGCCCTGCGTGACGTCGAACTCGACCTTCTGGCCCTCGAGCAGCTCACGGAAGCCGTTGGCGTTGATGTTCGAGTAGTGGGCGAAGACGTCAGCGCCGCCACCGTCCTGCTCGATGAAGCCGAAGCCCTTTTCCGCGTTGAACCACTTCACAGTGCCATTAGCCATAAAGAAATCTCCTTCAAGGGGCTGTCCGAAACACGCACAGCGCGCGCTCCGAGTCGCCGCGATGAGCACCCACCCGGGGAAGAGCCGGGAAACAAAAAATGCGCCTGCGATACATCAGCAGGCGCACACAAAGTTCATGGGAACCACTACTGCAACTAAGGAGACTCTAGCAGGCCCGGGCCCGCCGCGGGCGGATATTTCGCCCCCGGTTCCCCTGCCGTCCTTCACGGAGGCCGCCGACCGCAAGGTCGCAGGACCTTCAACGTGCCACGCCAGGAGCATGGTTGGGCGTGCACCGCAGCACTGCAGGCGCCCGCCCCCCGTTGGCCCGGACAGGCGAGTCGCGCGGGCCCGAGCACCCGCCGCGCCCAGCCGTCCCACGCGCCCAGCCGTCCCGGTGGTGGCGACACACCTCTTTCGCCGGAACCATCAGTGATCATCGCGGGATGTGTGCGCGAAATTCCTGCCACGGCCCAGGAATCGATTGCACCGAAAGGCGCCGCTCTCCCGATTTTCGGCGCATACTGCAGGGGATGCCGAAATATGTAGCAGTTCGCCGCGTCCTGCCCACCAGCCCCTTCAAGGCCCGGATCGAAGCGCCACGGAAGCACTTCGTCGTCGGCGACCGCGTCACCCACGACCAGTACGGCCTCGGCCGGGCCATCGGGGTCGAAGGCGACAGCGACATCGCGGTACTCGTCGACTTCGGATCGCGGCAGGAGCGCATCACCCAGCCCTACGCCGCGATGTTCAAACTCTGACCCACCCAATGCGCGCCGTTCTCAGCCTGGCGTGCGTCGCACCACCCGCGGTAGCGACCCTGCCGTACACCCCTGGGCCGCCGCGCCGGTGCGCCGTTCGGGGGAGGAGCGCTCCGGCCGGGTCGAACGGGCGTCCGCCTCTACGGCCTGGGGCTGTACCCAAGGCTGCTGAACTGGATGGAGCCCGGGCGAAGACCTGGTCGGACCCACCCTCCATGCCCGCCCGCATCCTTCCGCCGCCGGGCGCCCCGAGTTCCGCGGCATCCGCAGCGCTGATGCCGGCCCTGTCGGAGGTCCCCGGCGCCGAGGGCTTCACCGTCACCGCAATCGAAGTCGACCTGCTCGTCACCTTCGGCCAGCCCGCTCCGGCCCTCACGGATGCTCCCACCTGTCCGGCACCGCGGCGCAGCCGACCGGCCGATCATGTGGCTGCCAGGAGGACGGCCGTGTAATGCGCGCCGAAGGCGGCGATGGTGAGGGTGTGGAAGACCTCGTGGAAGCCGAACCAGAGCGGTGAGGGATCGGGGCGTTTGAGGCCGTAGACGATGCCGCCCGCGGTGTAGAGCAGGCCGCCTGCGATGACGAGGACGACGACCGCGGTCCCGCCGGTGCGCGCGAAGTCGGGCAGGTAGAAGACGGCCACCCAGCCCAGGGCGATGTAGCACGGGGTGTACAGCCACCGGGGAGCCCCCATCCACAGCGTGCGGAAGGCGATGCCGGCCAGGGCGCCCGCCCAGACCACGGTCAGCAGCACCACCTGCCGGCGCGCGGGCAGCAGCAGTACTGCCAGCGGGGTGTAGGTGCCGGCGATGATCAGGAAGATGTTCGCGTGGTCGAGCCGCCGCAGGACCGCCTCCCCACGTGGGCCCCATGTGCCCCGGTGGTAGACCGCGCTGGTACCGAACAGCAGCCAGGCCGACAGCGCGAACACCGAGCAGGCCGCCACGGCCGCAGCCGGACGCGAAAGGGCGATCAACACGATGCCGCCGACCAGTGCGAGGGGGAACACACCGGCGTGCAACCAACCACGCATCCGCGGCTTCAGCGCGGCTGCCGCGCCATCCGCGCCGCCCGCCGGGGCGCCGGCTGTCTGCCAGGCAGTCAGTCGGCCGGATGTGCCGGCCGGCGGATCAACCGCGGAGGTGCGGTGCGTGCCGGTCGTGGTGCCGGGGCGGGGCTGGAACTCCCCTCCGTGTCCCGGCAGCTGGGTGTTGTCGGCGATCATGCGCTCATTTTAGGAATGGCGGAAGGGCGTGGCCGCCGAAGCGCATCATCCTGGCAGCGGTCAGTTCCGGCACCGGCCAGACGTGGGAGTGTCTGATCAAGCCGCCGGGCAGCCGTGAGGGCAGGTCGACGGTGCATCGGAGCGGGGGCGAAAGGCGTGTTGCTGCCTGTGACTGATGATCCAGAAGCCGGCTGGGGCGACAACTGCAACCACAGGACGACGAAGACCCCGACCGCTCAGCGGTCGGGGCCTTTCGTTTGCCCTGGCGGGCGGAGGCGGAGGATACGAGATTCGAACTCGTGAGGGGTTGCCCCCAACACGCTTTCCAAGCGTGCGCCCTAGGCCTCTAGGCGAATCCTCCGTGGGAGAGCTTAGTACATGTTCGGGGGTGGTTGCGACCACGTATGTCGAGGGTGGTCCGGGGGTGTGGCCTGCGGATCGCGGAGCGGGGGTGGGGAGGGTGGGTGGTGGAGGACGGGGGCCGGGATCCGGTACTGTGGGTGTCAGCCCCTCGTGTGGCGTTATCTCTCTGAACCCCCCCAGGGCCGGAAGGCAGCAAGGGTAGGAGGGCTCTGGCGGGTGCGCGGGGGGTCTTTGCGTTCCCGGGGGCGGGCGGGGGCCGTTGAGGGGCGACGCGTTTGTCGGCTCGTCCCGATATCGTCGGTGGTGTGTCCCTAGCCCTGTACCGCCGCTATCGCCCCGAGACTTTCGCCGAGGTCATCGGGCAGGAGCACGTGACCGCTCCGCTCCAGCAGGCCCTGCGCAACAACAGGGTCAACCACGCCTACCTGTTCAGCGGCCCGCGCGGCTGCGGGAAGACGACGAGCGCCCGCATCCTGGCCCGCTGCCTGAACTGCGCGCAGGGGCCGACGCCGACGCCGTGCGGTGAGTGCCAGTCCTGCCGTGACCTGGCGACGGGCGGGCCCGGTTCGATCGACGTCATCGAGATCGACGCCGCCTCGCACGGTGGTGTGGACGATGCCCGTGAGCTGCGGGAGCGCGCGTTCTTCGCGCCGGTGCACAGCAGGTACAAGATCTTCATCCTGGACGAGGCGCACATGGTGACCTCGGCCGGCTTCAACGCGCTGCTGAAGGTGGTGGAGGAGCCGCCGGAGCACCTCAAGTTCATCTTCGCGACCACGGAGCCGGAGAAGGTGATCGGGACGATCCGCTCCCGGACGCACCACTACCCGTTCCGGCTGGTGCCGCCCGGCACGCTGCGCGACTATCTGGCGGAGGTCTGCGGCCGGGAGCAGATCCAGGTGGAGGAGTCCGTCTTCCCGCTGGTGGTCCGGGCCGGGGCCGGGTCGGTGCGTGACTCGATGTCGGTGATGGACCAGCTGCTCGCGGGTGCGACCGAGGGCGGTGTGACCTACCAGATGGCCACCGCGCTGCTCGGGTACACGGACTCCGCGCTGCTGGACGAGGTGGTGGACGCCTTCGCGGGGCAGGACGGCGCGACGGTGTTCCAGGTGATCGACCGGGTGGTCGAGGGCGGGCACGATCCGCGCCGGTTCGTGACGGACCTGCTGGAGCGGCTCCGGGACCTGGTGATCCTGGCCACGGTGCCGGACGCCGGGGAGAAGGGGCTGATCGACGCCCCGGCGGACCGGGTCGCGGTGATGCAGGCGCAGGCGGACGCGTTCGGCGCGGCCGAGCTCAGCCGGGCCGCGGACATCGTCAACACCGGACTGACCGAGATGCGCGGGAACGCGGCGCCCCGGCTGCAGCTGGAGCTGATCTGCGCCCGGGTGATGCTGCCGGGCGCGTACAGCGACGAGCTGTCGTTGCAGGCGCGGCTGGACAAGCTGGAGCGCCGGGCGGCCACCGGGGGCTTCGCGGCCCCGATGCAGGCTCCCGCCATGCAGGCTCCCGCCACGCAGCCCCCGATGCAGACCCCGATGCAGACCCCTGTGATGCACGCGCCTGCCCCGCAGGCTCCCGCCGTACAGGCCCCCCAGGCGGAGGCCGTCCCGGTGCAGGCGCCGGCAGCGCCCGCGGCCCCGGCGCAGGAGGCCGCCGCTCCGGCAGCGCCCGCGCCGGGTGCGTGGCCGATCCCGCGCAGCTTCTCCCCGGGCGGGGGTGCGCCCGCCCCGGTGGCGGCGCCGCCCGTGCAGCAGGCTCCCGCGCCCGTCCAGGCCGCCCCGGTGGCCGCGCCCGCCCCCGCTCCGGCCGCCGCGGCCGGCGGCGGGCAGCCGTCGGGCGCCGCCCAACAGGGGGCCGGGCAGGTCCGGCAGATGTGGCCGCAGATCCTGGAGGCGGTGAAGAACCGCCGCCGCTTCACCTGGATCCTGCTCAGCCAGAACGGCCAGGTGGCCGGGTTCGACGGCAGCGTGCTCCAGGTGTCCTTCATCAACGCGGGCGCGCGGGACAGCTTCGTCAGCAGCAACAGCGACGACGTACTGCGCCAGGCGCTGGCGGACGCGCTCGGTGTGGACTGGCGGATCGAGTGCATCATCGACCCGTCGGGCGGCTCCGGCGGGACCGGCGGCGCCGGGGGCGGGAATCCCGGCGGCAGCGGCTCCGGCAATCCGGGCAGCCCCGGTGGTTCCACCGGCGGCTGGGGCGCCCCACCGGCGCGTCCGGCGGCGCCCGCGCCTGCGGTTCAGGCCGCCGCCCCGGCGCCCGTACCGGCGCCCGCGCCGATGGCCACGCCCCCCGCGATGCCGCCCGCGCCGGTACCTCCGCCGGTGCAGGCCCCGTCGGCTCCGCCGGCCGGGCGCCCGGCGCAGTCGGTCGCGCTGGAGGACGACATCCCGGAGGAGGACGACCCGGAGCTCAAGGAGGAGACGTTCTCCGGCCAGGAGCTGATCATCCGCGAGCTGGGCGCGACGGTGCTGCAGGAGATCCGCCACGGCGGGAACTGACCGGCGGGTGGGCGGCGCGCCGGCAGGGGCGGCCGGCGAGTCCGCGGCCCGAGCGGGACCAGGCCGGTGACCGATCGGACGCCCGGCACCGGTAGCACGTAGGCTCGGTGCGACGACGCGACGACGCGGCGACGTCCGCGCGACGCCGGGCCGGCACGGCCGGCGGCGCGGTCGGCGCAGGCGTGCCAGGACGAAGCGAAGCACGACGGACGCAGAACGCAAGGAGTGAGCCGTGTTCCCCGGTGGTGGCCAGCCCAACATGCAGCAGCTGCTCAAGCAGGCGCAGAAGATGCAGCAGGACCTCGCCCAGGCGCAGCAGGAGCTGGCCGAGACGAAGGTGAACGGTTCGGCGGGCGGTGGCCTGGTCGAGGCCACCGTGACCGGTGCCGGTGAGCTGGTGGCCCTGGCCATCGCGCCGGCCGCCGTCGACCCGGAGGACACCGAGACCCTGGCCGACCTGATCCTCGCGGCCGTCCGGGACGCCAACCAGGCGGCGCAGAAGCTGCAGGCCGAGCGGATGGGCCCGCTGACCCAGGGCTTGGGCGGCGGCGGAATCCCCGGTCTGCCGTTCTGACCTGGTCGGATGGCCGAATCGGGGCGGAAAGACCGAAGTCATGAAGGTCTGAAGTTCGGATAACAGACCTGTGTGATTTATGCGGGAGTAGGGCGTCGGGCGGTGTGCCCGGCGCCCGATTCGTTGGATGATGGCACCGGGACATCGGGCAACCGGTGCACCACAGACCCCTGAGGGAAGGCGCGACGTGTACGAGGGCGTGGTTCAGGACCTGATCGACGAACTGGGCAGGCTGCCCGGCGTCGGGCCCAAGAGCGCGCAGCGGATCGCCTTCCACATCCTGCAGGCAGACCCCACCGACGTCCGCCGGCTGGCGCACTCGTTGCTGGAGGTCAAGGACAAGGTCCGGTTCTGCGCGACCTGCGGCAACGTCGCGGAGGCCGAGCAGTGCCGGGTCTGTCTCGACCCGCGCCGCGACCTCGCGGTGATCTGCGTGGTCGAGGAGCCCAAGGACGTCGTCGCGATCGAGCGCACCCGCGAGTTCCGCGGCCGGTACCACGTACTGGGCGGCGCGATCAGCCCGATCGAGGGCGTCGGCCCGGACGACCTGCGGATCCGCGAGCTGCTGGCGCGCCTCGCGGACGGCACGGTCACCGAGCTGATCCTGGCCACCGACCCCAACCTGGAGGGGGAGGCGACCGCCACCTATCTGGCCCGGCTCTGCAAGCCGATGGGCCTGAAGGTGACCCGGCTGGCGAGCGGTCTGCCCGTCGGCGGGGATCTGGAGTACGCGGACGAAGTGACCCTCGGCCGCGCCTTCGAAGGGAGACGACTGCTCGATGTCTGACCGGACGATCAACCAGCAGCCCCACACGCCCCACCAGGCAGGCCCGCAGCAGGACCGGCCCGCCCCGCACGTCCATGCGCACGGCTCGGAGCCGGACGACTTCGCGGTGCAGATCGCGGACTCGGTGGAGAGCTTCGTACTCGCCGTCACCGAGGTCGCCAAGGGCGACGAGCCCGGCAGCGCCGTCTCGCTGCTCCTCCTGGAGGTCTCGCAGCTGCTGCTGGCCGGCGGTCGGCTCGGCGCGATCGAGGACGTCGTCCCGGAGGACCGCTTCGAGCCCGACACCGGTCCGGAGCCGGACAGCGAGCAGCTGCGCGAGCGGCTGGCCGTGCTCCTCGCGCCGATCGACGTCTACCACGAGGTCTTTGACCCGTACGGGCCGCCGGAGAAGCCGAACGCCTTCCGGATCTCGGACGACCTGGCCGGCGTGGTCAGCGAGCTCCAGCACGGGCTCACCCACTACCGCGAGGGGCGGGTCAGCGAGGCGCTCTGGTGGTGGCAGTTCTCGTACCTCTCCAACTGGGGCACGACCTGCTCGGCGGTGCTGCGGGCGCTGCAGTCGCTGATCGCCCACGTCCGGCTGGACAGCCCGATCGGGGCGGTGCCGGACGGCGCGGACACCGACGACGACGGGCTCACCGACGAGCAGCTGGAGCAGCAGGCCGGCGACCTGATGGCGGCCGAGCTGGGCCTGGGCCGGTAGCAGACCGGGCAGCCGTACGACGGGCGGCACGAGCAGTGCGGGCAGCACAGGCGGCACGGTGACGGGCAGCGGCACGAGCAGTGCGGGCAGCACAGGCGGCACGGTGCCGGCAGCGCCGGAGGCGGGGAACGGGCGGGAACGGACTGTGACGGACGCCTCAGGGATTCCGGTGGAAGGGAAAACCCCGGGGCCGCCGTCCGTTCGTCCGCCGATTCTCCGGAGCCGCACCGGAAAGCCCGCAGACCTGCCGGTCGCCACCCCCGAACCGCCGCCCACCTGCTGAAACGGGCGTCTCATCATATGGAAAGCGGCAGTCGCGGCACCCCCGCTCGGTAGACTGGCGCGGACCGCACAACCCCCGCCACCCGGGGGTGCGGGGGCCCAGCGCCCCCGGAAACGACACAAGTCGAGGAGCGCACGTGGGCCTTGTCGTGCAGAAGTACGGCGGCTCATCCGTTGCGGATGCCGAGGGCATCAAGCGCGTGGCCCGTCGAATCGTTGACGCCAAGAAGGCCGGCCATGAGGTCGTCGTCGTGGTGTCCGCGATGGGCGACACGACGGACGAGCTCATCGAACTCGCGGAGCAGGTGTCACCCCTCCCTGCCGGCCGTGAGTTCGACATGCTGCTGACCGCTGGAGAGCGCATCTCCATGGCGCTGCTGGCCATGGCGATCAAATCCCTGGGTCACGAGGCCCAGTCCTTCACGGGCAGCCAGGCCGGTGTCATCACCGACTCCGTCCACAACAAGGCGCGCATCATCGACGTGACGCCGGGCCGCATCCGCACCGCCCTGGACGAGGGCAACATCGCGATCGTGGCCGGTTTCCAGGGCGTCTCGCAGACCGGCAAGGACATCACCACGCTCGGTCGCGGCGGCTCGGACACCACCGCCGTCGCCCTCGCCGCGGCCCTCCGGGCCGAGGTCTGCGAGATCTACACCGACGTGGACGGCGTGTTCACCGCCGACCCGCGGGTGGTGAAGAAGGCCCGCAAGATCGACTGGATCGCCTACGAGGACATGCTGGAGCTGGCCTCGTCCGGCTCCAAGGTGCTGCTCGACCGCTGCGTGGAGTACGCGCGGCGCTACAACATCCCGATTCACGTACGCTCGTCCTTCTCGGGTCTTCCCGGGACGATCGTCAGCAACGACAACCCGAACCAGCCCGAAGGGGGCGAGATGGAGCAGGCCATCATCTCCGGAGTCGCCCACGACACTTCCGAGGCCAAGGTCACGGTCGTCGGCGTGCCGGACAAGCCGGGCGAGGCGGCGCGCATCTTCCGCGCCATCGCCGACGCCGAGGTCAACATCGACATGGTGGTGCAGAACGTCTCGGCCGCCGCGACCGGGCTGACCGACATCTCCTTCACGCTGCCGAAGACCGAGGGCCAGAAGGCCATCGACGCGCTCGGCCGGGTCAAGGAGGGCATCGGCTACGAGTCGCTGCGCTACGACGACGCGATCGGCAAGATCTCCCTGGTCGGCGCCGGCATGCGCTCCAACCCGGGGGTCACCGCGACCTTCTTCGAGGCGCTCTCCGAGGCCGGCGTCAACATCGAGCTGATCTCCACCTCGGAGATCCGCATCTCGGTCGTCACCCGGGCCGACGACGTCAACGAGGCCGTGCGCGCCGTCCACAGCGCCTTCGGGCTGGACAGCGAGTCGGACGAGGCGGTCGTCTACGGAGGCACCGGGCGATGACCCGTCGGCCGAACCTCGCCGTCGTCGGCGCCACCGGCGCGGTCGGCGAGGTGCTGCTCGGCCTGCTCTCCCTCCGTCAGGACATCTGGGGCGAGGTGCGCCTCGTCGCCTCCCCGCGCTCGGCCGGCCGCAAGCTGACCGTGCGCGGGGAGTCCGTCGAGGTGCTCCCGCTCACCGAGGAGGCCTTCGAGGGGATCGACGTCGCGCTGTTCGACGTGCCCGACGAGGTCTCCGCCCGGTGGGCACCGATCGCCGCCGCCAAGGGCGTCGTGGTGGTCGACAACTCCGGCGCGTTCCGGATGGACGGGGACGTCCCGCTGGTCGTCCCCGAGGTCAACGCGGCGGCGGCCCGGATGCGGCCGCGCGGCATCGTGGCCGGTCCCAACTGCTCCACATTGGCGATGATCGCCGCGATCGGCGCGCTGCACGCCGAGTACGGGCTCAGCGAACTGGTGGTCGCCTCCTACCAGGCGGCCTCCGGTGAGGGCCGCTCCGGGGTGGACGCGCTGCGCGCCCAGGTCGCGCTGGTGGCGGGCACCGAGGTCGGCGAGCAGACCGGCGACCTGCGCGCCGTGATCGCCGACAACGGCCCGTTCGCCGCCCCGCTGGCGCTCAACGCGGTGCCCTGGGCGGGCGCGCTGATGGACGGCGGCTGGTCGTCCGAGGAGCTGAAGCTCCGCGACGAGTCGCGCAAGATCCTCGGCCTGCCGGCCCTGCGGGTCTCCGCGACCTGCGTCCGCATCCCGGTGGTGCGCACCCACGCGCTGGCCGTGCACGCGGTCTTCGAGCGCGAGGTCACCCAGGAGCACGCCCAGCAGATCCTCCGTGACGCCCCCGGCGTGGTGCTGTACGACGACCCGGCGGCCGGGGAGTTCCCCACCCCGAACGACGTGGTCGGCACCGATCCGGTCTGGGTCGGGCGGGTGCGGCGGGCGCTGGACGACCCGGCGGCGCTGGACCTGTTCCTCTGCGGTGACAACCTGCGCAAGGGCGCGGCGCTCAACGCCCTGCAGATCGCCGAGCTGGTGGCGGGCGAACTCCTCGTCTGACGCGCCGTGGGCCGGGGCGGGGCCGCGAGGCCCCGGACGGCCGGGGGCCGGGTGACGCCGGACGACGCGGGGGCCGGATGAACCGCCGGAACGGAACCGACCGTGAGACCGGTAGGGGCCGGGGACGGGAATGGATCGTGTCCCTCCGTAAGGCTCCAAGGGTCGGAGCGGGACCGGGTCGGGACCGGGGCGGGACCGGACGGGCTCCGAAACGGCGAGAACCGTGAGACGTCGTGAGATTCCGTGCGCCTTCTGCGGTCCTTCGGAGGTCACTTGCCCAATCCGCCGGAATCCCCTGGAGCGGGCCGCCGCCCGTACGCGAGAATGTTCGGTGGGCTGGGGCAACCATGACAGGGGATCGAGTGTCCAACGGGCGTGGCGAACGTGATGGTGGGGGCAGGGGCGGGCATCTCGGCAGCGGCCGTGGTGACGTTCTCGCCGCGTGCCCAGCGGCCTGCGGATAGGCCGGAAGACAGCCAGATGACGGCGGTCGCACCCGGCACGGCGGGCTCCGGCGCCGGTACCGGCGCGGGTACCAGCGAGGACCTGCTCACCGAGACGTACCAGGCCCACTACCGCTCCCTGTTGCGGCTGGCGGCGCTGCTCCTCGACGACCTCTCGACCTGCGAGGATGTGGTCCAGGAGGCGTTCATCCGGGTGCATTCGGCACGCCGCCGGGTGCGCGAGCCGGAGAAGACGCTCGCCTACCTGCGGCAGACCGTGGTCAACCTGTCCCGCTCCACGCTGCGACGGCGGATCCTCGGCCTGCGGCTGCTGCCGAAGCCGATGCCTGACATGGCCAGTGCAGAAGAAGGAGCCTACGATGCGCTGGAGCGCGACCAGTTGAAGGCCGCGCTGCGTGGTCTGCAACGTCGTCAGCGGGAGGTTCTGGTGCTCCGTTACTTCGTGGACATGACGGAGGCACAGGTCGCGGATACCTTGGGCATCTCGCTCGGCTCGGTGAAGGCCTACGGCTCGCGAGGGATCGCCGCGCTGCGGGTCCAGATGGAGGCCGGGCATGGCTGACGACCGGATCGGTACGGGCGGTGGCCCGGACGGGAACGGCCCGACGGCGCAGGGCCCGAGAGCGGACGGCCCTGACATGCGCGGGCCGAAGGCGCCCGGTCCGAAGACGCCCGGTCCGAAGACGCCCGGTCCGAAGACGCCCGGTCCTGACGCACCCGGTCCTGGCGCATTCGGTCCGGAGGCGCTGGGCCCCGACGCGCTCGCCCCGAAGCCCGACGGGCCGCCCACCGACGGGCCGCTCACCGACGGGCTCGACACCGACGAGCTGCTGGTCCGCGTGCTACTGCAGCGCGCCGTGGCCGAGGTGCAGCCCGACCCCGCCGGACTGCACCGGATCCGCCGCGCGGTACCCCGGCGGCGGGCCGCCCGGCGCGGCGCCTGGACCGCGGCCGCCGCACTGGCCGTCGCGGTGGCGATCGGCCTGCCGGCCCTGCACGACGACGACCACCTCGGACTCTCCGGCGGCCCCGGCACCCCCGGCGCGTCCGGCGCGACGCCCTCGGCCACCGTCGAGGGTACGGCCGGCACCGACGCCGCGGGCCCGAACGCGCTGCCGCACCCCGAGGCCAGTGGTTCACCGGGCGCCGGCAGCCCGTCCGGCTCGGTGAGCACACCGCCGCGCCCGGGAGCCAGCAGCGCCGACGCCGGGGCGGGCGCGTCCGCCCGGCCCAGCGCCTCCAGCACCGGCGGGGGCGACGACGCGCCCGTACCGCTCTGCCTCCGGGGCGACCTCGGGCAGGGGACGGCCAGGGTCGGCGCGGCCGACGGCGACGGGCGGATCTACGGGTACTTCACGGTGGTCAACACCTCCGCGCACACCTGCCGGCTCGGCGGGCCGGGCTCGGTCGCGGTGACCGGGGCCACCGGGACGGACCAGTCCCGGATCCGGGTGACCGACCACACGGCGGACGATCCGGCGACCGACCTGCCCGCCCCGCGACCGGGCGGCGGCGACGGCCCCGGGCTGCTCCTTGCACCGCAGGCCGCCTACCGGGTGGACTTCGGCTGGGTGCCGGACGGCGGCGGCTGCCGGACCGCGGGCGGCGTCTCGCCCAGTGCGACGGCCGGCCAGAGCGGTCCGGGCAGCTCCGGTTCGGGCGGCGCCCAGGCGTTGCGGTCCGGCGGACCGGGCGGCTCGGCCGCGGGCTCCGGCACGGGCGCCGTCGCCCCGGCGATCGGAGCCTCGGCGGCACCGACCGGGGCGCCCCCGGCATCCGCCACCCCGACGGCGGGCCCGACCACGGCGCCGAGCCCCTCGGCCACCCCGACCTCCGGCCCCACCGCGCCGCCGGCCGGCGTCACCCTCGCGCACACCCCGGCCCCCGGCAGCCCGAGTGCCGCCTCCGTCGTCCTGCCGGGGGCCTGCTCGGGCACGGTCTACCGCACGGCGCCGCAGGCCGTCGCGGCGCCCACCCCGACCGGGACCTCGGCACCGTCCACCTCGCCGTCCTCCGACTGACCCCGCCACCGGGTGCCGGCCCGCTCGTGTGGGCCCCGGCCGCGGTGCCCGGCCGCGGTGCCCGGCCGCGGTCCGGGCGGGCGTGGCGGGGGCCCCTGTGGTCGGGCGGGGTGTGAGGACTGGTTACCGTGGGGGGTGTGTACCGGTTCCTCCTCACTCCGCGCTGGCTGAGCGGCACCGCGCTGGCCGTCGCGGCCGTGGCGGTGTGCGTCTGGCTCGGCTCCTGGCAGCTCGGCCGGTTCGAGGACAAGGTCTCCTCGCACCAGGAGATCAGCAAGGCGGTGGACGACGCCGGCACGGCCGCGCCGCTCGGCGAACTGCTCGGCCCCGACCGGCCGCAGGTCACCACCGACACCGTCGGCCGGGCCGTGACGGTGTCCGGGACCTTCGACCAGGAACACCAGCTGCTCGTGCCCAACCGGGTGCTGGACGGCAAGCAGGGCTACTACGTGCTCACCCCGCTGCGCACCGACGACGGCCGGATCGTCGCGGTGGTTCGCGGCTGGGCGCCGGGCACGCCCGCCGAGGGCGCGGCCGCCACGGCGCTGCCGCCGGCCGGCGAGGTCACGGTGGCCGGCCGGTTGCAGGCCGGCGAGAGCAGCGGCAGCGGCGGCGCCGTGGCCGGCGGGCTCCCGGCCGGACAGCTCGGCACGATCAACAAGGCCTCGCTCGTCAACAAGCTCTCCTACGACGGCTGGTACGACGGCTGGGTGTCCTCGGACACCGTGCCGGCGGGGCTGACCCCGGTGCCGACCGTGCAGCCGCAGGGCGGCGACGGCCTCAGCCTGCGGGCGTTCCAGAACCTCGGGTACACCCTGGAGTGGTTCGTCTTCGGCGGCTTCGTCGTCTTCATGTGGTTCCGCCTGGTGCGACGCGAGGCGGAGGCAGAGCAGGACCGGGCCCTCGGGCTGGACCCGGTCCTGGAGTAGCCCCGGCCGGGGTGCGAGCGGCCGCCCGGGGCGGGTTCGGCGCTCCGGACGCCGGGCTCAGCCCTCCGGACCCAGCTCGCCGGACGTGGGGCTGAGCGCTCCGGACGCGGGGCTGAGTGCTCCGGAGGCCGGGCTCAGCGTGAGGGCTTCGCCGGCGGGACGGCCGGCTTGGACGGCAGAACGGGCGCCGTCGGCACGGCCGGCGTCGGGTGCGGAGTCGCCGCGGGCGGGGACCAGGGTGTGCCGGACGGGGTCGAGGACGGCGAGACCGTCGGGGGCGGGTTGCCGCACCGGCTGCCGCCGCTCCCGCTGCCGCTGTCGTCGTCCGAGTCGTAGTGGTCGGTGTGGTGGCGGGTGCTGCGCCCGCTCTTGGAGCTCTTCGACCCCTTGGACCCGGACGACTTCGACCCGGACGACTTGGACCCGGACGACTTGGACGAGGCGAGCACGACCGCCCCGTCACCGGCGTCGGCCCGCGTGACGTCCGTGACGTCCGTGACGTCCGTGACGGCCGCACCTGACGCACCTGACGCACCTGACGCACCCGACGCACCTGACACGCCCACCGCGACGTCGGCCGCGCGGAAGACCGCCCGGACGGCCGGGCCCCCCGCCGCCCCGGCCGCGGCCGTCGTCGCGGTGGCCGTCGCCGTGGCGGTCGCCGTCGGTCGGCTGGACGGCGGCAGCGGCGGCGGGCAGGCCGCGTCGCTGCCGTCCTGACCCGAGCAGCCGGTGAGCGCGAGCGCCCCGGCCACCCCCACCCCCATGAGCGTCAGCCGACGTCTCACCCCTTGCCCCCGTCGCTCGGCTCGCCCTGACCCGCCCCGGCGCTCCCCGCGCCCAGGTGCCGCCGGACGAAGTCGATCTCCAGCCGCAGCTGCTTGATCCGTTCCTCCACCACCAGCGAGCCGTGCCCGGCGTCGTACCGGTAGACCTCGTGCGGCCGGCCCAGCTGCTCCAGCCGCTCCACGTAGTTCTCGATCTGCCGGATCGGGCAGCGCGGGTCGTTCACCCCGGCGCTGATGTAGACCGGCACCCGGACCCGCTCGACGTAGGTCAGCGGCGAGGAGGCGGTCCAGCGCTCGGGCACCTCGGTCGGTGTGCCGCCGAAGAGCGTGCGGTCCAGGGACTTCAGCGCCTCCATCTCGTCGTCGTACGCCGTCAGGTAGTCGGCGACCGGGACGGCGGCGACGCCGAGGGTCCAGTTCTCCGGCTGCACGCCGAGGCCGAGCAGGGTGAGGTAGCCGCCCCACGAGCCGCCGGTGAGCACCAGCCGCTCCGGGTCGGCGAGCCCGCTCGCGACCGCCCAGGCGCGGACGGCGGCGATGTCCTCCAGCTCGATCAGGCCGACCCGCTCGTGCAGCGCGTCCGTCCAGGCCTGGCCGTAGCCGGTGGAGCCGCGGTAGTTGACCCGGACCACCGCGAAGCCGTGGTCCAGCCAGGCGGCCGGGCCGGCGGCGAATGAGTCGCTGTCGTGGTGGGTCGGTCCGCCGTGGACGTCGAAGACGGTCGGGAACGGGCCGTCGCCGACCGGGCGCTGGACCAGCGCGTGCACCCGGCCGCCCGGGCCGTCCACCCAGACGTCCTCGACCGGCACCGAGCCCGGCGGCACCGGGCCCGGCGCCCGCAGGACGACCGTGCCGGCGGTGGACCGGACGGCGGACGGCTCGGCGGCGGAGGACCACAGGAACTCCACCGTGCCGTCCGGGCGGGCGGTCGCGCCGCCGACGGTGCCGCGCGGGGTCTCCAGCCGGGTCAGTACCCCGGTGTCGAGGGCGTACGAGAACAGCTCGCTGCGCGCCTCGTACTCGTGCTCGACCAGCAGCGCGCGGGCGTCGGGGCGCCACTGGGCGGAGACGTCGCCGGGCAGCTCGCGGCCCTGCTCGTCGCGGAGCGCGAGCGCGGTCTCGGCCCCCGTGGCCACGTCCCAGATCATCGGCTCCCAGCGGCCGGTGCGCTGGTGGGCGACCAGCAGCCGGGTGTCGCCGTCGACCGGTGCGAAGCCGAGGCAGGCGATGCCGCGCGGCTCCGGGTGCCCGGTGACCTCGTCCAGCTCGGCGACGGTCGCGCCGTCGGCGAGCCGGACGACCCGCAGCGCCGAGTGCATCGCGTCGCCGTGCTCGGTGTGGTCGATGGCGAGCAGCGCGCTGTCGTAGCTGAGGTCGCCGATGCCGCCGTACTCCTCGTGGCGGTAGATCTCCACCGCCTCGGCCGCTCCCGGGCGGCGCAGGTGGAGGGTGGTGCCGTGCTCGTCGGTGGAGCGGCCGACCACGACCGTGCCGTCCCGGCCGAGGGCGAGGCCCGCGGAGTAGGAGGCGGCCAGGCCGGGCACGGCCTCCTCGTCGGGAGAGCCGGCGCCGTCCTCCGGGCGGCCGGCGAACGGCTGGCGGCGCCAGATCCCGAACTCGTCGCCGTCGTTGTCGTCGAACCACCAGATCCACGCGCCGTCGGGCGACAGCTCCGCGTCGGTGGTGCCGTTCGGCCGGTCGGTGACCTGCCGGTGGGTGTCGGTGGCGCGGTCCCAGGCGTACACCTCGTAGGTACCGGTCGCGTTGGACACGTACAGCGACCGGTCGGGGGCGTCCTCCGCCCAGTCCGGGAGGGAAACCCTGGCTGCCCTGAACCGCTGCTCCCACGCCGGTACGGCGCTCTTCTCCTCGCTCATCCACCCATCCAACCCGATCGGGGGGAGTGAACGGAACGGGCGGGTGGACCGGGACCGGTCCACCCGCCCTGCCGCGCTCCCCTCAGGGCGTCCGGCGAGGCAGCAGCTGCACCAGGCCGACCAGCAGCAACTCCAGCACCGCCAGCGCGGCGACGCTGCGCTCCAGGGCGGTGACCGGGTCGCCGGCGCCGTAGTGGACGATCCCGATCAGCGCGATCCCGAGCGCCCCGGCGACCTGCTGCACGGTGGCCAACAGCCCCGCGGCCGACCCGACCAGCCGGGGCTCGACCGAGGCCAGCACGACGCTGGTCACCGGGGCGATCACCAGCCCCATCCCGAGACCGTCCACGAACAGGCCCGGCGCCAGCCACCCGACGCCGCCGGTCGTCCCACCGGCGTGGACGGCGAGGCCGAGCAGGCCCAGCCCGCCGGCCATCAGCAGCCCGCCGAGCGCGATCGCCTGGCGGCCGAGGCGGGCGGCGACGCGGTGCGCCGTGGTGGAGGTGAGCAGGTAGCCGGCGCCGATCGCGGTGAAGACCAGGCCGGAGCCGAGGGCGTCCAGGCCGCGGCCCTGCTGCAGGTGCAGGGCGAGCACCAGGAAGAACGACGCCTGGCCGAGCCAGAAGGCGAGTTGGGCGAGCAGCCCGGCGGCGAAGGCCCGGCTCCGGAAGAGACCGGTGTCGACCAGCGGCGTCCCGGTGTGCCGGTGCTGGTGGACGGCGAAGCCGGCGAGCAGGGCGAGGGCGGCGCCCAGGCAGAGCCAGGTCCAGAGCGGCCAGCCGGCCTCGCGGCCCTGGATCAGCGGCAGCACCAGGCCGGTCAGCGCGACGGTGACGAGCAGGACGCCCACCGGGTCCAGCCCGGGGCGGTGCGGGGCGCGGGACTCCGGCAAGCAGCGGCGGACCAGGCCCAGCGCGACCAGGCCGACCGGCAGGTTGAGCAGGAAGCAGCTGCGCCAGTCCAGGCCGAAGAGGTCCGCGCGGATCAGCGCGCCGCCGATCAGCTGGCCGAACACCGCGCCCACGCCCATCGTCAGCCCGTACATCGCGAACGCCCGGGCCTGCGCCGCACCGCTGAACGCGGTGCGCAGGATGGCCAGCACCTGCGGGCCCATCAGCGCCGCCGCCAGCCCCTGCGCGATCCGGGCGCCGACCAGGGCGGCGGCGGTCGGGGCCAGGCCGCAGCCGGCCGAGGCGAGCGTGAACAGGGCCAGGCCGAGGGCGAACACCCGGCGCCGCCCGTAGCGGTCGCCCAGCCGGCCGGCGGTGATCAGCCCGGCGGCCAGCGCCAGGGCGAAACCGGCGATCACCCACTGGACGGCGGCCGGGCCGGCGCCCAGGTCGGCCTGGACGGAAGGGACGGCGACGTTCACCACGAAGACGTCGAGGGCGGTCATGAAGGTGGCGGTCAGGACGACCGGCAGCAGGCCCCGGGTGGCGGGCGCCGCGGCCCCGGCCGCAGCCCCGGCCGTGACCGGGCTCGTGGGCAGGGCGGTGCGGGTGGGCGGGGCGATGCTCGTACGCAGGGCGGTGCGGGTGGGCGGGGCGGTGCTCATCGCGGGCTCTCCTCGGCGGAGTCGGGAGCGGTTTCGGGAGCGGGGCGGGGGTCTGGCGCGGGTGCGCACGGCGTCGGCCGGGCGAGGGTCGGCCGGGCGCGGGGGCGGGTGCGTCGCCCGCCCCCGTTGCCTCCTCCGGCGGCTCAGGCGCCCGGGACGCGGTCCAGGAAGCCGTACACCGAGGCGATCCGGCCGTCCGGACCGGCGACCAGCACGTCGAACCCGACCACCAGCGCCTCCCCGCCCGCCGGTCCGAGGTTCCAGGTGAACCGGGCGATGTCGTGGTGCGCGTCGACCGGACCGAGGGTGAACTCCAGGCCGGGGAACTGCGCCTGGGCCGCGCCGATCAGGGCGTCGACGCCGTCCCGGCCGGTGACGGCGGCCAGCGGGTCGGTGTAGCTGCCGTCCTCGGCCCACGCCTCGTCGACCAGCTTGCGGCGGGCGGCCGGGTCGGTCTGGTTCCAGGCGGCGAGGTAGCGCTCGGCGAGCCGGTGGAGGTCGGTCACCTGAATGTCGTCCATCGTCTTCTCCCGTGTCCTGCTGGGTGGTTCGGCGGGTCGTTCCCGCTGCTCATGAAGGTACGGACGACGCCCGGTCGGCGAATCCGTCACGGATAGGTAGGGGAGCGGGCGCACCGCCGGGGCCGTAGGTAGGCCACGCCAGTAGGGTCGGAGGATGGGGATGCTCTACGGGCGGGAACAGGAGCAGGCGGTCGTCGACGCGCTGCTCGACGGCGCGAAGGCGGGCCGCAGCGGGGTGCTGGTGCTGCGCGGCGAGCCGGGGATCGGCAAGACCGCGCTGCTGGAGTACGCGGTGGCGGCGGGCGGCGGCGCGTTCCGGGTGATCCGGGCGACCGGCGTCGAGTACGAGGCCGAACTCCCGTTCGCCGGGCTCAGTCTGCTGCTCGCCTCCGGGCTGGACCGGCTCGCCGCCCTGCCTGGCCCGCAACGGCGTTCCCTGGAGGGCGCGTTCGGACTGCGGGACGCCGCCGCACCGGCGCAGCAGGGCGGCGACCGGCTGCTCACCGGTCTCGCGACGCTCGGCCTGCTCGCCGAACTCGCCTCCGACCAGCCCCTGTTGTGTGTCGTCGACGATGTGCAGTGGCTGGACCGGGCCTCGCTGGACGCCCTGCTGCTCGCCGCCCGCAGGCTCCAGGCGGAGGGCGTCGCCCTCCTGCTCGCCACCCGGGACGCAGGCGCCTCCGGCACCTCCGGCGACGGTCTGCCGCCGACCGGCCTGCCCGAACTCCGGCTGGCCGGGCTCGCCGAACCCGCCGCCGCCCTGCTGCTCGACTCCCGCACCGCGTCGGCGCTGACCGGCGACGTCCGCCGCAGGATGCTCGCCGAGTCCGCGGGCAACCCGCTGGCGCTCACCGAACTGCCCGTCCCGGTCGAGGGATCCGCCCCCGACCGGGTGGGGGCGGCCTCCGGCGGGCTGGCGCTCACCAGCCGTCTGCAGATCGCCTTCCACGGCCAGGTCACCGGTCTGCCGCCGGCCACCCAGACCCTGCTGCTGGTCGCCGCCGCCGAGGAGAACGGTGACCTCGACGTCGTGCTGGCGGCCGCGGCCGCCCTCGGCGTGAGCGCCGACCACCTCGCCCCCGCCGAGGAGGCGGGCCTGGTCGCCCTGGGCGCCGACCGCCGCCTCGCGTTCCGGCACCCGCTGCTGCGCGCCGCGATCCTGCAACGCGCCCCGGTACAACAGCGTCTGACGGTCCATCGGGCCATCGGCGGAGCCCTGGAGAACGGCGACCGCCGGACCTGGCACCTGGCCCTCGCCGCCACCGCGCCCGACGCCGACCTCGCCGACGCCCTGGAGCGCACCGCCGTCAGCGCGGAGACCAGGGGCGCGCACGGCGGCGCCGCCGCCGCGTACGAGCGCGCCGCCCGGCTCACCCCCGACCGCGACGAGGCCACCCGGCGCCTGGTGCTGGCGGCCGAGGCCGCCACCGAGGAGGGCAAGCTGGCACAGGCCGAGGCGCTCGCCGAGCAGGCCGGAGCCCGGACGGACAGCGTCTTCGCGCACGCCCTGCTGGACCAGGTCCGGGCCACCGCGCACTTCTGGCGCGGCTCCTACCCGGCGGCCTACCGGCTGCTGCTGGACGCGGCCGGTACGGACATCGAGGCGCCGCACGCCGCCCGGATGCTGCTCCAGGCCTTCCACGCGGCCTGGTACGCCGGCGAGGAGCCGGTGGTCGCCGTGCTCGACCGGCTCGCCGCGCTCCCGCTGGCCGAGGGGGATCCGCTCACCCCGCTCGCCCGCCACCTGTCGGCGGCCGTCCTGCCCGCGCTGGGCCGCCCGGCCCCGCCGCTGCCGGCCGCCCGCGACACCGCGGCGGCGGCCCGTCGGGCGGGCGCCGAGACGCCGAGCGACCTGGTCCAGCTCTGCGGGGTGACGCTGGTCCTCGGCCGGGACGCCGAAACGGTGGAACTCGGCGCCGAACTCGTCGCCGAGGCCCGGGCCAAGGGCACCGTCGGGGTGCTGCCCACGCTGCAGTTCTTCCTCGCCGAGGCGGAGCTGTTCCACGGGCGGCACCGCGACGCCGAGGTCACCGCCACCGAGGCCCTGGCCCTGGCCCGGGACACCGGCCAGCACCAGTGGGTCAGCCAACTCAGCGCCCTGCTCGGCTTCCTGGCCGCGCTGCGCGGCGCGGAGCAGGAGTGCGCCGCGCTCACCGCGACCGCGCGGACGGCGACGGCGCTCACCCATACCGACACCGGGACGGGGCCCGGCGGCGGCGAACCCGCGCCCGCGCCCGGGGAGCCCTGGGCCCAGTGGGCGCTCGCCCTGCTCGACCTCGGCCGGGGCCGCGCCGCCGACGCCGCCGAGCGCCTCCAGGCGCTCACCACCGGCCCCTACCGCCACCACGTGGGCGCCACCCGGGCCGTCCCCGACCTGGTCGAGGCCGCCGTCCGGCTGGGCGCCCCGGAGCGGGCCGCCGAACCGTACGAGCGCTTCGCCCGCTGGGCCGGCGCCACCGCCGTGCCGTGGGCCGAGGCGCTGCGGCTGCGCTGCCAGGCACTGCTCGGGCCGGACGAACTCGCCGAGTCCGCCTACCGCGCGGCCCTCGACCTCCACGACGGCACCCACCGCCCCTTCGAGCAGGCCCGCACCGCGCTGCTCTACGGCGAGTGGCTGCGCCGCGAACGCCGACGCACGGACGCCCGCCCGCACCTGCGCGCCGCCCTGGAGACCTTCGAACTGCTCGCCGCCCACCCGTGGGCCGACCGCGCCCGTACCGAACTCACCGCCACCGGAGCCGGCGCCCCGGCCCCGGCCGACGCCCCGGTGGGGCCCCTGGCCACCCTCACCCCGCAGGAACTGCAGATCGTCCGGCTGGCGGCGCGGGGGCTCACCAACCGCGACATCGCGGCCCAGCTCTTCCTCAGCCCGCGCACGGTCGGCCACCACCTCTACAAGGCCTACCCCAAGCTCGGCGTCACCGCCCGCACCGACCTCCCGGACCTCCTCTGACGCTGCCCCCACGGACCGGCGACGGCCGACGTGCCGGCAACTCGTCGGCGCCGCCGTTCCCGGCTCGGCAGCGCGGAGCAGGTGGGGATCTTCCGCCCCGGCAGCCGGGCCTTCGCGCTGAGCAACGCGTACGCGGGGCAGCCGGATTCGGTGTTCCGGAACCTCGGCTGACGGATCGGCGCAGGCGCGAACGGTGGGCCGGGCGACCGGGACGGAGAGCGGTGCCCGTCCCGGCCACCCGGCTCGCTCCGCTGTCCGGCCGCTAACTCCCCACGGGTCCGACGGCCCGTCAAATCACTTGCACTGCAGCTGAGTCGGTGACTCGCTCCGCACGCGACCGGGTGTTCCCTTCGGCGTTACAATCACCGTCGGTGGGCGATGCGCGGCCGCGCGTTCGGAGGGTCACATGCGGATCGGTGAACTGTCGGCGCAGACCGGGGTCAGCGTCCGCCTGCTGCGGTACTACGAGGAGCAGGGGCTGCTGGAGACCCGCCGGCGCGACGGCGGCCACCGCCGGTACGGCGCCGACGCGCCGGTGGTCGTGCGCCGGATCCGGGCCCTGCTGGGCGCGGGGCTCTCGACCAGTGCCATCCGCGATGTGCTGCCCTGCGTGAGCGGTGAGAACACGGTGGACTCGTGCGTGCTGGAGGTGCTCGAAGACCGGCTGGCGGCGCTCGACCGGCAGTTGCTGGTCCTCGGGGCGAGCCGGGCCGCCCTGGCGGGCATGGTCGCGGCGGCCCGGGAGGCGGAGGCCGCGGCGCTGGTGGCGTAGGGCGCCGGCGCTCCCGGGGCCGGCCCGCTGCCGCGCGGGCGGCCGGCCCCGGGCGGGCGGCGGTCGGGCGGGGGTCAGGCGGAGGTGCGGAACACCTCGCGAGCCGGCGTCCCGGTCAGGTCCGGCCGGTCGTGGCCGAGCGCGTACGCGGCCGAGACCATCGTCATGTGGTGGTGCCAGCCGAGGTAGGAACGGCCCGAGAAGTCCAGCAGGCCGAAGTCGGCGCCCAGCCGGTCCACGGCGTCCCGGGTGGTCGCCGCGGTGCCGAGCAGGGCGAGCACGGCAGGAGCGTCCTCGCTGAGGTTGGTCAGCCAGTACCGCCGGTCCCTGCCGCCGCGGGCGTCCTGCACCCAGAGCCGGTGGACGGGCGCGCCCTGGACGCCGGGCGTCAGGACCGGGACGCAGCGCAGCGTCGGCTGCGGGGTGCCGGGCGTGCGCGGCCGCTGGCGCGGGAGGAGCGACTCGACCGGCACGGCGTCCTGCTGGATCCGGCCGAACCGCCCGGTGGTGGCCTGCAGGACGGGGCGGACGGCCTGGTGCGGCCGGGCCTCCAGCAGGTACGGGACGCCCCGGCGGGCGAGCGCCGACATCAGCGGCGGCAGGTCGTCGACCACCGTGAGGTCCGCGACCAGCGGGGCGACGGGGAGGTGGGCGGCCAGCCGGTCGACCATGTCGAGCACCGTCCGGTCGGCCGGGCGCGGGGTGACGGAGTCCGGGATCCGGGCGCGGACCCGGCGGTCCCGGTCCTCCGTCCAGTCGGCGTCGAGCAGCAGCGACCAGTCGACCGGTACGGCGTGCCGGTCGGTGGCGATGAACATCCCGGCCGCGGCCTGGCACTTGATGGTGCGGCCGAACTCCGGGACGAAGCGGCGGTGGACGCCGACCGCCTGGTCGCCCCGCTTGGGGATGACCGCCAGGGTGGCCGTCCAGGCCCGTACCGGGCGCGGGCCGGTGGTGGTGAGGCGGGCCAGGGTGCGGCGGGCCGGCCGCCAGTCCCACGGACTGCCGTTGATGAACTGCTGCAGCGAGAGCGCGGCGGTCCGACTCGTGGTCAGGCTGGTGGCCATGTTCGACAACGACTTGCGGCCCGGTGCGGCGAGCAGGCCGCGTAGATAGGCGTGGGCCCAGCGGCGTTGGTCTATCCGGGGCAGGTGGGCGAAGACCTGCTCGGCGAACCGGGAGACCGATGCTTCGCCGGCCGGCGGCAGGTGTTGCGCGTCCATGTGAGCTCCCCGGGATCGTGAGGTGCCGTGAGTGCCGTCCCAGGAAGAATAGCGAACGATCGCTTTGTTTTGGGGGTCGAGGTGAGCGCTGGCACGATTCTGACAAGTTCGTATGCCGGGGTGTGTGCGCCCCGGCGCACACCTGCCATCGCAGGGCGCGGAGCATGGGGGTGCGCTGCTCCTGCGCCGGTACCGCGCCGGTACCGCGCCGGTGTCCGGCCCGGCCACGGGGCGCGTACGGAGGGACGGCGTCAGGCCGAGGGACCGGCCAGCGTGCGGTGCCAGAGCCTGCGGAGCCGCTGCCGGAGCTCGTCCCCGGTGGGGGCGGTCGCCCCGCCCACCGGCACGACGCCGCGCCGCAGGGCCTCCGAGCCCACCACGAGGCAGTGCACCAGGATTTCGAGGTCCTGCGCATCGGCGGCCGCCGCCGTCGGGGCCATCCGGTCCCCGGGACCCTGCCCGTGGGGGGTGCGCTGTGCTGCGGGGTGCTGTCCGTCGGGGTCGCCCTGTGCTGCGGGACCCTGTGCTGCGGGACCCTGTGCTGCGGGGCCCTGGGCTGCGGGGCCCTGGGCTGCGGGGCCCTGGGCTTCGAGGTCGTGCCGGGCCGCAGGGCCCTGCGGCCCGGGGCTGTTCGACCCGCCGTCCCGCGGCCCGGTGACGCCCGGCTGGTGCCGCGTCAGGTGCCCTCGCAGGACGGGGATCCAGCTGGCGTACCAGTTGTCGGCCGAGCCGGGCTGCTCCCAGGCCAGTCTGGCCGCCGCGCTGACGCTGGGCTCGTCCTGGAGCAGCCGGGTGAGCACGTCGGTCAGCCGCGCCACCTCGCCGGTGCCGCAGCCCGACGGGGCGCTGTCGGCCCCGCCGGGGCTGTCGCGGGCCGGAGGCCCGCCGTCCGCTCTCGCGTCACCCGTCGGGGCCCTGTCGCCCGCCGTGGCCCCGCCCTCCGCCGGGTCCCCGTCCTCCGCCGTTCTGCCGCCCTCCGCCGGGCCCCCGAGGGCGGCCCGGGTGAGCTCGACGGCGTCCGCGCGGACGGCGTCCGCCAGGCTCGCCTTGGTGGGGAAGTGGAAGGTCAGCGCGCCCATCGTGACCCCGGCCGCCCGGCTGACCCGGGAGAGTGAGGTGCCGGCGTAGCCGTGCTGGTCGAACTCGCCCGCGGCGGCCCGCAGCAGGGCCCGTCGGGTGTGCTGGGCGCGTTCCTGCTTCATCGCCCACCGCCGTCGGGGAGGGCTGCTCTGGCGCACCGGCCGAGCGTCGGCACCGGCTCCACGGCCTGGAGCGGGGGACTGACGAACCGCATGAGCGGGAGTGGCTCCTTCGAGCAGACGGAGCGGGGCGGGCGGAAGGCCGGGACCCCTGCGTCGGTCCGAGCCGATCCGACGGAGTCCCGACGCTACGCGGAGCGGGCCGCATACGCACCGCTCGGCCGTCATCCGCTTGCAGCTTTGGCAACTCCCTCGGAACTCCGTTCGGTGGCCGTGGCGTCCGTCCGCGCGAGGTGGTCCCGGTACCAGGGCGCGGCCGCGGCGAGCCGGTGCAGCGGTCCCGGCCCGGGATCGGTGCCGGTCGACCGCCAGATCTCCGTGCTGCGGTACCAGTGGTCCTGGGCCAGCAGCGCGAACTGCCGCTCGCTGAACACCCCGGGCACCCGCCGCAGTTCGGCCAGGCAGCGCTCCCAGGGCCAGTCCTGGCCGGGGGTCGGCGGCAGTACCCCGTGCTCGGCCAGGGCGTCCAACAGGGCGCCGCTGCGGACGGGTTCGGGGTGGCCGGCGTGGTGGACCCCGCTCGGTGGCCGTTCCGGCCCGAGCGCCAGCCCGGCGACGAGCCGGGCCAGGTCCTCCACCGCGACCAGCGAGAGCAGGGCTGCTCCGCCGTCCCACCGGGCCGGCACCCGCCGGGTGAGTTCGGCCAGGCAGGGCACGACCCAGCGGTCCCCGGCACCCAGCACCAGCGGCGCGCGCAGCACCACCGCGCCGGCGTCGAGCGCCGCGCGCTCCCCGATCAGCCTGGTCCGGCTGGCCGCCGAGACGGGCGCCGGCGTCACCCCGTCCACGTCGATGCCCCGGTGCGGGCCGGGGCCGTACACGGCGGTGGTGGAGAGGTGGACGATCCGCCCCACGCCCGCCCGGGCGGCCTCCGCGAGCAGCGCCCGGGTGCCGAGCACGTTGACCGCCGCGCAGGCGTCCTCGTCACCGGAGACGGCGGCGGCGAGGTGGACCAGGACGTCGGCGCCGTCGGCCGCGCCGCGCAGGGTCGCCGGGTCGGTGAGGTCCGCCGCGACCCGGACCGTCCCGGGCGGCGCGGCGGAGCGGGCGACGGCCCGGATCACGCCGGTCTCCGGCCGGGCGCGCAGCGCGGCGAGCACCGCGGAGCCGATGAAGCCGCCGGCCCCGGTCAGCAGGATGCGCGTCACGCCCGGTGCCCGCGCTCCGCGAGGACGCCCCGCAGGGTCTTCACGACCGGCGCGGTCGCGATCCCGGGCAGCAGGTACCACCAGAGCCGGGCGATCCGCTCCGGCAGGTCGGCGCGGTTGCTGCGCAGGTGGGACATGACCTGGGTGCCGGTGTAGGCCCCGACCAGGACCTGGGAGAACTCCGCCGAGTCGACGTCGGGCAGCAGCTCACCGGCCTTGCGGGCCTCCTCCAGCTCGGCGCAGAACTGCTCGGCCCACATCTCGTACGGCCGGACGTCCCGCAGGCCGAGCTGGCCCTGCTCGACGGCGAGCGTGACGCCCGCGCGCAGCAGCACGTTCTCCCGCAGCTCGTCGGCCAGGTACAGGTTGAGGTCGAGGAGCTGACGCAGACCGGCCGGCCGGTCCGGCAGTTCCAGGTCGGCGGCCTGCTCGTCCATCACCGCCTTGGCCAGTTCCTCCTTCGACCGGAAGTGGAAGTACATTGCGCCTTGGGTGGTGCCCGCCTGTGTGATGATCTTGTTGACGCTTGAGCCGCTGAACCCGTACTCGTCGAAGACCTGTGCGGCGGCCCTCAGGATCGTCCCGCGGGTGCGTACGGCTCGGTCCTGCTTCGCTCGCGTCACAGTGACTCCAAACTCCTCGACAAACAAAAAGAACGACCTCTACGTTATTTGCAGCGGGGCCCGGCGTACACAACGGAGGCTCCACCAACCACGCCAGTGGCCATTCTGGGGGAGTGCACACATGTATCGCACAGACCACGGCAGCACCATGACTGCTGCGACCACCGTGCCCAAGGAACTCGTCCACAAGCGCGCGGCCGAAGAAGTGCTGCTGACCGGCTGGGAGACCACCGGTCCGGACGCCTACCGGGTGACCGCCCGCTGGCCCCGCGATCGCGCCGACAGCGGGCTCTACGACCCGATGCTGCTGGTCGAGACGGTCCGGCAGAGCTTCCCGCTGCTCTCCCACGCCGCCTTCGACGTCCCGCTCGGGCACCACCTCGTCTGGGACCGGTTCAGCTTCGCACTGGTCCCCGAGCTGCTCCTGGCCGACCGCCCCGCCGAGCGGGACGGCGACGAGGTCCAGCTGGACGTGGTCTGCCAGGACGTGGTCCGCCGCGGCAACCGGGTCTGCGCCCTCACCCTCTCCTACATGGTGAGCCGGGCCGGCGAGCCGCTCGCCACCGCCCAGACCCGCTTCACCGTCCAGGCCCCGGCCATCTACCGGCGGCTGCGCGGGGACCACGCCGACGCCGCCACGGCGATGGCACGCGCCGTGCCGCCCGGGCCCCCGATACGCACCGCGAGACCCGATGCCACCACCTCGCAGGACGTCGCCCTCGCCGCCACCGACCACGCCCGGCGCTGGCAGCTGCGGGTCGACACCTCCCACCCGGTCTACTTCGACCACCCCGTCGACCACGCGCCCGGCGCCCTGCTCCTCGACGCCTGCCGCCAAGCCGCCCAGGCCCTCTGCTCCCCGGCCCCCGTCCTGGCGGTCGCCATGGAGTGCGTCTTCACCAGCTACGTCGAACTCGACGAGCCCTGCCTGGTCGAGGCCGCCCGCCTGGCCCGCGACCCGGCCGGCCGCGACCGCATCGGCGTGACCCTCCACCAGGGCCCCGACGGCGCCACCTCCTGCTCCACCGTCGTCACCGTCGTCCCCCACCCCGACGCCCCCACCCACTGACCCGCGCGGCCGGCGCCGTCGAGCAGATCACCACCGCCACGGAGAACGAACGGGCCCACCCGGCCCCGTACCCCCGGCGACGATCCACTCGACGGCCCAGGTCCCGGGAGCCCACTCCTGAGGGCGGGTCAGCCACCGCCCACCGGGAGTCGCCCCGGCCGGCGGCCTCTCCCGGATCTCCCGAGCCCCCCGGGAAAAGCAGTCAGGGCCGGTGACCCTTACGGGTCACCGGCCCTGAGCTGGTGTTACTGGGTCGGGGTGGCGGGATTTGAACCCACGGCCTCTTCGTCCCGAACGAAGCGCGCTACCAAGCTGCGCCACACCCCGGTCCTGCGGTTTGTTGCTCCGTCTCCTTCGCAACGAGTAGAACTCTACCGGACGCTTGCCGAGAGACGAAATCCGATTCCCCGGGGGGCTCCGCCGCAGGTCAGCGGGAGGGGGTGAGGGTGAGGAGGGTGGCCTCGGGCGGGCAGGCGAAGCGGACGGGGGTGTAGCGGTTGGTGCCGCAGCCGGCCGACACGTGGAGGAAGGCGCGGCGGCCGCCGGCCTGGTGGGTGGAGAGGCCCTTGACCCGCTTGGAGTCGATGTCGCAGTTGGTGACCAGGGCGCCGTAGAAGGGGACGCAGAGCTGGCCGCCGTGGGTGTGGCCGGCCAGGATCAGCGGGTAGCGGTCGGCGGTGAAGGCGTCCAGGACGCGCAGGTAGGGCGCGTGCACGATGCCCAGCGAGAGGTCGGCGTCGGCGGACGGGCCGCCGGTGACCTCGCTGTAGCGGTCGCGGCGGATGTGCGGGTCGTCCAGGCCGGTGAACTCGAGGTCGAGGCCGCCGATGTTCAGCCGGCCGCGGGTGTTGGTGAGGTCGAGCCAGCCGGCCGCGTCGAAGCCGTCGCGCAGCTTCTCCCACGGGTTGTGCACGGCGCCGGTGATGCCGCGCCGCGCGGTGCCGTCGGGGTTGTTCATCCCGTGGGCGCCGCTGCGCATCGCCTGGAGGTAGCGGGCCGGGTTCTTGCGGGCCGGGCCGTAGTAGTCGTTCGAGCCGAAGACGTAGACCCCGGGGAAGTCCATCAGTGGCCCGAGCGCGTCGAGCGTGGCGGGGACGCCGAGCGGGTCGGAGAGGTTGTCGCCGGTGTTGACCACCAGGTCGGGCCGGAGTCCGGCGAGGCTCTGCAGCCAGCGCTGCTTCTTGCCCTGGCCGCTCACCATGTGGATGTCCGAGACCTGCAGCACCCGGAGGGGGCGGGCGCCCTTGGGCAGGACGGGGACCTCGACCCGGCGGAGCCGGAAGGAACGGACCTCGTACCCGGCGGAGTAGGCGAGGCAGGCGGCGCCGGTGGCGGCGATTCCGAGGGGGACGGAGTACAGCGGTCGCATCGCTCCATGCTCTCAGACGGTGGATCAGCCGGTGAACGTCCGGTGGGCCGGCGAGGACACGCCGCTGTGGTCCGAATGCCTGTGCCGCCACCTGCGCCGGACCGTGCCGCCGCCCCGGTCGGCCCGGCCGGTCAGGCCGACCCGGTGGCGGGGTCCGTCCGCTCGGCCTCGTCGCGTCGGGCCCGGAGGGCGCGGACCTTGTGCAGGTTGCCGCAGTGCTCCATCGAGCACCAGCGCCGCCGGCCGGGCCGCGAGGTGTCGACGAAGATCAGGCGGCAGTTGTGGCCGCCGCACTCCCGGACCCGGTCCGCGTAGGGGCCGGTGAGCAGGGTGATGGCGTCACGGGCGAGGGCGGAGAGGACCTGGTCGCCGTCGGCCGGCAGCGGGCCGGCGGCCGCGCCGTCCGGGCCGATCTGCGGGACGAGCGGCGGGTGGGCGGCGGCGCGGTTGAGTACGGCGTAGTCCGCCCCGGCCCCCGCCTCGCCGTGTGCCCGGGCCGCCGCGAGGCGCCAGAGCGCGTCCCGCAGGGTCCGGGTGGCGGTCAGCTGCCCCACGTCGACGCGGACGCCCTCCTCGGGGAGTTCCAGCCGGGACAGCTCCAGCCACCGGGTGAGGTCCTCGGGGTGGTGCAGCACCTCGTACCGGGCGTAGTCGCCTGGGCCGCCGGTGGTGAGGAGCTCCAGGCAGAGTGCGCCGGGGTCGAAGAGGTAGCGCGCACCTCCGGGAGTGTGCAGCACCAGTCCGGTCGCCCGTTCGTCAGTCATGTAACCACTATAAAGAGTTACCAGGCGGTGCGAGGAGCCTCCCGCGACCGCGGCCCGTGCGCGCTCCACCGCCGATGCTCCGGCGTTAATGGCGGGCAGCCGATCGCCGCAGGTGGGAGACTCTGGGCCATGACCACGCTCAAGGAGCAGTTGCACCAGGACCTCACGGCCGCGATCCGGGACCGGGACGAGCTGCGCTCGGCCACCATCCGGCTGACGCTCTCCGCCATCACCAGCGAGGAGGTGGCCGGCAAGGAGAAGCGGGAGCTCTCGGACGCCGAGGTGCTGAAGGTGCTGGCTCGCGAGGCGAAGAAGCGCCGGGAGGCGGCCGAGGCGTTCGACGCCGCCGACCGGACGGAGCAGGCCGCGCGGGAGCGGGCCGAGGGGGAGTTGCTGGCGGGGTACCTGCCCAAGCAGCTGTCCGACGAGGAGCTGACGGCGATCGTGGCCGCCGCCGTCGCGGAGAGCGGCGCGACCGGCCCGCAGGGCATGGGCGCCGTGATGAAGCTGGTGAAGCCGAAGGTGGACGGCCTGGCCGAGGGCGGCCGCGTAGCCGCCGCGGTCAAGGCCGCGCTCACCGGCTGACGGCCCCCAGGGCCGCCTGGCCGGGCGCCGGCGACACGGCGCACGCGCCGCACGGACGCGCCGCGCGAAGACGCCGCCGCACCACCCCGCACAACAAGAGGGGCGCCCTCCGAGCAGATCGCTCGGAGGGCGCCCCTCTCGGTGTCCCAGGCTGTCGGCCGGTCGGTGCGGGCCGGTCGGTGCGGGCCGGTCAGTGCCGGCCGCCGTTCCCATTCCCGTTGCCATTGCCGTTCCCGCCGCCGATGATCCCCGGCGGGAAGGTGAAGCCGCCGCCGATCATCCCGCCGGCGTTGGTGGCGCCGCCGGGGTTGCCGCCCGGCTGGCCGCCGGGGTTCCCGCCCGGGGTGCCGCCACCGGCCGCGGCGGCGTCGCCCGCCGGCGGCGTGGCCGGCGCGGTCGCGTTCGGGTCGGGCTTGGGCGCCGGGTCCGGGATGTTGATGGTCTGGATCTGGTCCTTCGGCGAGCCCTTGAGCGCCTGGTTCATCGCCAGCTGCCAGATCGGGCCGGGGCCGTCGGCGCCGAAGACCTCGGGGAAGTACTTGCCGCCGATGGTGATGTTCTTCATCTTCACGCCGCCGGCCGGGCCGCCGAGCCAGACCGAGGTGGCGAGGGACGGGGTGTAGCCGCTGAACCAGGCGGCCTTCTTCTCGTCGGTGGTACCGGTCTTGCCGGCGATCTGGCGGCCGTCCTCCAGGCCGAGGGCGGCCGCGGTGCCCTTCTCGGTCACGTTGAGCAGGACGGTGTTGAGGGCGTCCGCGGTCTGCTCGGAGAAGGCCTGGCTGCAGGTGGACTGCGGGACCTTGACGTCCTTGCCGTCGACCGTGCTGATCTTGTTGATCGCGATCGGGGTGCAGTACTTGCCGCGCGCGGCGAAGGTCGCGTAGACGTTCGCCATGGTCAGCGGCGAGAGCTCCTGGGTGCCGAGGACCATCGAGGGCACCTCCTGGAACGCGTCGCCCTTCGCGGACTGGGTGATGCCGAGCTTGTTGGCCATCTGCTTCATCGCGCAGAGGCCGACCTGCTGCTCCATCTGCACGAAGTAGGTGTTCACCGACAGTGCCATGGCCTGCTTGAGCTCGTACGGGCCGACCTCGGAGGTGGACTCGTTCTTCACCGTCGCCTTGGGCTTGTCGGTGTTCTTCCAGGTGCCCGCGCAGGTGGACATCGACGGGTAGTCGATCTTGTTCTCGGACGGGAACGGCTGGGTGGGGGACATCCCCGACTCCAGCGCGGCCGCGGCCAGGATCGGCTTGAAGGTCGATCCGGTCTGGAAGCCGTTGCCGCCGCCCATCGCCGCGTCGACGTTGAGGTTGACGACGGTCTGGTTCTTGTTGGGGTCCAGGCCGTAGGGGCGGGTCTGGGCCATCGCCAGGATCTTGCCGCTGCCCGGCTCCATCATGGTCGCGGCGGCCGACACCGAGTCGGTGACCTTGACCTTGGAGGTCACCGCGTTCTGGGCGGCGGCCTGCTTGTCCGGGTCCAGAGTGGTGTAGATGTTCAGTCCGCCCTGGTCCCAGAACTTCTTCCGGTCCGCGACGCTCTTGCCGAACGCCGGGTCCTGCTTGACCACGTGCCGGACGTAGTCGCAGAAGAAGCCCATGCCCGCCTGGGCGGTGATGCAGCCGTTCTGCGGGTCCTTGTACTTCAGACCCAGCGGCGCGGCCTTGGCCTCCTTGGCCTGGTCCGCGGTGATGTGCTTGTTCTCGACCATCTTGTCGAGCACCACGTTCCGGCGCTTCACCGTGTTCTCGGGGTAGCGCACCGGGTCGTACTGCGACGGGTTCTGCACCATGCCGGCCAGCGTGGCGGCCTCGGCGACGGTGAGGTCCTTGTTGTTCTTGCTGAAGTAGCGCTGGGCCGCGGCCTCGACCCCGTACGCCTGGTGGCCGTAGAAGGTGATGTTGAGGTAGTTGGTGAGGATCTGGTCCTTGGTCAGGTCCTCCTCCAACTTGATCGCGACCTTCAGCTCCTGGACCTTGCGCCCGAGCGTCTTGCGCTGCGCGTCCAGGACGGCGGCCTGGTCGTCGCCGGCCTTCTCCACGTTGACGTTCTTCACGTACTGCTGGGTCAGCGTCGAGGCGCCCTGGGAGGCGGTGCCGCTCTCCGCGTTCTTGCTGACCGCGCGCAGCACGCCCTTGAGGTCGACGGCGCCGTGCTCGTAGAAGCGCGCGTCCTCGATGTCGACCTGCGCCTGGCGCATGTAGGGGGACATCTGGTCCGCCGTGAGCACCGTGCGGTCGCGCTCGTAGACCTTGGCGATCAGCCCGCCCTTGGCGTCGAAGATCTGCGTGGCCTGCGTCAGCGGCGGGGTCTTGAAGTCGTCGGGGATGTCGTCGAAGCTCTCCGCCGTGCTCTTGGCGGTCAGCCCGAGCGCGCCGACGGCGGGCAGGGCCATGCCGGCCAGCAGTACTCCGGAGAGCACGCTGACCCCCAGGAACTTCACTCCGTGTCCCGCGAAGTCGAGCGGTGACCCGCGGCGCCGGCCGCTCGGAGCTCCGGGGTTGCCTGGGGGCTGGGGTGCCTGGGGGCGCTTCGGTGCCATGGGGAGAACCCTACGTCGCCGAATCCCGTACATAGGGGCAGGTGTTCGCCTAGGCTTGTCACAAGCTTGCGACAGCTTCGGTGCGTCAACGTCACTCACTCTTGTGAGTGATGAGGATTGCCCGAATTGCCCCTCTCTGGCCGGTTTTTGAGGCAGCTGTTGGCAGCTGTCCACCCCTTTTTGGTGGCTCTCCGTAACGGCTCGCGTGGCGAGAGTTCCCCCGGGTTTCTTGGCAAGGCTTGCGACCTGCGATCACTCCAACGAGTGAGCTGACCGATACCCATAGTCCGATCGGGTCATTCGAGATTGGGCCCGAAGGGGCTGTTGCAAGCTGTCGTTCTTCCGTAACGTCCTCAACTGGCAACGGTGAATATGCCGTTGCCGCCGTGGGGGAGCCTCGATTCGGGAGAGGACGGCGCCGGCATGGGCTGGGTAGACGACTGGAGTGCGCAGGCCGCCTGCCGCACTAGTGATCCGGACGAACTGTTCGTCCAGGGGGCGGCGCAGAACCGCGCCAAGGCGGTGTGCAGCGGGTGCCCCGTTCGCACGGAGTGCCTGGCGGACGCACTGGACAACCGGGTGGAGTTCGGGGTCTGGGGCGGGATGACGGAGCGCGAGCGGCGGGCGCTGCTGCGCCGGCGGCCGACCGTGATGTCGTGGCGGCGGCTGCTGGAGACGGCCCGCACCGAGTACGAGGAGTCCCTCGCCACCGGTGTGATACTGACGGACTACGCCCAGGCGGGCTGAGCGACCTGCCTGGTGCTGAGCGGCCCACACGGCGCTGAGCGGCCCGCACGGCCGGGTACGGCGCCGGCGCCCCACGGGGGCCGGCAGGTCACGGAGCCGACGGGCGCGACAGCCACCCGACGGCGGTTCACGAGCTGGACGGCAACGGTCCGGGAGCGACGCCACGGGGGAGCGGCGTCGCGGGGGCCGGTGCCGGAGCGCTACACGGCGCCGCTGAGGCGGTCGCCGATCGCGCGCAGCCCGTCCAGGTCGTGCACGTCCCCGGGCAGCGCGGCGACCTCGACGATCGGCACGTCCGGGTAGACCGAGACGAAGCGGTCACGGGTGCGGCGCTCCCGCGACATGATCTGCATCCGCTCGGCGTGCAGCCGCAGCAGTCCGGCCGCGAGCAGCTCCGCCTCGGGTGACGCGTGCTCCGAGCCGTTCTCCTCCAGGGCCTCGGCCGCCGCCAGCGCGCGTTCGGCGGTGAGCTGCGGGGCGCCCGTGCGGTGCACCCGGTTGAGGACCAGCCCGGCCAGGGGCATCCGGTCGGCGGCCAGCCGGTCGACGAAGTAGGCCGCCTCGCGCAGCGCGTCCCGCTCCGGCGCGGCCACCACCAGGAACGCCGTCCCCGGCGCCTTGAGCAGCTGGTACGTCCGGTCGGCGCGCTCGCGGAAGCCGCCGAACATCGAGTCCATCGCACTGACGAAGGTCTGTACGTCGGTCAGCAGCTGGGCGCCGAAGATCTTGCCCAGGGTGCCGGTGAGCAGGCCCATCCCGACGTTGAGGAACTTCATCGCGCTGCGTCCGCCGACCTTGGCCGGGGCGGTCAGGATCCGGATCACCTTGCCGTCGAGGAAGGACCCGAGCCGGTTCGGCGCGTCCAGGAAGTCCAGCGCGGAGCGGGACGGCGGGGTGTCGACGATGATGAGGTCCCACTCCTCGGCAGCGCGGAGCTGGCCGAGCTTCTCCATCGCCATGTACTCCTGCGTACCCGCGAAGCCGGCCGACAGGGACTGGTAGAACGGGTTCTCCATGATCGCCCGGGCCCGCTCGGGCTCGGCGTGGGCCAGCACGACCTCGTCGAACGTCCGCTTCATGTCGAGCATCATGGCCTGGAGTTCGCCCTCGCCCGTGACGCCCTTGACGACGCGGGGGGTGTTGTCGAGCTCGGTCAGGCCCATCGACTGGGCCAGCCGGCGGGCCGGGTCGATGGTCAGTACGACGACCTTGCGGCCGCGCTCGGCCGCCCGCAGTCCGAGCGCCGCGGCGGTGGTGGTCTTGCCGACGCCGCCCGAGCCGCAGCAGACGATGATCCTGGTCCCCGGGTCGTCGATCAGCCGGTCCATGTCGAGGTGGCTGCCCCGCTCGGTGCCGGTGTCCTGCCCGCTGCCCGCGCCCTGCTTGTCACCCACGCCCTGCCCGTCCTGCCCACCGTTCCCGCTCGCACCGCCGTTCGCACCGCCGTTCGCACTCCCGCTCACGCCGCCCCCTGACGCTTCAGTTCGCCCGCCAGCCGGTACAGCCCGGCGAGGTCCACACCCTCGCCCAGCAGCGGGAGTTCGTAGCTCGGGAGCTTCAGCTGCTGCAGGTCGGCGCGCTGCTCGCGCTCCAGCTCCACCCGCTCGGCGTGCTCCCGGGCCTGTTCCAGCAGCGGGTCGAGCAGCGGGTCGACCGCCGCCCGGACGGTGTCCGGCTTGCGCGAGCGCCCGCCGAGGCCCGCCTCGCCGAGGGCCAGCGCGACCTCCTCGCGGTGGTCCCCGTCCACCGCGGCCACGGCCGCCGCGTCCAGCACCGGCGGCCGGACCATGTTCACCATCACCCCGCCGACCGGGAGGCCGGCCTCGCGCAGCTCGGTGAAGCCGTCCACGGTCTCCTGCACCGGCATCTCCTCCAGCAGGGTGACCAGGTGCACCGCGGTCTCCGGCGACTTCAGCACTCGCATCACGGCCTGTGCCTGGGTGTGGATCGGCCCGAACCGGGCCAGTCCGGCCACCTCGGAGTTCACGTTCAGGAAGCGGGTGAGCCGGCCGGTCGGCGGCGCGTCCATCACCACCGCGTCGTACGTGCGGCGCCCGTCCGGTGCCTTGCGCCGGGCCGCCTCGCAGGCCTTGCCGGTGAGCAGCACGTCCCGGACGCCGGGGGCGACGGTGGTGGCGAAGTCGACGAAGCCGACCTTCTGGAGCGCCTTCCCGGCCCGTCCGAGCTTGTAGAACATGTCGAGGTACTCCAGCAGCGCCTGCTCGGTGTCGATGGCCAGCGCGTACACCTCGCCGCTGCCGGACCCGGCGCCGCCCCTGCCGGGCAGCCCCAGCTGGGCGCGCGTGACGGACGCGATCCGGCGTTCCTCGTACGGCAGTGCGGCGATCCCGAACAGTTCGGCGATCCCCTGCCGGCCCTCCACTTCGATCAGCAGCGTCCGCCGCCCCTCGGCCGCGAGGGCCAGCGCCAACGCCGCGGCGAGGCTGGTCTTCCCGGTGCCGCCCTTGCCGCTGACCACGTGCAGCCGGACGCCCTCCCAGTCGGGATCACGCCGGGCCGCCTGGCCGGGGGTGCGTGCCACGCTCCGTCTCCGTCCGTCTCCGAGGGCCGAGGGGCCGTTCCGAGGGCCGCCACCGCGCAGGTGCCCTCCCGCGAGGGTAACCAGGGACCGCGCCGGATGCCGGGAGCATCGGGGAGGCCGGGCCTGAATCATGCCCGGATTGTGGGCCACCTCACACGCCGGTCCGCAGGCCGCCCCGTTCGCCCCCGCCGCTCGTCTAGAGTCTGGCCATGACCAAGTGGGAATACATGACGGCGCCCCTGCTCGTGCACGCCACCAAGCAGATCCTGGACAACTTCGGCGAGGACGGCTGGGAGCTCGTCCAGGTCGTGCCCGGCCCGAACCCGGAGCAGCTGGTGGCCTACTTCAAGCGGGAGAAGAACGCATGAGCAAGGTCGAGGAGAAGCTCGCCGAGCTCGGTCTGACCCTGCCGCCGGTGGCCGCGCCGGTCGCCGCCTACGTGCCGGCCCTGCGCTCGGGCGAGTTCGTCTTCACCTCCGGCCAGCTGCCGATGGTGGGCGGCAAGCTGCCGACCACCGGCAAGGTCGGCGCCGAGGTCACCCCGGAGGAGGCCAAGGAGCTCGCGCAGATCTGCGCGCTCAACGCGCTGGCCGCGGTGAAGTCGGTGGTCGGTGACCTGGACCTGATCGAGCGGGTCGTGAAGGTGGTCGGCTTCGTCGCCTCCGCCGCCGACTTCACCGGCCAGCCCGGCGTCATCAACGGTGCCAGCGAGCTGCTCGGCCAGGTGCTCGGCGAGGCCGGTGTGCACGCCCGCAGCGCGGTCGGCGTCACCGTCCTGCCGCTGGACGCCCCGGTCGAGGTCGAGCTGCAGGTCCGGGTCAAGGCCTGAGACCGATCACGAGGGTGGGGTCGGCCCTGTCCAACCCCGCCCTCGTGCGCTTAGCATCCGGGCATGGACCAGCGAGCAACGACGCTCCCGATGCCGCCCGGCTGGCCTGCCCGGATCCGGGCGGTCGAGTCCGGCGAGGTGATCCCGCCGGAGCCCCGGCCCTCCGCCACCGTGGTGCTGCTGAGGGACACGGCGACCGGGCCGGAGGCCTATCTGCTGCGAAGGCGCAGCTCGATGGCGTTCGCGGCGGGCATGTACGCCTATCCGGGTGGCGGGGTGGACCCGCGCGACGCCGAGGCCGAGCTCGGCTGGGCCGGGCCCGGCCCGCAGGAGTGGGCCGAGCGGCTCGGTGTGGACGCCCGGACCGCGCAGGCGGTGGTCTGCGCCGCCGTCCGCGAGACGTTCGAGGAGGCCGGCGTCCTGCTGGCCGGCCCGGACGCCGACAGCACCGCCGAACCCCGGGACTGGAGCGCGGAGCGCGCCGCCCTGGAGGCCCACGAGCTCTCCTTCGCCGACTTCCTCCGTGAGCACGGCCTGCTGCTCCGCAGCGACCTGCTGGCCGGCTGGGCCCGCTGGGTCACCCCGGCGTTCGAGGAGCGCCGGTACGACACCTGGTTCTTCGTCGCGGCCCTGCCGCCCGGTCAGCGGGCCGCGCTGGAGGTCGGCGAGGCCGACCGGGTCGCCTGGCTCTCTCCGGCCGAGGCCGTCCGGGGCCACGAGGACGGCGTGTTCGGGATGCTGCCGCCCACCGTGACCGTGCTGCGGGAGCTGCTGCCGGTGCGCAGCGCCGCGCAGGCGCTGGAGGCCGCTGCGGGGCGTTCGCTGCACCCGATCCTCGGCACCGCCGAGGTCCGGGGGGATCGAATGACGGTTCGATGGTCGGGGTATGAAGAGCTGACCATCGATGGAGACTTTCCCGAAGACCGCTGACGACCCGGACTCGGGGCACCCGGGGCCCGGCCCCCGGATCCCCGGCCTCCCGAACCTCCGAGCCGATGAACCGATGAACCGATACATCCGATGAACCGACACCGCCCGAGGAAGGATCGACGCCCGATGACCCACAACGACGTGGCTCGCCGGACGGCGCGCGCGATGCCCGCCCGCAGCCTGACCCCCCGCCCGCTCGCCTGCGAGGGCGCGCTCGTCGACGACGGCATACCGGGGCTGCGCGCCCTCGTCCGGACACTGCCCGGACGCGTGCTCGACCGGACCTGCGAGGGCGGCCGACTCGGCGGGAGCGGCCGGTGAGCGGAATCCTTCCGGGTGACCCCGCCGCCGGCATCGGCGGCGAGGCCACCCCCCGGGCAGTCTGCGTGCTGGCGCCCAACCCGTCGCCGATGACGCTGGACGGCACCAATACCTGGCTGCTCTCCGAGCCCGGCTCGGACCTCGCGGTGGTCGTCGACCCGGGCCCGCTGCACGAGGGGCACCTGCGCCGGGTGATCGACACCGTCGAGCAGCAGGGCAAGCGCGTCGCGCTCACCCTGCTCACCCACGGCCACGCCGACCACTCCGAGGGCGCCGCGCGGTTCGCCGAGCTGACCGGTACCGACGTCCGCGCCCTGGACCCGGCGTACCGGCTCGGCTCCGAGGGCCTGACGCACGGCCAGCGGCTGGAGATCGGCGGCCTCGACCTGCGGGTGGTCGCCACCCCCGGGCACACCTCGGACTCGCTGACCTTCCACCTGCCGGCCGACGGCGCGGTCCTCACCGGCGACACCGTCCTCGGCCGGGGCACCACGATGGTGGCCCACCCCGACGGCAGGCTCGGCGACTACCTGGACTCGCTGCGCCACCTGCAGAACATGGCGACCGAGCACGGCGTGCGCACGGTGCTGCCCGGCCACGGGCCGGTGCTCGCGGACGCGCTCGGCGCCGTCGAGTACTACCTGGCGCACCGGGCCGGGCGGCTCGCCCAGGTGGAGACCGCGGTCGAGGCCGGCTGCCGGACGGCGGACGAGGTGGTGGCCCGGGTCTACGCGGACGTGGACCGCGCGCTCTGGCCCGCGGCCGAGCTGTCGGTTCGGGCCCAGCTCCAGTACCTGGAGGACCACGGGCTGATCTGACCGCCGGCCGGGCCGACCGCCCGGAGCCGCACCGGACACGCGCGAGGGCCCGTCCACCGCATCGGTGGACGGGCCCTCGTCGTCGGTGGGACCGACGGCGCGCCGGGCGGGCCGGAGCGGAGCTCCGGCCGGCCGGGTCAGCGCGAGCGGCGGGAGAGCCGCTCGACGTCCATCAGGACCACGGCGCGGGCCTCCAGCTTCAGCCAGCCGCGGCCGGCGAAGTCGGCGAGCGCCTTGTTGACCGTCTCGCGGGAGGCGCCGACCAGCTGGGCCAGCTCCTCCTGGGTGAGGTCGTGGGCGACGTGGATGCCCTCGTCGGACTGCACGCCGAAGCGGCGCGAGAGGTCCAGCAGGGCCTTGGCGACGCGCCCGGGCACGTCGGAGAAGACCAGGTCGGACATCACGTCGTTGGTCCGGCGCAGCCGGCGGGCGATGGCGCGCAGGAGTGCGATCGAGACCTCGGGGCGGGCGTGCAGCCAGGGCTGGAGGTCGCCATGGCCGAGGCCCAGCAGCTTGACCTCGGTCAGCGCGCTCGCGGTGGCGGTGCGCGGGCCCGGGTCGAAGAGCGACAGTTCGCCGATCATCTCGCTGGGGCCGAGGACGGCGAGCATGTTCTCGCGGCCGTCCGGCGAGGCGCGGTGCAGCTTGACCTTGCCCTCGGCGACGACGTACAGCCGGTCGCCCGGGTCGCCCTCGTGGAACAGCGACTCACCGCGGGCGAGGGTCACCTCGGTCATGGAAGCGCGCAGCTCGCCGGCCTGTTCGTCGTCGAGTGCCGCGAAGAGTGCGGCGCGCCGCAGAACGTCGTCCACGTGCTTCCTCCTTCTCGGCCGCCCGGCGATCAAGCCGGTCGGCGCAAGTTCCGTACAGTGCTCTGCATCACCAAGCATGGCGCATGTCGCTCCGATCATATGAGGAGGGGGTGCGCCGAGGTGTGCTGCGCGGGGCCATTCGTACCGCCGGAGCGGCCTGCGGGCGGCTCGTGCGGGCGCGCGGAGCGGCGTGGCGGGCGGTGCCGGCGACCCGTGCGGCCGGTGTCCGGGTCCGGCGCGGTGGTCTCGCGGTGTTCGCAGGTCAGCCGGGACGCGCGCGGTCCGGTGCGCGGGGGCGCCGGGACGGGGGCGCCGAGGTCCATGAGGTGATCGGGGCGGTCGCGGGCCGCCAGGATTCGGCTCCGGCTTAATCAGTGGAGCACGGGCGGCCGGGGGCGCAGGATCCGGTCCTGACGAGTCCATGAGTCCACGAGTCCACGGCCCGAAAGACGGTGACCCCGTATGTCCGCCTCCCAGTCCACCGGCACCCCCACCCCCGAGCTTCGCGAGCGGGCCCTGCGGCTGCGGGCGCTCGTGGCCGACGGGGTGCTCGTCCTGCCGAACGCCTGGGACGCCGGCAGCGCCGCCGTGATCGCCTCCGCCGGGGCCGCGGCGATCGCCACCACCAGCGGCGGCGTCTCCTGGTCGCTCGGTCGCGGCGACGGCCAGCAGCTCGGCCGGGCGGACATGGCCGAGGCCGCCCGCCGGATCGCCTCCGTCGTCGACCTGCCGGTCACGGTCGATGCCGAGGGCGGCTACGGGGCGGCCCCCGCCGAGGTGGCCGAAACCGTGCGGGTGCTGGTCGGGGCCGGCGCGGCCGGGATCAACCTGGAGGACTCGGCGGCGGCCGGCGGCCCGCTCTTCCCGGTGGCCGAGCAGGCCGCGCGGCTGGCCGCCGCCCGGGCGGCGGCCGCGGCGGCGGGCCTGCCCGAGCTGCTGGTCAACGCCCGGACGGACGTCTTCCTGTTCGGGATCGGCCCGGAGGAGGGCCGGCTGGACGAGGTGCTGGTTCGCGCGGCGGCGTACGCGCGGGCGGGTGCGGACGGCCTCTTCGTCCCCGGCCTGCTGGACCTCGACGCGTTGGCCCGGCTCTGCGCCGCGTCCCCGCTGCCGGTGAACGCGATGACGGGGCCGGGCGGGCCGACGGTCGCCGAGCTCGCCGCCACCGGCGTCCGGCGGATCAGCGTCGGCACCGGGCTGGCCGAGGCCGCGTACAGCGCCGCCCACCGCGCCGCCGCCGAACTGCTCGGTACGGGCGCCGTGACCGGGGCGCCCGGCGCGCTGGGCTACGGGGAGCTGGACGCGCTGTACCGGCGCTGACCGGCAGGAGCTCACCGGCACGCACAGGGGAGGTGCCGGTGGCCCGGGCCGGGCGGCCTCAGTGGTCGTCCGGCTCCGGGAGCGGGGCCAGCTCGGGCGGCCCGTCGACCGCGGCGGGCAGCCCGAGCAGGCGCCGCATCGCCCGCCGGGTGCGGGCGGCCGCGGCCGCGTCCCGGTAGAGCCGGCGGGCGTGGTTGAGCGCCAGGACCTGCCCGGTCAGTTCGAAGACCACCTGCTCGGCGTCCGGCTCGGCGGGCAGCTGACCGGCGGCGATCGCCAGCTCGGTCTGCCGGCGCAGCTCGCGCTGCCAGACGGCGTTCCGGGCGGCCACCGCAGACCGGACCGGCCCGCGCTCCCGGTCGTCGAACTCGGAGGTCACGGCGGTGAAGAAGCACCCGCCGGGCAGCAGGTCGCGCTCCAGGTAGGAGACCCAGGCCTCGCACTGGACGAGCAGCCGCGGCAGCCCGGGCTCCGCGCCTGCGGCCGCCGCGCGCTGCACCACCTCGCGGACGAACAGGGCGACGGCCTCGTCGACCACGGCGAGCTGCAGGGTCTCCTTGGTGCCGAAGTGGCCGAGGACGCCGGACTTGCTCATCGACAGGTCGGTGGCGAGCCGGCCGATGGTCAGCCCCTCCAGGCCCTCGACCGAGGCGAGGTCCAGCCCCCGGCGCAGGATCGCGGTGCGGGTCCGGCGGGCGTCGGCGACGGATCTTCTCGGGCTCACCGGGCCAGTGTAGCCAGCCCCGGGCCTTTAGAGTCCGACCGTTCGGACGCTATAGTCCCGGCGTGACACCCCCTCACGGAGGAGCAGACATGTCGGGATCCCGGATCGCGGCCCTGGGCCACCACCAGCCCGCCCGAGTCCTCACCAACGACGACCTCGCCCGGCTGGTCGACACCAGCGACGCATGGATCCGGCAGCGCACCGGCATCGTCACCCGGCGAATCGCCGACACGGAGTCCGTCACCGACCTCGCCTCCGCCGCCGCCGGCAAGGCCCTCGCCTCGGCGGGCCTGGCGCCGGAGGAGATCGACATGGTGGTGGTCGCCACCTGCTCGGCCAGGGACCGCTGCCCGAGCATCGCCACCCAGGTCGCCGGCCGGCTGGGCATCCCCTCGGCCGTCGGCTTCGACGTCAACAACGGCTGCGCGGGCTTCTGCACCGCGCTGGCCACCGCCGACCACGCCGTCCGGGCCGGGGCCGCCCGGCACGCCCTGGTGATCGGCGCCGAGCGGATGAGCGACGTCACCGACTGGACGGACCGCTCCAGCTGCGTCCTGCTCGGCGACGGCGCCGGTGCGGCGGTCCTCAGCCACGATCCGACCGGTCGGGGCGTCGGGCCGGTGGTCTGGGGCTCCGACCCGACCCGGGGCCACGCCGTCCGGCTGGACGACGGCTGGCAGCCGAAATTCCGTCAGGAGGGCCAGACCGTCTACCGCTGGGCCACCACCGCGCTGGCCCCGATCGCCGAGGAGGCCTGCCGGCGGGCCGGGATCACCCCCGCGGACCTCGGCGCGGTGGTCACCCACCAGGCCAACCTGCGCATCATCGAGGCGGTGGTGGACCGGCTCGGCGTGCCCGGCGCGGTGGTCGCCCGCGACGTCGTCGAGTCCGGCAACACCTCGGCCGCCTCCGTCCCGCTCGCGCTGTCCAAGCTGGTCGAGCGCGGCGAGGTGCCCGCGGGCACCCCCACCCTGCTGCTCGGTTTCGGCGGCGGCCTCTCCTGGGCCGGCCAGGTCGTCGGCTGCCCCTGACCGCGATGGTGGCGGCCGTCCGGAGCGGCCGATACGGATCTTACGAACGGGCCGGTTCGGGCCTACGGTCCGTCATATGACCTCGACGGCACCCTCCCGGACCGCGCCCGGCACCCGCCCCCGGCTGGTCACCCGGCCGCTGCTGCTGCGCTTCGTGTCGATCCTCGGCGCTTCGACCGGGTTCAACCTGCTGCTCTCCGTCGTCCCGCTCTACGCCGAGGAGTCCACCGGGGGCGGCAACGCGGCCGGGCTCGCGACCGGCGCGCTGATGCTGACGACCGTCCTGGGCGAACTGGCCACACCCCGGCTGGTGGTCCGCTTCGGCTACCGCTCGGTGCTGGCGGTCGGCCTGTTGCTGCTCGGAGCGCCCGCGCTGGTGCTGACCGCCGTCGACGGCGGCCTCGTCTGGATCACGGCGGTCTGCCTGGTGCGCGGGCTGGGCTTCGCCTTCACCATCGTCGCCGGCGGCGCGCTGACGGCGGCCCTGATCCCGGCCGAGCGGCGTGGTGAGGGGCTGGCGCTGGTCGGCGTGGTCTCGGGCGTGCCGTCGCTGCTGGGCCTGCCGCTGGGCGTCTGGCTGGCGGCCCACGTGGGCTACACCCCGGTGGCCGTGACCGCCGGCGCCGTGGCGCTGGCCGCGATCGCCGCCGTCCCCGGCTTGCCGGACCGCGAACCGTCCGCCGAGCCGGCGGTGGGGGTGGTGGCCGGCTTCCGGTCGGCCGGGCTGCGCCGCCCGACCGTGGTCTTCGGCGCCACCGCGCTGGCCGCCGGGATCATCGTGACCTTCCTGCCGCTGGCCGTCCCGGCCGGGTCCGCGGGCCTCGCCGCGGTGGCCCTGTTCGTCCAGCCGGCCTCGGCGACGGCGGCCCGCTGGGCGGCGGGCCGGTACGGCGACCGGCACGGACCGGAGCGGCTCGTGCTGCCCGCGCTGCTGCTCTGCGCCGCGGGCACCCTGCTGATCGCGCTGACCGGCAGCGCGGTCGCCGTGGTGGCCGGCGCGGCGGTGTTCGGCATCGGCTTCGGCGCGGCCCAGAACGCCACCCTGACCATGATGTACGCGAGGGTCTCCAAGGCCGGCTTCGGCGCCGTCACCGCGTTGTGGAACGTCGCCTTCGACGCGGGGATGGGCGTCGGCGCGGTGGCCTTCGGCGTCCTCGCCGGTCCGCTGGGCTACCCGTCCGCCTTCGCCGTGACGGCCGTGGTGATGCTCGGCGCCCTCGCCCCCGCCCGCCGCGACCGCCGCGCCGCACCGGCCGTGGCGGCCGCACCGGCGGGGCCCGCGGTGCCTCCCGCGCCCACGGCGTCGCCGGCGCCGCGCACGCCGGCGGACCAGCCCTGCGGGCCGTCCTGACCGGGCGCCGCGCAGGGGGCGTCCGAACCGTCCGCGGCCCTGCGTCGATGGCTGATCGTCCGCGGCCCCGCGTCGATGGCTGATCGCCCGCGGGGTCAGGGCTGTTCGGCGTAGCCTTCCTGCATGGCAGAGAGCAAGGTCCGGAAGGCCGCAGCCAAGCCGGCGGTGAAGGTGGCTGTGAAGCCGAGGAAGCCGGAGTCGAAGCTGGCGATGGTGCGGCGGGCCCGGAGGATCAACCGGGAACTGGCGGAGCTGTACCCCTACGCGCACCCCGAGCTGGACTTCGACAACCCGTTCGAGCTGCTGGTGGCCACCGTGCTGTCGGCGCAGACGACGGACCTGCGGGTGAACCAGACGACGCCCGCGCTGTTCGCGAAGTACCCGACGCCGGAGGACATGGCGGCGGCGGTGCCGGAGGAGCTGGAGGAGGTCATCCGGCCGACCGGGTTCTTCCGCAACAAGGCGAAGTCGCTGATCGGGCTCTCGATCGCGCTGCGGGACGAGTTCGGCGGCGAGGTCCCGGGCCGGCTGGCCGACCTGGTCACCCTCCCCGGGGTGGGGCGCAAGACGGCGAACGTGGTGCTCGGCAACGCGTTCGGCGTGCCCGGGATCACCGTGGACACCCACTTCGGGCGGCTGGCCCGGCGGTTCGGGTGGACGGCGGAGGAGGACCCGGTCAAGGTCGAGGCGGCCGTCGCGGAGATCTTCCCGAAGTCGGAGTGGACGATGCTCTCGCACCGGGTGGTCTTCCACGGGCGGCGGATCTGCCACTCCCAGAAGCCGGCCTGCGGGGCCTGCCCGATCGCGCCGCTCTGCCCCTCCTACGGGGAGGGCGAGACGGATCCGGAGAAGGCGAAGAAGCTGCTCAAGTACGAGATGGGCGGCCACCCCGGCCAGCGGCTGAGGCCGCCCGCGGACTACCCGGGCGAGGCGGCGGCGCGGGCCGACGCCGTCGCCCACCAGGGCAAGGTCGCGGACCTGGCGGTGGCCGAGTGACGGCGCACGGCCACGACCGGGGGCCCGGGCAGGCCCTGCCGGGACGGATCGAGCGGGACGGCCTGCCGTCCTGGCTGGAGCCGGTCCGGGACGCCGCCGAGCGGGTCCTGCCCGAGCAGCTGAGCCGCTTCCTGCCGCCCGCCGAGGGCGGTCGCGCCGCGGCCGTCCTGATGCTCTTCGGCGAGGGCGGGACCGGCCCCGACGTGCTGCTGATCGAACGGGCCCGGTCGCTGCGCTCGCACGCCGGGCAGCCCTCCTTCCCCGGGGGCGCGCTGGACCCGGAGGACGGCGACCCCGAGGGCTCCGGCCCGGTCGCGGCGGCGCTGCGGGAGGCCTGGGAGGAGACCGGCCTGGACCCGTCCGGGGTGCAGGTCTTCGCCGCCCTGCCCGCCCTCTACATCCCGGTCAGCCGCTTCGTGGTCACCCCCGTGCTCGGCTGGTGGCGCGAGGAGTCACCGGTCCGTCCGGTGGACGCGGGCGAGACCGGCGCGGTGTTCCGGGTGCCGATCGCCGAGCTGACCGACCCGGCCAACCGGGTCCGGCTGCGCCACCCGTCCGGACACCTGGGGCCGGCCTTCGCGGTCGGCGGCCGGCTGGTCTGGGGCTTCACCGCCGGGGTGATCGACCGGGTGCTGCACCACAGCGGCCTGGAGCTGCCCTGGGACCAGACCCGGATCGTCGACCTCTCGGACGAGGCGCTGGCGCTGGTGCAGGGTGACCGCGACCGCTCCCGTGCGCTGCTGAGCGGCGACGCCAGGACCACGTGAACGCCCGACTGTGTGGCCCCGGCGCCCGCCGTGGGAGGGTGTCGGAGTGAACGTCCTGGATCTGCTGCTGATCGCCGCCGCCGTGGGATTCGCCGTGTCGGGCTACCGGCAGGGCTTCGTGGTCGGCGTGATGTCGGTCCTCGGCTTCCTCGGCGGCGGCCTGATCGCCGTCCAGCTGCTCCCGCTGCTGCTCGACCACCTCAGCCCCGGCACCACCGCCTCGGTGGTGGCCGTCGTGGTGGTCATCGTGCTCGCGGCGGTCGGCCAGGCGGTCACCACCCACTTCGGCTGGAAGCTGCGCGGCCACATCGACCGCCGGCCGGCGAAGGCGCTGGACGCCGCCGGCGGCGCGGTGGTCAACGTGATCTCGATGCTGCTGGTGGCCTGGCTGATCGGCTCGGCGCTCGCCGGCACCTCCCTGCCCACGGTCTCCAAGCAGGTCCGCACCTCGGCGATCCTCGGCGGCGTCCAGGACACGCTGCCCTCGGACGCGCCGAACTGGTTCTCCGACTTCTCCAAGGTGCTCGCCCGCAACGGCTTCCCGCAGGTCTTCAACCCCTTCGAGCACGAGCCGATCACCCAGGTCGACACCCCCGATCCGGCGCTGGCCGCCAGCCCGGCCGTGGCCAGGGCCAAGCAGAGCCTGGTCAAAGTGGTCGGCACCGCCACCGCCTGCAGCAAGACCCTGGAGGGCAGCGGCTTCGTCTTCGCGCCGCACCGGGTGATGACCAACGCCCACGTGGTCGGCGGGGTCGACGAGCCCACCGTGCAGATCGGCGGCGTCGGCCAGCTCTACGACGCCACCGTCGTCCGCTACGACTGGCAGCGCGACATCGCGATCCTGGACGTGCCGAAGCTGAACGCTCCCGCGCTCTCCTTCGCGGGCGAGGCGAAGACCAACGACAACGCGATCGTGGCCGGCTTCCCCGAGAACGGCGCCTTCAACGTCCAGCCGGCCCGTATCCGCGGCCGGATCCAGGCCAACGGCCCGGACATCTACCACCGCGGCCAGGTCGTCCGCGACGTCTACTCGGTGCGCTCGCTGGTCCGCCAGGGCAACAGCGGCGGCCCGCTGCTCACCCCGGACGGCCAGGTCTTCGGCGTGGTCTTCGCCAAGTCGCTGGACAGCGCGGACACCGGGTACGTGCTGACCGCGGCCGAGGTGCGCGAGGACGCCGAGAAGGGCAGCACCGCGGCGACCCGGGTGGACACCCAGGGCTGCGCGCTCTGACGCGGCCGGCCGTCGCCCTCGTGTCGGCCGGTCAGGACCTGCCCGCTGCGATCCGGCCGGTCCGACCTGGCTGATCCGATCCGGCCGGTCAGGACCTGCCCGCTCCGACCTGGCCGATCCGATCCGGCCGGTCCGACCTGGCTGTGGGCCACCGGTGTGTCCGATGTCCGCCACGTCGTCGGCCCCGGCTGGTAGCGTCGGCCGCGCTCACCCGTTCGGCTCAACCGGGTGCCGTCCCGGGGTGGGCCGAGCGGAGGTCGGCGGCGTCCGATGATGGGTCACTCGCACGCGGTCAGCGGGGCGATGCTGTACGCGGCCTCGGCACCGTTCCTGCCGCCGCTGCTGCTCGACACCGCCCTGCAGCCGGCGGACATCCTGATGGGCACGGTGCTCTGCGCCGGCGCCGCCCTGCTCCCCGACCTCGACCACCACGACGGGACGATCGCCAACTTCCTCGGCCCGGTCTCCCGGCTGCTCTGCCGCCTCGTGGCCTGGATCTCCGGCGGACACCGGCACGCCACCCACTCGCTGCTGTTCGTCGCGCTGATGGGGGGCGGCACCTGGGCCGGCGTCACCTACCTGGGCCGGAACTTCACCCTGGGCATGACGTTCTTCCTCCTGGCGCTCGCGATCCGCGCCCTGCGGCTGCACCCGCCGGGCGACGGCCCGACGGCGTGGATCACCATCATCGGCCTCGCCGCGCTGGGCACCGCCGGGATGAACAGCTGGATGCCGAACGCCCCCGGCTGGCTGCCGTACGCGGTGGCGCTGGGCGCGCTGGCGCACCTGCTGGGCGACTGCCTGACGAAGAAGGGCGCGCCGCTGCTCTGGCCGCACAAGGAGCGCTACGAGGTGGTGCTGATCAAGCGCAGCGGCAACAGCGTCGAGACGAAGGTGCTGGTGCCGATCATGTCGGTGGCGACCTTCGTGCTGCTCTGGTTCACCGCGGTGTCACCGACGTGGGTGAACTGACCCGGGTGGGCCGACCGCCGCGCCGGTCCGGTCGCTGAACCGGACCGGCCGCGGGGTCGCCGGTCGCTCGGACTGTCGGATCGGGCCGGGCCGCGTCCGGCCCCGGTTCTCGTTCGCGCCGCCCCGGCGCGGAGGCTCAGCTCTCGCGCCGTAGCCGCGCGCCCACCCAGCGGGCGCGGCGGCCGAGGATGCGCGGGATGCCGAGCTGCCGCTGCGCCGTGCTCCGGCGGCGGTCGGTGCCGTCGTGACCCAGGTCGTCCGCCCAGTCGGGGCGGTGGCCGGACCTCTGCGAGCTGTTGTGGCGTCGGCTGCGCGGAGCGCTGCCGTGATCGGGCATCCAGGTCATACCGCAATGGATGCCCCTGGGTCGGCCGGGATAACCGCCCGGGGTGTCGTCAACATGGCCTATGCGTTTGTCATATGAGCGCAATATGAAGGGAGTTGGGCTCCGCTTCCGCGTCCGGATGCGGAGGCTCTCAGTCCTTGTGGCGGCCGATCCAGTCCAGTAGCTCGGCGGTGAACTGCTCCGGCGCCTCCTCGTGCGGGAAGTGCCCGATCCCGGGCAGCAGCCGCCACCGGTACGGAGCGGCCACGTACTCGCCGCCGCCCAGCGCGGTGTGCGACAGCAGCACCGGGTCGGCGGCGCCCTGGACGTGCAGGGTGGGCGCGGTGATCGGCTTCTTCATCCGGCGGGCGAACTGGATGCCGTCCGGGCGGGCCATCGACCGCAGCAGCCAGCGGTACGGCTCGATCGAGCAGTGCGCGGTGCTGGGGATCTGGATCGCCTGCCGGTACGCGGCCACCGCCGTCCGGTCCAGCTGGTTCGGTCCCGTCCAGGCGTCCAGGTAGCGGCCCACCAGCGCGGCGTCGTCGGCGACCAGGCGGCGTTCCGGTATCCACGGCCGCTGGAAGCCCAGCACGTGCTCGAAGGCGGCCATCTGGCGGCGGTCCGTCAGCAGCGCCCGGCGGAGGTCCCGGGGGTGCGCGGCCGAGACCACGGTGAGGCTCTGGATCACCGACGGCCGCATCACCGCCGCCACCCAGGAGAGCGTGCCGCCGGAGGCGTGGCCCACCAGGTGCGCCCGGCGCTCGCCGAGCGAGCGGATCACGCCGGTGATGTCCAGCGCGAGGTTGCCCGGGTCGTAGCCGCGGGGGGTGCGGTCGCTGCCGCCGATGCCCCGCAGGTCCAGCGCGACGGCCCGGTAGCCGGCCTCGGCGAGCGCGGTCAGCTGGTGGCGCCAGGCCCACCAGTACTCGGGCCAGCCGTGCACCAGCAGGACCAGCGGGCCCTCGCCCAGCTCGGCGATGTGGAACCGGGCGCCGTTGGCCGCCAGGTCGCGGTGCTTCCACGGACCCGCCTGCCGGACGTCCCAGGGCGCCGCTGGCACGGCCCCGGTGGGGCCGTCCTCGCCCGCCCCTGGCGCGTCGACCGCCTCCTCGGCGGCGTCCTGACCGTGGTCGACGCCGTCCTGACCGGGCGTGCGGTCGGGGCCGGAGCTGGCGGACGGCTGCGCGGGCACGGGCTTCTGGTCGAGCGGCATACCGAGAGCGTGTCACATCGGCGCGCCGGGTACGTGGTCGGCACTCGCTCCCGGGGCGTCCCGACCGCACCGGACGGGACCGGAGCGGAGCGAACCGGACGCGCCCCGGCCACCGGGCGCGGGGTGGATGAGCGCGAGGTGGCCGGGGGCGCGGGGCGTTTCGGTCGGTGCCTACGGGATGCGGCCGAGGGCCCGGTCGATCTCCTCCTGGGTGGCCGGGCGGGGGCGGGCGTTCTTGAGCACGTCCGCGGTCTTCTGGGCGCCCTCGATGGTGCGGTGCGGCTTCTCGATCCGCTTGAACGAACGCAGCGCCAGCAGCCCGAGCAGCAGCGCCAGCAGCAGGTACGCGCCGGCCACGATCAGGAACGACCAGCCGAGCGACAGGCCCAGGGCGTGGATCCCGTACGCCGCCGCCGCGCTCAGCATCGGCACCGCGGCCAGCGCCACCACGCCGGCGACCGTCAGCGACACACCCCCGGAGACGCCGCGCTTGACGTCCGCGCGGAGCTCCGCTTTCGCGAGCGCGATCTCGTCGTGGACCAGGGCGGACAGGTCGGTGGTGGCCGCCGCGAACAGCTGCCCCACCGAACGCTCGCCCTCGTAGGGCGCCCGGCCGTTGCTGGACGGGTCTGCGGCTCCTGCGGGCATCAGCGGTTCTCCTCTGCGGCTGTGCGGCACGACGCCGCCGGGCGGTGCGGCTCCCGGTCGTTCCGGGGGCCGTCATCGGGGACCGCTCCGGGGATCGGGGCGGCCGGCGGCGTCTGTGGACTGTCGACAGCTCAGAATCATGCCCCTACCGGTCAGTCGCACACCACTCCGGGGCCCCGCCCGGGGTACGTGTCCCGTTCGGGGAGAGCGCGCCCGGCCGTGGCGGGCGCGCTCCGTCGGGCGGGGCGGGCCGCCGCAGTGATGCCGGGGGCCACCGCCTTCGGCCCCCGCCGCCTCGCACCCGTCGGCGGACCGTCAGCGGGCGGGCCCGGAGCCGGGTCCCGGTCCGGTGCCGCCGGGGCCGCTCTCGGCCGACCGGCGGGCCGCCTCCGCCACCCGGGCCTGCCAGGCCGGATCGTCCTGCTGGTAGACGTCGGGGATGCCGTCGCCGTCCACGTCGCGGTCCTCCTCCTCACAGAGTTCCCGGTAGTGCCGGTTGCGCAGCTTCAGCAGCACGGTGGCGACCAGCGCGCAGAGCAGCGAGCCCACCAGCACGGCAGCCTTGGAGAGGTCGGCGAGGTCGGCGTCGTCGGGGAAGGCCAACTCGCTGATCAGCAGGGACACGGTGAAGCCGATCCCCGCGAGCACCGAGACCGCGAACATGTCGGCCCACTTGAGCTGCGGATTCAGCTCGGCCCGGGTGAAGCGGGCGGCCAGCCAGGTGCCGCCGAAGATGCCGACGGTCTTGCCGACCAGCAGACCGAGGACGATCCCGAGCGGGGTGGCCTGCGTGAACACGTCGGCGAGGGCCGACCCGGAAATCGCCACCCCTGCCGCGAACAGCGCGAACACGGGGACGGCGAACCCGGCCGAGAGCGGTCGGACGAGGTGCTCGATGTGCTCGCCGGGGGAGTACTTCTCGTCGCCCACCCGGTGGCAGCGCAGGATCAGGCCCATCGCGACGCCCGCCACCGTGGCGTGCACGCCGCTCTCGTGCATCAGCGCCCAGATCACGAAGGCGAGCGGGACGAACAGGTACCAGCCGTGCACACCGCGCCGGTGCAGGAACCAGAACAGGACCAGGCCGGCGAAGGCCAGCCCCAGCGCCCAGAACTTGATGCCGGAGCTGTAGAAGACGGCGATGATCAGGATCGCGATCAGGTCGTCCACCACGGCGAGGGTGAGCAGGAAGGCCCGCAGCGCGGAGGGCAGATGGGTGCCGACCACGGCCAGCACGCCGAGTGCGAAGGCGATGTCGGTCGCGGTCGGGATCGCCCAGCCGCCCGGGTGGCCGCCACTGCCGGAGTTGGCGAGGGCGAAGATGATCGCGGGCAGGGCGACGCCGCAGACCGCGGCTATGACCGGCAGCATCGCGGCACTGGGACTGCGCAGCTCGCCAGCCACGAACTCGCGCTTGAGCTCGATGCCGGCGACGAAGAAGAAGATGGTCAGCAGACCGTCCTTGGCCCAGGAACCCAGGCTGAGGTCCAGGTGGAGCGGCGTGGACGGCCCGATCGTGTAGTCGAGGACGCTCTCGTACGCGGCCGGCCAGACGTTGGCCCAGATCAGTGCGACGACGGCAGCGATCAGCAGCAGCACGCCACCGACGGTCTCGGTGCGCAGGGCGTCGGCGATGTAGGTCCGCTCGGGGAGGGGAAGTCTGCCGAGGAACTGGCGTCGCCGGGTCGGCTCGTTGACGGGCTGCTGGTCGGTCACGCGGGGACCTCCTCGGGCGGGGGAACGGTGTACGGATGCACCTGTGGTGCAGTGCCGACCAGACTTCCCGGCGCGCCCTGTGACGCGACCGATTCCCGGAGGAGATCTTGTTGCGTCTTTGACAGTCTAGCCGGAACCGGAGTGGGATATCCGCATTGTCATAATTCAGGACGTAGGCCTTGGTGTCCCGTGCTGCACTCGGCCGCGGCACCCGAATGGAGTCGGCCGCGTGCAGACGGGTGAACGCCTTCCTGTCGTCGATCGCAGTGCCACCCGATCGGGTGGCGCGACTCCCCGTTGCCCTCCTGTGGGACCTGACGATGCCCAGACCGCCCCTCTTACTGGCCCCTGCCGTCCGACCGACCGCTCCGCAGGAGCGCTGACCGGTGAACGGCTCCACGTACGCCCCCGGGCGCCGCCGACCCCGTTGTCGCCGCCGCTGCTCCGGCCACCGCCACCGCCACCGTCACCGAGCCCGGCCCCGAACTCGGTCGTCTGCTCCGCCCGTTGTTCCGTGCCACCGCTCCGGGCAGCGGCTCCGCCGTCGTGGTGATCCGCGGCGATGAACGGACCGTCGCCTGTCGCGGCCACTCCGACCGCTCCGACCGCTCCAGCGAGCGCCCCGTCCGTGCCGACACCCGCTTCGCGCTCGGCTCCGTCACCAGGACCTTCACCGGACTGCTGCTCGCCGAGATGGCCACCCGCGGCGAGGTCGGCTACGACGACCCGATCGACCGCTACCTCCCCGCCGGCGCCGCGCCCGGGTACCCGCGCGAGCGGCCGATCACCCTGCTCCACCCGGCCACCCACACCTCGGGACTGCCCCGGCTGCCGGTCGGACTGCTGCCGGCGATGGCCCCCCGGTGGTTCACCAGCCCCTACGCCACGTTCGGCCCGGCCCACCTGCTCGGGGCGCTGCCCCGCACCCCGGTCCGCGGTACTCCGGGCGCGCAGGTGCGCTACTCGAACCTCGGCTTCGGGCTGCTCGGACTGCTGCTGGCCAACGCGGCCGGGCAGCGCTACGAGGACCTGCTGGAGGCCAGGGTCTGCGGGCCGCTCGGCCTGGTGGACACCTCCTGCGGCCCGGGCCGCGAGGACGCCGCCGGATACCGGCGCGGCCGGCGTGTCCCGTCCTTCCGGCTGCCCGCGCTGCCCGGCGCCTCGGCGCTGCGCTCCACGGTGGACGACATGCTCCGCTATCTGCAGGCGCATCTGGCGCTGGACGCCGTCTCGCTGCCCGCCCGGGCCGACGCTTCGGTGCTGCGGAGGGCGCTGGGCGAGGTCCGGCGCCCGCGAGTGGATCGACGGCGGGGAGGGGCACGGATCTGCCTGGGCTGGAACCACCGCTCGGTCCCGACGGCTCCGGAAGCGGGCCGCCCGGCGGCCGAACCGGCCGGCAGCCCGCTGGGCGACGACCTGCGTGACGGTCTGCGCGGCGTCACGGGTGGTGGCGTCGGTGGTGTCGGTGGTGTCGGCGACGGTATCGGTGCCATGGTGGCTGTTGCCTCGGGTGGCACCGGCCGGGAGTTCGACGACGAGGTGGCCGATCACGCCGGAGTCACCCGGGGGTTCACCACCTTCGTCGGATTCAGCCCGCGTGCGCAGGTGGGACTGGCGGTGATGGCCGACACGCTGCCGCTGCGCAGCCGGAGCTTCGCCCAGAGCGCGTACGACACCCTGCGCACGCTGGTCACCGAGCGCCGGTCGCAGGGGGAGTGATCCCGCCGAAGCGGATCCGCGCGAAGCGCCGGGAGGTGCGGGAGGCTCCGCGCCGCCGGTAGCGGACAGCGGTGCCCCGGGTGGTCACGATCGCCCGGGGCACCGCATCGTTCGACGGGGTGTCAGCCCTCGCTGCCTGCGGGCGGCAGCTGGGACTGGATCAGGCTCATCACCGAGCTGTCGGCCAGCGTGGTGGTGTCGCCGACCTCGCGGCCCTCGGCGATGTCGCGCAGCAGGCGGCGCATGATCTTGCCGGAGCGGGTCTTCGGCAGCTCGCCGACGACCTTGATCTGCTTCGGCTTGGCGATCGGGCCGAGCGTGCGGCCGACGTGCGCGCGCAGTTCCTCGACCAGTTCGGCGCTGTCGGTGGCGGTGCCGCGCAGGATGACGAAGGCGACGATGGCCTGGCCGGTGGTGGCGTCGGCGGCGCCGACCACGGCGGACTCGGCGACGGCCGGGTGGCCGACCAGGGCCGACTCGACCTCGGTGGTCGAGATGTTGTGGCCGGAGACGAGCATGACGTCGTCGACCCGGCCGAGCAGCCAGATGTCGCCGTCCTCGTCCTTCTTGGCGCCGTCACCGGCGAAGTACCGGCCCTGGAAGCGCGACCAGTAGGTGTCGATGTAGCGCTGGTCGTCGCCCCAGATGGTGCGCAGCATGGACGGCCACGGCTCGGTGAGCACCAGGTAGCCGCCGGATCCGTTGGGGACCTCGTTGGCCTCGTCGTCGACGACGGTGGCGGCGATGCCCGGCAGGGCGCGCTGGGCGGAGCCCGGCTTGGTCTCGGTGACGCCCGGCAGCGGGCTGATCATCATGGCGCCGGTCTCGGTCTGCCACCAGGTGTCCACGATGGGAGCCTTGCCGCCGCCGATGTGCTCGCGGTACCAGACCCAGGCCTCGGGGTTGATCGGCTCGCCGACGCTGCCCAGCACCCGCAGCGAGGAGAGGTCGAACTTCGCGGGGATGTCGTCGCCCCACTTCATGAAGGTCCGGATCGCGGTGGGCGCGGTGTAGAGGATGGTCACGCCGTACTTCTGGACGATCTCCCAGAACCGGCCCTGGTGGGGGGTGTCCGGGGTGCCCTCGTAGATGACCTGGGTGGCGCCGTTGGAGAGCGGGCCGTAGACGATGTAGGAGTGTCCGGTGACCCAGCCGATGTCGGCGGTGCACCAGTAGACGTCGGTCTCCGGCTTGAGGTCGAAGACGGCGTGGTGGGTGTAGCTGGCCTGGGTGAGGTAGCCGCCCGAGGTGTGCAGGATGCCCTTGGGCTTCCCGGTGGTGCCCGAGGTGTAGAGGATGAAGAGCGGGTGCTCGGCGTCGTGCGCCTCGGGGGTGTGCTCGGTGGACTGACGCCCGGTGATCTCGTGCCACCAGACGTCGCGGCCCTCGGTCCAGGAGACCTCCTGGCCGGTGCGGCGGATCACCAGGACGTGCTCGACGCCGTCGGCCTTGGTCAGCGCCTCGTCGATGGCGGGCTTGAGCGCGGACGGCTTGCCGCGGCGGTAGCCGCCGTCGGCGGTGATGACCAGCTTGGCCTGGGCGTCCTGGATCCGGGAGGCGACGGCGTCGGCCGAGAAGCCGCCGAAGACCACGGAGTGGGTGGCGCCGATCCGGGCGCAGGCCAGGATCGCGACGACCGCCTCGGCGATCATCGGCAGATAGATCGCCACCCGGTCGCCCTTGGCGACGCCGAGCTCCAGCAGCGCGTTGGCGGCCTGCGAGACCTCGTCCTTGAGCTGGGCGTAGGTGATCGAGCGGCTGTCGCCGGGCTCGCCCTCGAAGTGGATCGCGACCCGGTCGCCGTTGCCCGCCTCGACGTGGCGGTCGACGCAGTTGTACGCGACGTCGAGCTTGCCGTCCGCGAACCACTTGGCGAACGGCGGGTTGGACCAGTCGAGCGTCTCGGTGGGCTCCACGGCCCAGGTGAGGCGGCGGGCCTGCTCGGCCCAGAAGCCCAGGCGGTCCTCGGAGGCCTGCGCGTACGCGGCCGCGGTGACGTTGGCGGCTGCGGCGAGCTCTGCCGGCGGGGCGAAGCGCCGCTCCTCCTTGAGCAGGTTGGCCAGGCTCTCGTTGCTCAACGCGCACTCCTCATCGAGTCATGATCGGGGTCAATCCCGTGCGTGGGGATTGTCCCGTGTGTCCCAGCGCACAGCTCACCAGGCGAAGTGGTCGGTTGACAAGAGGCGCCGGGTAATTGGTGTAGACCTTTGACCGAGAGTCGAACAGTAGGCCGAAGGAGGAGAGCCTCGGTGGCGGTACGGAGAACTGGGCCCGTGCCCCGGCCCGCCCCGGCGGGACACGGGCCCGGCTCTCAGGCGGCCAGCCGGGGGTCGCCCCCGGTGACGGCTGCCGTGGCGAGGTCCGCGCCGGGGGCGGAGACCTCTTCGATTTCACTCATTCGCCCGGGCGTGTCGCAGGGTGCCGGGCCCGCCGTGCCGCCCAGGGCCTCGACCGGACTGAACCGGCCGCTCTCCCGGTCGAGCACGTAGGCCTGGGCGGTGGCGAAGTCGAAGTACATCCCCACCAGCCGCAGGCTCCCCTCGGCGACCCGGCGCTCCACGGCGGGGTTCGCCATCAGCTGGTCCAGCTGCTGGACCACGTTGGTGATGCAGAGCTGCTCCACCACGTCGGCCACCGGGCGGCTGGCGAACTCGGCGGGCACGCGGCGCAGCCGGTCGAGCGAGCCGCGGCCGTTGCGCAGCCAGCGGGTGAGCGCGGTCGGCGGCCCGGGGCGGTCGTGGACGCCGTCCAGCAGGGCCTTCATGGCCCCGCAGCCGGAGTGCCCGCAGATCGTGATGGAGCGCACCTCCAGTACCTCGACGGCGTACTGCACCGCGGCGGCCACCGAGTCGTCGGCGGCGCCCGGCTCGAACGGCGCCGGTACGAGGTTGCCCACGTTGCGAACGGTGAACAGGTCGCCGGGCCCACTGTTGGTGATCATGCTGGTGACCAGGCGCGAGTCGGAGCAGGTCAGGAACAGCTGGGAGGGCGTCTGGCCTTCGCGGGCGAGCCGGGCGAGCTCGGGGCGGACCAGCGGAGCGGTGTGCAGCTGGAACACCCGGACGCCGTCCAGGAGCCGGCCGTGCGGATCCTCCTGCTGGTCGATGCAGTGGTGGCCGACCCAGGGCGTCCAGGCGCGGCAGCGGTGCGGGCCGGAGGAACTGCCCGCCCGGACGGTGCCGTCGGGATCGAGGACCTCGTCGTCCTGGCGCCGCGTCACCATGGACACCTGGCCGCCGGCCGCCTGGCGGCCCGTCCGCCAGCTGTGCAGCGTCTCGTACGCGGCGTGGTCCAGGAAGGAGCCGTCGTGGACGACCGCCACGTCGGCGGCGGCGGGGATACCGGCCAGCGCGCGGCTCAGCCGGGGCACGGCGGTGAAGGTGAGCGGCCCGTGCGTCTGCACCGTGAAGGAGCCGTCGGGGCCGGCCAGGACGTCCACATGGGCGCGGGTCAGGCGGTAGAGCGCGAGCAGGACGGCCGTCGCGGCGCCCAGCGCCACCCCGGGCAGGACGCCGAGCAGCACCACGCCGAGCACGGTGGCGAGGTAGACCGGGAACTCGCGGTGCCGGTGCACCTTGCGGATGTGCGCGAAGCTGACCATCTGCAGGCCGACCACCAGCACGAGCGCGGCCAGCGCGGCGAGCGGGATCCGGCGGAGCCCGCCGGTGAGCGCCAGCGCGGCCGCGAGCACCCAGACGCCGTGCAGGATCGAGGACCACCTGGTCTGTGCGCCGGCCCGGACGTTGGCCGTGCTGCGCACCGCGCCGCCGGCGATCGGCAGCCCGCCGAGCAGGCCGCTGATCATGTTGGCGAGGCCCTGGCCCCGCAGCTCGCGGTCGAGGTCCCCGGTGCGGTGGGCCATCCGGTCGATGGCGACGGCGGAGAGCAGCGACTCGACGCTCGCCACGGCGGTGACGGTCAGCACGGCGGCCAGGATCGCGGCGATCGGCCCGTGCGGCAGGTCGGGGACGAGGTCGTGCGGCTCCCAGGCGGGCAGTTCGACCCGGGCGAGCTGCAGCCCGAGGGCCATCGCGAGCGCGGTGGCGGCGCCGACGGCGACCAGCGGGCCCGGCACCTTGGTCAGCCGGGCACCGAACGCCCCGGCCCTGCCGGGGAGTCGGCCGAGCCTGGGCCAGCCGAGCAGGACGGCGGCGGTGACCGTGCCGACGACCAGCGCGGACGGGTGCGGGCCCGCCAACTGGCTCGGCAGCGCGCGCAGATTGGCCAGTGCGGAGCTCTGCGGGGATCCCCCGAGGACGACGTGCAACTGGGCGATGGCGATGGTGAGGCCGACGCCGGCCAGCATGCCGTGCACGATGGCGGGCGAGACGGCGAGCGCCGTCCGGGCCACCCGGCGGACGCCGAGCAGGAGCTGGAGCAGCCCGGCGGCGAGCGTGATGGCGCAGGTGGCCTGCCAGCCGTACTGGGTGATCAGCCCGGCGGTGATCACGGTCAGCGCGGCGGAGGGGCCGCTGACCTGGAGGGGAGTGCCGCCGAAGAAGCCGACCACGATGCCGCCGACGGCGGCCGCGGCGAGCCCGGCGGTGAGCGGGGCGCCGGTGGCCAGGGCGATGCCGAGGGAGAACGGCACCGCGATCAGGAAGACCACCAGGGAGGCGGAGAGGTCCTGCGTCCAGTGACCGCGAGAGGGCGGTCCGGGCGGGGCGTGGTCCTTGGTGTCGGAGGCGATGGGTGCGCTGGAGATGTCGAGGGTCATTGTCTTCCCGTCTGTCCGGGGGAACGAACGCAGTCAGGTCCGGTGGTGAGTCCGGTTGTGGGGGCTCGGGGAGTCGGATCGGCTGTCGTGGGTCGCGACGGTGTGGCGGGATGGCGTGGGGCGCGGCGGGGATTGCGGGTGTCACCGGCCGGGCCGTGGACCATCAAGGGGCCTCGAAGAAGCCGGGGAGGACCAGGCCGCAGAGAGGACCATCAAGACTCGGTAAACCGAGAGTAATGAAAGCTTTGCACAGCGTCATCTCGGGCGGTAGGTCCAGCGCCCTTGATTCACCCCATTGGGTGGTGTTCGAACGGGCGGAAATCTGCTGGTGGCGCCCGTGGCGGCATCGAACACGCGCAAATGGGCCGTGGCTTCCCCGGGGACGGGGGGAAGCCACGGCCCATGGGCGGCGGCGGGGCGGGCGTGCGACCGGGACGCGCTCCGGCGCGGCGTCCGAGGGTGGGGCGGGATCGGCCGTCAGGCGTGGGCGCCGGCCGGGGCGGGCCGCCGGCCGCCGAGCACGAAGTCGCCGTCCACCTGGGTGGCGAGGTCGATGCCGACCTTGGCGTTGGCCCAGCTCTCCGCGTTGCGGAGGTGGAAGAGGACGGCCTGCTCGGTGTAGCGGAGGGCGTCCCGCCGCTCGTGGGCGGCGTCGGCCTCGGCGCGCAGCTGCTCCAGCACGGCGCGGTTGCCCGGCTCCAGGGCGCGCAGCGGAGGCTCGGCGCCGCGCTCCAGCCGGCGCACCCAGTCGGACTGCCCGAAGGTGGTCAGCAGGTCGTCGCCGACCTCGGCGCGCAGGAACTCCAGGTCCTCGGCGCTCTGCACCTTGTTGCCGACCACGCGCAGGCGGACGCCGAAGTCCCGGGCGTAGTCCTTGTACTGGCGGTACACCGAGACGCCCTTGCGGGTCGGCTCGGCCACCAGGAAGGTCAGGTCGAAGCGGGTGAACAGCCCGGAGGCGAACGAGTCCGAGCCCGCCGTCATATCGGTGACCAGGTACTCGTCCCGGCCGTCCACCAGGTGGTTGAGCAGCAGCTCGACCGCGCCGACCTTGGAGTGGTAGCAGGCCACCCCGAGGTCCTCCTCCGTGAAGGCGCCGGTGGCCAGCAGTCGTACGGATCCCTCGTCGAGCGCGATCGGACGGGCGCAGGCCGCGTACACCGGGTTCTCCTCGACGATCCGCAGCAGGCGCGAACCGCGGCCGGGCGGCGTGGTCTTGATCATCTCCTCGGCGGACCGGATCAGCGGATTGTCGCCGCGCAGGTACTCCTTGATCTCCGGCAGGTGGGCGCCGAGCGACGGCAGCTCCGCCGCCTGAGCGTCCGTCAGGCCGAGGGCGGGGCCGAGGTGCTGGTTGATGTCGGCGTCGACGGCGATGACCGGGCGCCCCGCGGCGGCCAGGTGGCGGATGAACAGCGAGGACAGCGTGGTCTTGCCGCTGCCGCCCTTGCCGACGAAGGCGATCTTCAACTGGGACTCCCGCTCTCGCTCTGGGGCCCGATCTCGGGGCCGCCTGCTCGGGGCCTCTGCCGGGCCGCTCCGCGCGCCCCTTCCGGGTCGCGTCCGCGCTGCGCCGAGGCCGACGATCTCCTGAATTGGAAATCGTTATCGTCTCCGATAGTGGTCATGTTATCCGTGGTTTCGGGTTCACCGGCGGAGGGAAGTGAGGATTGCCTCGAACGGGTGATGCGGGGTTGCTGTTCCGGGAGGGGGCCCTCGTTCATTACTCTCGGGTAGGTGAGCACAGGAACAGATCCCCTCGCCCCGCTGGCCCAGCTCCCCGGGGTGCCCGACGCGGTGGCCGAGGTGCGCAAGGCCGTCGACCGGCTCTACGGCCACCGGGTGATGCGCCGCCGCGCGGCCGAGGTCACCTCCGAAGCCGCGCTGCGCGGGGCCCGCGCCTCGGCGGCGCTGGCCGGGGCGGACTGGCCGCTGGAGGAGGTCCGGCGCCGCAGCGACTTCAGCGCCGACGAGGAGTCCCGCACCGTCGGCGCCGCGCTGCGGATCGCGGCCGAGGCCGGTCAGCTGCTGAGCATCTGGCGGCACTCGCCGCTCCAGGTGCTGGCCCGGCTGCACCTGCTGGCGGTCGGGGACGCCGACCCTGCGGCGGGTCGGCCGAGGCGGGCCGGGGAGGGCGTGGAAGACCTGTTCCCGCTGGAACTCAAGCCGGTGGAGAGCGTCGAGATGGAGGCGGCTCCGGCCGGGCCGGCGGTCGAACCGCCACCGGCGCCCGGGGCCGAGGAGGTCGCCGCCCGGCTGGACCAGCTCTCCCGCCTGCTGATCGCCCGCGCCGAGGGCCAGGGCGTCGGGACGCCGGCCCTGGTGGTGGCCGCGGTGGTGCACGGGGAGCTGTTGGCGCTGCGTCCGTTCGGCTCGTACAACGGTGTGATCGCGCGCGCCGCGCAGCGGATCGTCCTGATCGCCGAGGGGCTCGACCCGAAGTCGATCTGCCCGGCCGAGGTCGGTTTCGCGGAACTCGGCACGGACACCTACCGGCGCGCGCTGGCCGGCTACCTGGCGGGCACGCCGGACGGCCTGGCGGCCTGGATCGGCCACTGCGGCCGAGCGCTGCGGCTGGGCGTGCGGGAGAGCACGGCGGTCTGCGAGGCGATGCAGCGCGGCATGGTCTGACCGGTTCGGGGGCGTGGTCCGGCCGGGCGCGTCCTGGGCCGGACCCGGCGGGGTCGGCCGGCTTCGGCGACGCGGGCGGTTCGGCGGGCGGTGGGAGCAAGGATGCGGCGGCACCCGATCCTGCCTGGGTGCCGCCGCTGGTACAGGTGCCGGGTGACCATGCATGCACCGGAAGTGCCCATCAGACGGGGATCCTGCCCGTTCGTCTGGTGCGGCGGCCCGACAGCGGGTCGGCTGCATGTGGGTGCCCGACTATCTGTACGTGCGGTCCGTGGGGCCTGAACTGCGTTGTCGGTTTGACCTCTTCGGTCCTGTACCGGGTCTCGCGGGCCGTGCTTCCTTTGTATCGCGTTTCGGGGGAAAGGGGAACCCGAATCGAGAAGTCTTCGGCTTTTGCCCGTTCTATCCGAAGGGCCCGGGTAAGTACCTCTTTGGGGGGAGCTACTTTCGGCAGGCCGGGACGGCGTGAGCGGCAGGCGCCCGGCGCACGGGCCGAGTGTCAGCCCACCCGGTGCGCCGGCCGCCGGCCACGCGCCCTCAGGCCGCCGGACGGCGGCGGCGCGCCACGTACCAGATCACACCGGCGGTCAGCGCCGCGGCGCCGACCGCCACCGCCGTCAGCACCGAGCCGCTCGGCGCGGAGAATTCCGGGAGCCGGCGCCGCAGTTCCACCGGACGGTCGAAGACCAGCACCGGCCACTCGCGGGCCACCGCCTCCTTGCGCAGTGCCCGGTCCGGGTTGACGGCGGACGGGTGGCCCACGGCCTCCAACAGCGGCAGGTCCGTCGAGGAGTCGCTGTAGGCGTAGCACTGGGCGAGGTCGTACCCCTCGACCTCGGCCAACTCCCGGATGGCGGCGGCCTTGTTCTCGGCATAGGCGTAGTAGTCGATCTCGCCGGTGTACCGGCCGTCCTCGATCTTCAGCCGGGTGGCGATCACGTGGTCCGCGCCGAGCAGTGCGCCGATCGGCTCGACCACCTCGGAGCCGGAGCTGCTGACGATGACCACGTCGCGCCCGGCGGCATGGTGCTGCTCGATCAGCGAGGCGGCCTCGTCGTAGATGATCGGGTCGATGAGGTTGTGCAGGGTCTCGGCGACGATCTCGCGGACCTGCTGGACGTTCCAGCCCCGGGTGAGCGCGGAGAGGTACTCGCGCATCTTCTCCATCTGGTCGTGGTCCGCGCCGCCGACCAGGAAGACGAACTGGGCGTAAGCACTGCGCAGGACGGCCCGACGGTTGATCAGACCGCCCTGGTAGAAGGGCCGGCTGAAGGCCAGGGCACTCGACTTGGCGATGATGGTCTTGTCGAGGTCGAAGAAGGCGGCAGTCCTGGGGCCTGTCGGGCGCGTGCGGGTGACCGGCAGGCCGGCCGCCGCGGGAGCGCCGGGCTCCTCGGCCGCGGTGGCGCCGTCCTGCTCGGCCGCCGCGACCATCGAGGCCGCCGCGGCCCCGGTCGTCCGGGTCGTCCCGGCGGACTCCGCGGCCTCCGCGGTCTCGATGGTCTCGGCGATCCCGGCAGTCTCGGCAGTCTCGGCGGTGGAGTCCGGGGACTCGTCGGCGTACTCGTCGGCGTTCTCGGTGGTGTCCACGGGAACCGAGGATAGAGGGCGCTGGAAAACAGCCCGCCATTCGGCGTACTCATGGCCGCGCGGGTTTGTGTTTCTGGCCGCTCGGGTACACCATGGAAGTCACGGATCGTTCGCGACCGTGCTAACCCGGTCCGGCTCCTCCCCCCCGAGTCGGGCTGTGGATAGACGACCCCCGCTCTCCCCCCCGGCGGGGGTCGTCGCACGTCCGGGGCCATTTTCAGGGCTTGAACGGCTGCTGCGGAGGATTCCGCGCCCGGCCCGGTGGCGATCTACAAGGGGTGTCGGATCGAGGATGCACCGGTCCGCTTTCATCACTCTCGGTAGCCAGTTGCTCAGGTTGCCGTGCGCCGGCACCCTGCCGACGAAGACGCCCTCGGGATGCTTCGAAGAGCGCGCGAAGAACCCCGGAGCGTGTTCGGGAGGCCTCGATGGAGGCCGGGTCGATCAGCCTCGGCGTGATGTTCCGACTCTTCTCGGTGAGCCCGTTTCGTCAATTCATTGCTCAATAGCCCCCTGTCCGAGTGAACGAAGTTATCCACAGGGAATCGGAACGGGGCTGACGGAATCCGGATCACCCCCCACCGTGATGCACGGCAGCGGTTGCCGGTCGGGCCCCATGGGGCCGGCCGCGCGGTCGCCCGCCGCGTCCATCCGGATGCGCGCCCGTACCGCTCAGCGCGAGCGGTACGGGCGCCGTACAGGGGAGACCGTCATGTCGACACCACTCACCGACCACGCCGCTGCGGACGGCCCGGCGACCACCGGCCCGCTCGTCGTCACCGAGGACGACGGCCTGGCCGAGCACCTGCTGCGGCTGTGCGCGGCCGCAGGTACCGAGCCGCAGCTGATCCGGGGTGCCCCGCCGACGCGCGGGCTCTGGGAGAGCACACCGCTCGTACTCGTCGGGGACGACCAGGCCGAGCGCTGTGCCGGGCTCCCCCGCCGCACCGGGGTACTGCTGCTCGGGCTCGACCTGGACGACCCGGGCATCTGGGTCAGGGCCGTCCAACTCGGCGCCGAGCACGTGCTGTTCCTGCCGGACGCCGAAGCCTGGCTGCTCGACCGGATCGCGGACGCCACCGAGGGCATCGGCACCTCGGCGCTCACCGTCGCCGTCCTCGGCGGCCGGGGTGGGGCCGGTGCCTCCACCCTGGCCTGCGCGCTCGCGGTCACAGCCGCCCGCACGGGCCGGCGGACCATGCTCGTCGACGGCGATCCGCTGGGCGGCGGCCTCGACATCCTGCTCGGCGGTGAGACGGCCGGCGGCCTGCGCTGGCCCGACCTGGCCGGTTCGCGGGGCCGGGTCAGCGGCGCCGAACTCGCGAAGGCGCTTCCGGTGCTCAAACGGCTGACCTCGCTCTCCTGCCTGTCCTGGGACCGCGGCGACACGCTCGCCGTGCCGCCCGAAGCCATGCGCAGCGTGCTGGCCGCCGCCCGGCGCAGGGGCGGGCTGGTCGTGGTCGACGTGCCGCGCCGGCTCGACCCGGCCGCCGGCCAGGCGCTGGAGCAGTCCGACCTGGCGCTCCTGGTGGTGCCGGCCGAACTGCGCGCGGTCGCGGCCGCCGACCGGGTCGCGGCATCCGTCCGGATGCGGCTCCACGACGTACGGGCCGTGGTGCGCCCGCTGCGGCCCTTCGGGCTCCCGGCCCACCGGATCGCGCAGGGGCTGCGGCTCCACCTGGCGGGGGAGTTGGAGCCGGAGCCCGGGCTGGCCGCCGACGCCGAGCAGGGCGTACCGCCGGGGATCCGTACGGAGGGCCCGCTGGCGCGTTTCTGCGAGACCTTCCTGGACGAGGTGCTGCCGCCGGTGCCGGCGGTGGGCGGAGGTGTGTACTGATGGTTCGTCTCGGAGGTACGGGAAGGGCGAACGCCACCGGGCGCGGCCTCGGTGCGCGGGAGCGCCGGCCGCTGCGCAGCGTGGTGACGGCGGCCGGGCCGGCGGAGACCGGCCGGCAGCCCGAGCCGCCCCCCTACGGGCGGACGGCTCGGGAGGAGCGGACGGCGGCGCTGGTCGACGCGGTGCGGCTCAGGTTGGCCGAGTCGGGCGCCGCGCCGACCGCCGGGTCCGTCGCGGCGGTGCTCCGGGCGACCCGGCCGCCGCTCGGCGGAGACGAAGTCCTCGACACCGTGCGCTCGCTGTGCGCCGAGCTGGTGGGTGCGGGCCCGCTGGACCGGCTGCTGTCGGCGCCCGATGTCACGGACGTACTCGTCAACGGGCCGGACGAGGTCTGGGTCGACCGGGGCGGCGGTCTGCGCAGGGCCACCGGTGTCCGCTTCGCCGACGCCGAAGCGGTCCGTCGGCTGGCCCACCGGCTCGCCACGGCGGCCGGGCGCAGGCTCGACGACGCGCGGCCCTGGGTGGACGCCCGCTTGCCGGACGGCACCCGGTTGCACGCGGTGCTGCCGCCGATCGCGGCCGGGTGCACCCACATCTCGCTGCGGGTCTGCCGGCCCCGCCCGTTCACGCTCGACGAGTTGGTGGCCGGTGGTGCGCTTCCCGCCGCCGGGGCCGAACTGCTGGCAGGCATCCTGCGGGCCCGGCTCTCCCTGCTGATCAGTGGCGGAACCGGCACGGGCAAGACCACGCTGCTGGCGGCGTTGCTCGGGCTGGCCGGGCCCGGCGAGCGCATCGTCGTCGTCGAGGACTCCGCCGAGCTGCGACCGGCCCATCCGCATGTGGTCCGGCTGCAGAGCCGACCGCCCAACCAGGAGGGGCTCGGTGAGCTGACCCTGCGGGATCTGGTCCGCCAGGCGTTGCGGATGCGGCCCGACCGACTGGTGGTGGGGGAGGTGCGCGGAGCCGAAGTATCCGACCTGCTGGCCGCCTTGAATACCGGACACGAAGGTGGCTGCGGCACTGTGCACGCGAACGCCGCGGCGGACGTCCCGGTCAGGCTGGAGGCGCTCGGCTCGCTCGCGGGGCTGGACCGGGCGGCGCTGCACAGCCAACTCCGGGCCGCGCTGGACGTGGTGGTGCACCTGGTGCGGGAGCCGGCCTCCGGGAGGCGCCGGGTCGCCGAGATCCACACGCTGTCCGGTGACCGCGACGGGCTGGCCGTCACCACTGCGGCGGTGGCGTTCACGGCGGGCGGGGCCACCGTGCCCGGAGCCGGCCGGGACCGGCTTCTGCGGCTGCTCGCGGCCCGCGGGGTGGCGGTGGGCGCGGCACTCGCGGGAGGACCGTCGTGATCCCGGGGGCGGTCGAGGTGGCGTTCGGCCTGCTGGTCTGCGGGTGCGCGGTGGGTGCGGCCGGGCTACTGGGGTTGTGGCGCGGCAAGGGTGAACGGCGAAAGGAGTGAGCGGGATGACGAGAGATCAGATCGAGCTGTGCTGGGTGGCGATGCTCTGTGTGGTGGCCACGGTGGGGTGGAGCGCTCTCCAGCGCCAGGTGGTGGGAGTCAGGCGGTCCAGGCTCCTGTTCGTCGGTGGGACGGGTGGGGGAGGGGGTGGGAGCGATGGCGTGCCGATGCCCCGGTGGCGGTGGCCCTGGTCGAGCCCCGAGGCGGTCGGATCCGGTTCGGCCGCGCGGCCGCGACGGCCGGAGTGGCTGACGCCGGAGTTGCTCCTCCTGCCCGGCGGGCTGGGAGTCGCCCAGGTGACGGCTTCGCCCGTGCCAGCGCTGGTCGCGGGCTTGGCCTTCCTTCCCTTGCGGCGCCGACGGCTGCGTCGCGCGGTGGAGGCGGAGGCCGGTCGGCGGGCCGCCGCAGTGGTGGACCTCTGCGCGGCACTGGCCGGGGAGTTGCGCAGCGGCGCCACGCCCGAGCAGGCGCTCCACCTGGTGACCACGCGAATCGCCGAGGACGACGAGGCCCTGCACCGGATCGGCCTGGAGCCGGTGGCCCGGCTCGCGGCCGGCCGGTACGGCGGAGATGTGCCCGGTGCCTTCGAGTCGCTGGCGGAGTTGCCGGGCGGCCGCGGGGCGACCGCGATCGCCGCCTGCTGGCGCGTCACGTCCGACGGCGGCGCGGGGCTGGCCGCCGGGCTGGACGGGGTCGCCGAGGCACTGCGGGCCGAACGGGCGTTGGCAGAGGAGATCGCGGCCGAGCTGGCCGCGCCGAGGACGACGATCGCCGTCCTGGCGGCGCTGCCCGTCGCCGGGTTGCTGCTCGGCGCGGCGCTCGGGGCCCGGCCGCTGACCGTCCTGCTGCACACTCCGGCCGGGCTCGCCTGCCTGGCGGGCGGCGCGGCGCTGGAGGGGCTCGGCGCGGCCTGGACGGCCCGGATCGTCCGGGCCGCCTCCCGGGGCGCCCTGGAGGGCCCGCTGGGCGACGGAGGCACGGCCGCCGGGGCCACGGTCGGGTCCGGGGCCGTGGCCGAGCCTGGAGGTGGCGGCGCAGTCGGCGGCCGGCCGGACGGTGGGTGGCGGTGCGGCATCTCCCGTACGCGGGCCCGGCCCGGTCGGCCGAGCGGTTCGTTCCGTGCCGAGGCGGCTTCGGCGTGACGCTCGGTACCGAGCGGCTCGCCCTCCTGGCAGGGCTGGGAGCGGGAGCGCTGTTTCTGCGGCGGTGGTCGAGGGGGCGGACCGGCCGCCGGAGGGCGGTCGCGCTGCTCCGTTCCGGCGGCTTCCGGTCCAGTGCTCGCTCCCGGCCCGGTCGGCCGAGCCGGCCTACGGCGCGGGGGCATCGGCCGACCTGGGCCGGGCGGCCGACCTTGCCCGGGCGGCCGGCCGGCGGGGGAGAGGGCCACCTCCGGAGCGCCGGGTCCGCCGCACCGGGCATCGCCGCGATGGTGCGTGCGCAACGGGCCGTGGTGGCGGCCTGCGCCGGGACGGTCATGGCCGCCGTGCTCGGCGGTGGGTCAGGCCTGGGGGCAGGCGTCCTGCTGGCCGTGGGTCTGCACCGGTGGCTGACCAGGGCGCGGTCCCCGGCGGAGCGGCTGTCCGCGTGGGAGGAGGAACAGCTCGCCCGGCAACTCCCGTTCGCGGCGGAGTTGCTCGCGGCCTGCCTCGGGTCGGCCGCCTCGCCCGCCGCGGCGGTGGCGGCGGTCGGCCGGAGCGTCGCCGCGCCGATGGGGCCACGGTTGGTGACGATCGCGGCCGAACTTGCTCTGGGGGCACCGCCGGAGCTCTGCTGGAGACGATTGGGTGAGGAGCACCCGGCCTTGGCGCCGCTGGCGCGCTGCCTGGTCCGGACGAGTCTGAGCGGAACCCCGGCGGCCGGTCCGCTGGTCGGGCTGGCGCACGCCCGTCGGACCGCCGCCGCCCGCACGGCGCACGCCAGCGTCCGCCGTGCCGGAGTGCTCGCCACGGCGCCGCTGGGGCTCTGCTTCCTCCCCGCGTTCGTGCTGATCAGCGTGGTCCCGGTGGTCATGGGGCTCACCGCCGGCTTCGCCCGGTCGATCTGAATCGACGACCTCAAAACCTCCGCTGTCGAACTCGAAGCACCGCCCGGGCCGCGAGTCGGTCCTGAGCGGCAAGGAACCCAAGGAGAGAATCCATGACTGCAGTGATCGCGCACCGGCCCGCCGACAACGGCCGACCGTACCGGCGCCTGCTCGGGGTGTGTCGCCGGCGGAGTCGCTGGGCGGCCGTCCGGATCCGACGGGCAGCTCGCGCCCGGGGCAGGTCGGACGCCGGAATGACCACCGCCGAATACGCCGTGGGCACGGTCGCCGCGTGCGCGCTGGCCGCCGTGCTGTACAAGGTGGTGACGAGCACGGCCATCGTCGAAGCTCTGACCGAGGTCATCACCCGGGCGCTCCATGCGTCGTGACGGCCGGCGGGCCGGCAGGCCTCCCGGGGCATTCGGGGCAGCCAGGACGTCTGGGGCAGCCGGGGTGACCCCGCTCCGTCGCCGGGACGCGGGCTTCGTCACCGCCGAGACGGCGGTGGCGATGCCGGCCCTGGTCCTGCTCGCCGTGATGCTGATCTGGGGAGTGCTCGCGGCGGCCGCGCAGATCCGCTGCGTCGACGCGGCGCGGGTGGGCGCCCGCGCGGCCGCGCGTGGCGAGGTGGACGCTGCCGCGATCGCCCAGGCGGCGGCCCCGCCCGGGGCTGCTGTGCGGGTGGCCGTCGAGGCGGACACGGTTCGGGTCACGGTGGACGCGCCCTCGGTGGCCCCGGGCCGGCTCGCCGGCCTGCTCTCGGTACGGCTCGGCGCGGCCGCGGTGGCGGCGCGGGAGGACACCCTGACGGGCGGCGGGGGTGCGGGTCCATGGCCCTCCTGATCCCTGGGGCGGCCGTGATGGGCAGGGTGGCCAGAGTCCGGGGCGCCCGTGCAGCCGTCGGGCGCCCGAGCGACGGCGGATCCGCGACGGTCTGGCTGGTCGCGTTCGCGGTGCTCGGCTGCACGACGTTCGCCGCGGTCCTCTCGGTCGGCGCGGTGGTGGGCGCCCGCCACCGCGCCGAGTCCGCCGCCGACCTGGCGGCCCTCGCGGCGGCCGACCGGCTGCTGCTGGACCTGGACGGCGGGTGCGCCCGGGCCGCCGGGATCGCACGGGCACAGGCGGCCGCCCTGGTGTCCTGCACGGTGGACCGGGAGGCGGACGCCGTCGAGGTGGTGGCGGAGGTGTCGATCGGCCGCCTTCCGGTGGATCTGCCGATCGGGCCCGCGCGGGCCCGTTCCCGAGCCGGGCCGATCCGTGCCGCGGCTGCTGCTACGGCTGCTGCTACGACTGCTGCCGCGGACGGGGGCGCCAGTGCGACGGCAGGCGGCTCATGAGCCCCCGGCGGACGGCTCGGCCGTCCCGGCCCCGGCCTCGGGGCCGCCGTCGCCCTGAGGCTCGTGAGGCGTCCGGTCCCCGTCCCCGTCTCCGTCCCCGTCCCCGTCCCCGTCCCCGCTTGGGGCCCCGGCCCCGTCGGCCGCCGGTGCTCCGGCGAGCAGGATGTCCAGCAGTCGGACGGCGGCCGCCTTGTCCAGCGGTTCGTTGCCGTTGCCGCACTTGGGCGACTGCACGCAGGACGGGCAGCCGCGTTCGCACTCGCAGGCGGCGATCGCCTCCCGGGTGGCCGTCAGCCACTGGACGGCGCGCTGGAAGCCGCGTTCGGCGAACCCGGCCCCGCCCGCGTGGCCGTCGTAGACGAAGACCGTCGGCAGCTCGGTGTCGGGGTGCAGCGGCACCGAGACACCGCCGATGTCCCAGCGGTCGCAGGTGGCGAAGAGCGGCAGCAGGCCGATGGAGGCGTGTTCGGCGGCGTGGGCGGCCCCGGGCAACTGGTCGAGCGGGATGTCCGCGTCGAGCAGCTGGTCCTCGGTGACGGACCACCAGACCGCCCGGGTCCGCAGGGTCCGGGGCGGCAGGTCGAGTTTGGTCTCGCCCATGATCTCCCCGGTGGAGATCCGTTTGCGGAGGTAGCCGACCACCTGGTTGACGACCTCCACCGAACCGAAGCTGAGCCGGCCCTCGCCCCAGGCGTGGGAGGTGTCGGTGGAGAGCACCGAGATGGAGGTGATGTCCCGGGCGGCCGTCGTGTACGGCGGGTCGGCCGGGTCGACCAGGGCGACGGAGCTGTCCAGGTCGAAGTCCCGGACGAGGTAGCTGCGTCCCCGGTGGATGTGGACGGCCCCGGTGTGGACGGTGGTGTGGGCGGCGGAGGCGTCCACGGTGCCCAGCAGCCGGCCGGTCGGGGCCTCGACGATCTGCACCGGGTTGCCACCGCTGCCACGCAGGTCGACGGCGTCGGCGGCGCGTTCGCGGCGGGTCCAGTACCAACCGCCCCCGCGGCGGCGGAGCAGCCCGCGCCGCTCCAGGACGGGCAGCAGCGGGCCCGCGGAGGGGCCGAACAGGTCCAGGTCGCTGTCCGTGAGTGGGAGTTCGGCGGCCGCCGCGCACAGGTGCGGGGCGAGGACGTGCGGATTGTCGGGGTCGAGCACGGTGGCTTCGACGGGCGTGGCGAAGAGCGCCTCCGGGTGGTGCACCAGGTAGGTGTCCAGCGGGTCGTCGCGGGCGATCAGGACGGCCAGGGCGCCCTGGGCCTCGCGCCCGGCCCGCCCGGCCTGCTGCCAGAGCGAGGCCCGGGTGCCGGGGTACCCGGCCATCAGGACGGCGTCCAGACCCGAGATGTCGACGCCCAGTTCGAGAGCGGAGGTGGAGGCGACGCCGAGCAGCCGGCCGGACTGCAGATCGCGTTCGAGGGCCCGGCGCTCGTCGGCGAGGTAGCCACCGCGGTAGGCGGCGACCCGTTCGGCGAGCGGTCGGCCGAGCTGGTCCTGGGCCTGGAGCGCGACGAGTTCGGCCGCCCGGCGGGAGCGGACGAACACGACGGTGCGGGTCTGCCGTTCGACGAGGTCGGTCAGCAGGTGGGCGGCCTCGGCGGTGGCCGTCCTGCGGACCGGGGCCCCGTGCTCGCCGACGTTCTCGGTGAGCGGCGGCTCCCAGAGCCCGAACACCATCGGACCGCGCGGCGAGGCGTCCTCGGTGACGGCTTCGGCGGGCAGCCCGGTGAGCAGCCGGGCGGTGGCGGCCGGGTCGGCGGTGGTGGCCGAGGCCAGCAGGAAGGTCGGGGAGGAGCCGTACCGGGCACAGATCCGGCGCAGTCGGCGCAGCACCTGGGCGACGTGCGAGCCGAACACGCCCCGGTAGCTGTGGCACTCGTCGACCACCACGTAGCGCAGCGTCTTGAGGAAGGAGGACCAGCGCGCGTGCGCGGGCAGGATGCCGCGGTGCAGCATGTCGGGATTGGTGAGCACGTAGGAGGCGTACTGGCGGACCCACTCGCGTTCCTCGGGCGGGGTGTCGCCGTCGTAGAGGGCGGGCCGGACCCTGGGCGGGGCGAGTTCGGCGGCCCGTCGCCGCTGGTCGGCGGCGAGCGCCTTCGTCGGGGCCAGGTAGAGCGCGGTGGCGCCACGGCCGTTGCGGGCCTCGGTCCCGTCCAGCAGGTCGCTGAGCACCGGCGCCAGATAGCCGAGCGACTTGCCCGAGGCGGTTCCTGTGGCGATCACCACAGTATGGCCGCTTTTGGCCAGGTTCATCGCTTCTGCCTGATGGGCCCAAGGACGTTCCACGCCCAGCTCCCGGGCGGAGGCGACGATCTCGGGTCGGATCGAGTCGGGCCAGGGTGAATAACGTGCTGGTCGGGCGGGAAGGTGCTCCGTATGGGTGAGCCGGTCCGACCGCCCCCGGGTGGTGGACAGGGTCGTGAGCAGTGCCTCGGGCAGGCTGTGACGGGGCGGCATGAGGACCCAGTGTGTCACCGGCGTGACGGAGAATCGTCGTAAGCCATCGTGCGGTCATGGTCGCAGGTGGTTGAATGTGGCCGTGACGGCCGTACGGCCGGGGGTCGCAGCGCTGAGGCTCGCCACGCGTGATTGGGCGCGTCCGGGGTACGCGACCATGCGGTGACGGCCGTCCGGCCGAAGATCGCAATGACGTAGCAAGGCAAGGTGCTGGAGGTTCCGTGGACCTGTCCCTGTCGACCCGTACAGTCGGCGATCGCACGGTCGTCGAGGTTGGCGGCGAGATCGATGTGTACACCGCCCCGAAGCTGCGTGAGCAGTTGGTCGAGCTCGTCAACGACGGCAATTACCACCTCGTCGTCGACATGGAGGGCGTGGACTTCCTCGACTCGACCGGTCTGGGCGTGCTGGTGGGCGGTCTGAAGCGAGTGCGGGCCCATGAGGGCTCGCTGCGCCTGGTGTGCAACCAGGAGCGCATTCTGAAGATCTTCCGCATCACCGGCCTGACCAAGGTCTTCCCGATCCACACCTCGGTGGACGACGCGGTCAACTCGACCGACTGACCAGGCCGGGCCGGCCTCGTGTCGACCCGTCCGATCCACGTGTCCGGCGTGCCGGGGCCCCCGTGTGGCCCCGGCCCGTCCGGGCCCGCCCCGGAGCCGGTGGGACCGGTTAGCAGGGGCCCGCATGCCCGGCCTCGGCCGGACACCCCGAGGGGGAGAGATGGCAACCGTCGAACTTCGATTCAGCGCGCTTCCCGAGCATGTCCGTACGGCCCGGCTGGTCGCCGCGGCTGTGGCAAGACGAGCCGGGGTCGACGAGTCGGTGCTCGACGAGGTCCGGCTCGCCGTGGGTGAGGCGTGCTCCCGTGCGGTCGGCCTGCACCAGCGCGGTGGCATCACCGGTGCGGTGAGGGTCGCTCTCACGGACCAGGAGAAGCGTTTCCTCATCGAGGTCGAGGACGAGGCGGGCCCCGCCACCGTGCCGGCCCCGGGTGCTGCCGAAGGCGATCCGGACGAGGACACCCTGGGTCTCGCCGTGATCACCGGACTGGTGGAGGAGCTGGAGGTCACCAGCGGAGCGAGCGGTGGCCTGATCCGGATGAGCTGGCCGGTCTCGGTCGACGCGATGGCACTCTGACCGGCGACTGCCGACGGTCGACTGCCGACGGCCGACCGGGCCCTCCCGTCCGGCCGGTTCCTGCTGCCCGCCGACCACGGCGGTGGCCGCTGTCGTGGTCCTCGCGCGCCGTTGCGGCCGCGCCGCCGTCGTGACGGCCGACCGGTTGCCGCACACGTCCCTCGCGCGACGCCACGGCCGCAGCCGGGGAGTCCACCTGGCGGGAGCGCATTGACAAACTGTTGAATCCGACGGTTCCCTGCTCTCGGCACGACCGGCCCCGATCGGTGATCGGGTCTGTCGTAGAAGAGGGAACCCATGCGGATTCGCATCCTGTGGCCCGCCGGTCAGGCGCTCGCCACGCTCACGGCCACCCCCACCGCCCAGGCGCTCTGGGGTGCGTTGCCGATCAGCTCGTCGGCCAGTACCTGGGGCGAGGAGGTGTACTTCGGGACGCCGGTCAGCGTGCCCCGGGAGGACGACGCCCGGCAGGTCGTCGAGCCGGGCACCGTGGCGTTCTGGACGGACGGTGACAGCCTCGCGCTGCCCTTCGGGCCGACGCCGATCTCCCGGGACGGCGAGTGCCGGCTGGCCAGCCCCTGCAACATCCTCGGCTCCCTGGACGGGGATCCCGAAGTGCTGCGCACCGTCCGCCCGAACGACCCGGTCAGGGTCGAGCGGGCCTGAACCCGGTCGGCCTGAGTCCATATCCCCGGCCCGGTACGCCTCCCGCCGTGAGGGCCCCCGAGGCCGGGGAAAGCCGTCCGAAGGAGAGGAGCGACCGGTCCAGGCCGGGGAGACCGACGGAGCCGGTACGGGCGGGAACCGGGGGCCGGGTGGCGGCCGTGTAGGTTCGCAGTTCGACGACCGAAACCGAAAGGGCTTCTCCCGGTGAACAAGCGACTGCTGGCCGTACCCGCGCTCGGCGCGCTGCTGGCGTTCGGCGCCGTCGGCTGCGGCGACGACAACAGCAAGCAGCTGGAGTCCTGGGCGGCGAACGTCTGCGGCGCGGCCAAGGACCCGATCGCCCAGGCGCAGACCGCTCTGGCGGACACCGGCCAGGTGAAGACCGGTGAGGCCCCGGCCGATCTGCAGAAGCGCCTCTCCGCCGACATCGGGCGGCTGGCCAAGACCAACCAGGAGATCGCCGCCGCCATCGACTCCGCCGGTGCGCCCAAGGTCGACGAGGGCGGGAACCTCCAGAAGGACACCGTCTCCGAGCTCAACAAGGCGGCCGACCTGTACCTCGACGTCCAGAAGAAGCTGGACGCGCTGCCCAACGACGAACAGGCGAAGTTCGCCGACGGGCTGCGCAGCGTCGCCGACCAGGTGCAGAAGCTGGCCTCGCTCTCCACCCAGGCACAGGCCAAGCTGCAGCGCGGCGACCTCGGTGCCGCGATGGCCAAGCAGGAGGGCTGCAAGCCGGGCTCGGCCGCCGCGGCGCCGACCGCCGGAGCGAGCGGGACGCCGACGGCCGGCGGCAGCACCGGCACCCCCGCGCCCGGGGCGACCGACGGCGCGACCGACGGTGCGAGCCCGGCGGGCAGCCAGGCCGCGACGGACCCGGCCGCGACCTCGGCCCCGCCCGCCCCCGCCGCGTCCAGCCCCGCGCCCTCGGCGAGCTGACCCGACCGGTCCGGAGCCGACCCGGTCCGGAGCCTCGTCCCCGTCCGGAGCCGGTCCCGCCCGGCCGTGCTCGGCGCGGGCGGGTCGGCGGCCCGGCCCCGGCACGGGCGGCCCCGGCGGGGAGCGGGCCCGGCGGCCGGGGGGACAATGGCGGGGTGATCAGTAGCCCCGTTCTCGACCCGACCCGCCTCCCCAAGTTCCGTGAGGCGCTGCTCGCCGCCGCGTACACCGCCGACGGCTGCCTCGACCTGCTCGGGCCCACCGGCTACGCGGCGCTGGCGCGCAGCGAGGCCGTCCCGGCGCTGCGCGCGACCCGTGGCGGCAGCCCGCTGGAGACGCTGGTGCGGCTGTTCCTGCTGCAGCAGCCCGTGCCGTACAAGGCGGCCGCCGCCGCGCTGCCGGTCGAGGACTGTCTGACCGACGGCTGGCTGCGCGCGGACGGGGAGCAGGTGCGCGCCACCGTGGACGTCCGCCCGTACGCCAACGAGGTCTCCGGTCTGCCCAGTTCGGACGCCTGGGTGGTCTCCGACCTGGGCTGCGCGGTCGGCGGCGCGGGCGGGATCGGCTCCGGCGAGACCGCGCACGGCGTGGCCCGCAAGGACCTGGTGCTCGGGGTGGGGGGCGCCTCCACGACGCTGGCCAACATCACGGTGCGCCGCTCGGTCCGGGCCGCCCTGGACCTCGGCTCGGGCTCCGGGGTGCAGGCCCTGCACGCGGCCCGGCACGCGCAGCGGGTCACCGCCACCGACCTCAATCCGCGGGCGCTGAGGTTCACCGAGCTGACGCTCGCGCTCTCCGGCTTCGACAACACCGACGCCGCCGCCGGCAGCCTCTTCGAGCCGGTCGGGGAGCGGAAGTTCGACCTGATCGTCTCCAACCCGCCGTTCGTGATCTCGCCCACCGGCCGCTTCACCTACCGCGACGGCGGCATGGCCGGCGACGACCTCTGCCGCAGTCTGGTCCGCTCCGCCGCCGCGCACCTGGAGCCGGGCGGCTACTGCCAGTTGCTCGCCAACTGGCAGCACGTCAAGGGCGAGGACTGGCACGACCGGCTGGCCGGCTGGGTGGCGGGCACCGGCCTGGACGCCTGGGTCGTCCAGCGGGAGGTCCAGGACGTCGCCCAGTACGCCGAGTTGTGGCTGCGCGACGGCGGTGACCACCGCGGCGCCGGCGGTGACTACCAGGCCCGGTACGGCGAGTGGCTGGATGCCTTCGAGGCGGGCCGGGTCGAGGGCATCGGCTTCGGCTGGATCACGCTGCGGGCGAGCGGCGCCGAGCGGCCGACCGTCCGGGTGGAGGAGTGGCCGCACCCGGTCGAGCAGCCGCTCGGCCCGCACATCGAGGAGTGGTTCGACCGGCAGGACTACCTGCGCACGCACGACGACGCGGGGCTGCTCGCGGCCCGGTACGTGCTGGCCGACGAGGTGGTCCAGGAGCAGGTCGGCGCACCCGGGGCGGAGGACCCGGAGCACGTGATCCTGCGCCACAACCGCGGCATGCGGCGGGCCACCAAGGTGGACACGGTGGGAGCCGGGTTCGCCGGGGTCTGCGACGGGACGCTGTCGGCCGGCGAGATCGTGGACGCCATCGCGCAGCTGCTCGGCGAGGACCGGGTGGTCCTGCGGGACCGGGTGCCGGAGTCCTTGCGGCTCCTCACCGAGCAGGGGTTCATCCGACCGGTCGAGTAACGGCCCCGGAGCCGCCCCGCGGGCCCGCGGGCCTGCTGCCCCGCTGCCCCGCAGGCCGGCCGCCCTGCGGGTCCGCCGCCCCCGGCGCCCGGTCGGCCGCCCACCCGCGGCCGACACCCGGTGTCCGTCCGCCACCCGCCGGTGCCCTCGTTCGTTCGGCTCGCGTCGAAGCCCGAAGGCGGCCCCGCCGCGGCCTGCCGTGGCTCGAAACGGCCTGCCGTGACCCGGCACGGCCCGGCGCGGTCCGACGGCCCGCCACGGCTCGGTCCGGCACGACCCGATCCGGTCCGAACGGGCCGGGTCGAGCCCCTGCCGGTTCATCTCCCGGTGTCTCCTGGTTCGCCCGCCGGCCGCCGAACGGCTGTCCCGCGTTGGCCCCGGGCTGTGAAGCTCTGTCCACAGGCTGTGGACAGAGCTGGGGGCAAGGGGTGGACACGACGACGGCCACGGCGGGCGGCGCGGTGCTCGCGCTCTTCGGCGGCGCACTGCTGCTCTGGTGCGCGTCCGAAGTGCGCCTTCGCCACCTGGTGCGGCGCCGTGGCGTGCCGACGGTGGCCACGGTGGTCGCCGAGGCCGACGCCCACGGTGAGCTGGACAGCGCACCGCTGCTCTCCTTCTCCGCACCGGCCGTCACCGGCGCCTCCGGCCCGGGGCGATGCGCCGAGCTGGTGATCACCCGCCCGCGCGGCCACACCCCGCTGCGCCGGCCGGCCCGCTTCGCGCCCGGGGCGTCCGTCCGTATCTCCTACGATCCTCGGCGGCCGAGCCGCGCGGTCCTGGCTGCGGCGGAAACCGGCCGGGCGGCGGTGGCCGATCTGCTCTGGACCTCGCTCGGCACCGGCTGTGTGGCCGCGGGGGCGGTACTGATCGCCGCCGGCCTCACGGGCTGAGCCCCGTCCCCGCCGCCGCTCCGCCCGCCGCGAGGTGTCGATTCTCCGTTGACAGATCTTGAAATCCGTCATTCCATCCTTCGAAACCCGCCGAAGCCCCCCTCCACGGGGCGCGATCCTCCATCATCGGGTTACCGTTCGAGTGGCGTCGGTCGGCCTTGCCGGTGAAAAAGCAGGATCCTTCCGTTTGACAAGGGTGGCCGGGGTACGGTCACACTCCGCTGGTGGGGTCGTCGTGCAGCGGCGCCCCCGGGACGGTGGAGGGGTCGGGCGGAGCGCAGCCTGTGCTGCCGGCGCCGACCAGCTCACGTAACGACCGGGAGAGAAGAGCGAAGGTGTCCCCGAGCAGCGAGACCGCGCACGGACAGCGACTCGTCATTGTCGAGTCGCCGGCCAAGGCGAAGACGATCAAGGGCTACCTTGGCCCCGGCTACATCGTCGAGGCGAGCGTCGGGCACATCCGGGACCTGCCCAGCACAGCGGCCGAGGTCCCGGACAAGTACACCGGCGAGGTGCGCCGCCTCGGCGTCGATGTCGACCACGACTTCGCGCCCATCTACGTGGTGAACGCGGACAAGAAGTCGCAGGTCAGCAAGTTGAAGTCGCTGCTGGCCGAGTCCGACGAACTCTTCCTCGCCACCGATGAGGACCGCGAGGGCGAGGCCATCGCGTGGCACCTCCAGCAGGTCCTGAAGCCCAAGGTGCCGGTGCACCGGATGGTGTTCCACGAGATCACCAAGACCGCGATCCAGGAGGCGGTGGCCAACCCGCGCGAGCTGAACCAGCGCCTGGTCGACGCCCAGGAGACCCGCCGCATCCTCGACCGCCTCTACGGCTTCGAGGTCTCGCCGGTGCTCTGGAAGAAGGTCATGCCGAAGCTGTCGGCCGGCCGCGTCCAGTCCGTCGCGACCCGCCTGGTGGTCGAGCGGGAGCGCGAGCGGATCGCCTTCCGCAGCGCCTCCTACTGGGACCTGGTCGCCACCTTCGGCACCGGCCGCACCCCGGCCGACGCCGCCAACCCGGAGACCTTCGGCGCCCGGCTCTCGGCCGTCGACGGCAAGCGGATCGCCAGCGGCCGCGACTTCGGTTCGGACGGCCGGCTGAAGGCCGGCAGCGTCAACACCCTGCACCTGGACGAGCAGGCCGCCCGCGCGCTGGCCGCCGCCCTGGAGCAGACCTCGTTCGGTGTCCGCAGCGTCGAGTCCAAGCCGTACCGCCGCTCGCCGTACGCGCCGTTCCGCACCACCACGCTCCAGCAGGAGGCCAGCCGCAAGCTGGGCTTCGGTGCCAAGCGGACCATGCAGGTGGCCCAGAAGCTGTACGAGAACGGCTTCATCACCTATATGCGTACCGACTCCACCACGCTGTCGGAGACCGCGATCTCGGCCGCCCGGGCGCAGGTCACCCAGCTCTACGGGGCCGACTACCTGCCGGACGCGCCGCGCACGTACGCCAGCAAGGTCAAGAACGCCCAGGAGGCGCACGAGGCCGTCCGCCCCTCTGGCGACCGCTTCCGCACCCCGGCCGAGACCGGCCTGAGCGGCGACGACTTCCGGCTCTACGAGCTGATCTGGATGCGCACCGTCGCCTCCCAGATGAAGGACGCGGTCGGCCAGTCGGTGACCGTGAAGGTCGGCGGCCGTTCCGCGGACGGCCGGGACGCCGAGTTCTCCGCCTCGGGCAAGATCATCACCTTCCACGGCTTCCTCAAGGCCTACGTCGAGGGCGCCGACGACCCGAACGCCGAGCTGGACGACCGCGAGCGCCGGCTGCCGCAGGTGACCGAGGGCGACCCGCTGTCCGCCGAGCAGCTCACCCCGGAGGGCCACGCCACCAAGCCGCCGGCCCGCTACACCGAGGCCTCGCTGGTCAAGGAGCTGGAGGACCGGGAGATCGGCCGCCCGTCCACCTACGCCTCGATCATCGACACCATCATCGGGCGCCGCTACGTCTTCAAGAAGGGGACGGCGCTGGTGCCGTCGTTCCTCTCCTTCGCCGTGGTCAACCTGCTGGAGAAGCACTTCGGCCGGCTGGTCGACTACGACTTCACCGCGCGGATGGAGGACGACCTCGACCGCATCGCCGCGGGCGAGGCGCAGTCCGTGCCGTGGCTGAAGCGCTTCTACTTCGGTGAGGGCGAGGGCCACGCCACCGGCGGCGCCGCCGAGGCCGGCAACGGCGACGGCGACCACCTGGGCGGTCTGAAGGAACTGGTCACCGACCTCGGCGCGATCGATGCCCGGGAGATCAGCTCGTTCCGGATCAGCGACGACCTCACCCTGCGGGTCGGCCGTTACGGCCCGTACGTCGAGCGCGCCTCCACTGTGGAGGGCGAGCCCGGCCGGCGCGCCGACATCCCGGACGAGCTGCCGCCGGACGAGCTCACCGTCGAGCTGGCCGAGGAGCTGCTGGCCAAGCCCAGCGGCGACTTCGAGCTCGGCCAGGACCCGGTCAGCGGCAACCAGCTGGTCGCCAAGGACGGCCGGTACGGCCCCTACGTGACCGAGATCCTGCCCGAGGGCACGCCGAAGACCGGCAAGAACGCCGTGAAGCCGCGGACCGCGTCGCTGCTCCAGTCGATGTCGCTGGACACCGTCACGCTCGACGACGCGCTGAAGCTGCTGTCCCTGCCGCGCGTGGTCGGTCTCGACCAGGAGGGCGTGGAGATCACCGCGCAGAACGGCCGCTACGGGCCGTACCTCAAGCGCGGCACCGACTCCCGCTCGCTCACCAGCGAGGAGCAGATGTTCACGGTCACCCTGGAGGAGGCCCTGGCCATCTACGCCCAGCCCAAGCAGCGCGGCCGGGCCGCGGCCGCGCCGCCGCTCAAGGAGCTGGGCACCGACCCGGTCAGCGAGCGTCCGGTGGTGGTCAAGGACGGCCGGTTCGGCCCGTACGTCACCGACGGCGAGACCAACGCGACGCTGCGCAAGGACGACGAGGTCGAGACCATCACTCCCGAGCGCGGCTACGAGCTGCTGGCGGAGAAGCGGGCCCGCGGGCCGGTGAAGAAGACGGCCAAGAAGGCCCCGGCGAAGAAGGCGGCGGCCAAGAAGACCGCCACCAAGAAGACCACCACCACCACCAAGACGGCCGCGGCCAAGACCACGGCCAAGAAGACGACGACCAAGGCCGCCGCGAAGAAGACGGCGACCAAGAAGGCCGCCGCGAGCAGGACCGCCGCCGTCGACGAGGGCTGACCCTCCACCAGCGGCACCGGGCCCGCGCCCTCTTCGGAGGCGCGGGCCCGAGGTCTGTGGGCGACCGGTGCGCGAGCACCTCCGGCGCGGGGTGGCGAGCGTGTGCGCGGCGCGTCACAACCCTGCAATGACGGGCATCCGGAAGCCCGCACCCCTCTTTTCCGACCGGTGCCGACCGCTACGCTGACCGTATGACGAGCGAGGAGCAGCCCACCCCCGGCACCGGCGGTGCCGCCAGAGCCGGCACGCCCGACCTGCCGGAGGTCGCGCCCGCCGGAACCCCCGGTGAGCGCGCCCGGGCACTGTTGCGGCTGCGCCCCTACCGCCGCCTCTGGACCACCCAGCTGATCGGCGGCACCGCCGACCGGCTCGGGCTGCTGGTGCTGCTCGCGCTGACGGTGATCGCGGCCGCCCTCGGCGGGCAGTTCGGCGACCTGCCGCGCAGCCTCGCCTTCGCCGTCGCCGCGGTCTTCGCGGCCCGGCTGGCCGCCACCCTGCTGGTCGGCGCCGCCCTGCTCGGCCCGGTGCACGGGCTGCTCAGCGGCCGCCTGGACCGGCGCTGGACGCTGCTCGGCGCCGACGCGCTGCGGGCCGTGCTGATCGGCGCCGCGCCCTGGTGGATCGTCTGGCTGGGCTCCGACGCCGGGCCCTCCGGCGCCGCGACCTACGTACTGCTCGCCACCGTCTTCGTGACCGGTGCGGCCGAGCGGGTCTGGGCGATCGCCAAGGGCGCCGCCGTACCCGGCCTGCTGCCGCCGGCCAACCCCTTCGCGCCCCCCGGGGAGCAGCGTCCGTCCGCGGCCAACCTGGAGAGCGTGCGGACGCTGGACCGCCGCACCGGCTGGGCCACCGTGCCGCTCGCGGCAGCCGCGCTGGTCGCGCTCACCCTGGTCAACAACGTCTTCGCGGCCCTCGGCTCGGACTGGCTGCGCGTCCACCAGACCACCTTCGCGGCGCTCGGCGCGGCCGCCCTGTTCACGGTCTCGGCCGTCCGGGCGTACCTCCAGCAGCTGCCCGGCGGTCCGACGGTGGCCCCTCCGCACTCCCCGCTGCGGAGCCTGCGCGCGCCGACCGACGCCACGCCCGGCCCCGCGCTGAGCAAGGGCCGCACCGGCGCCGCCCCCTACTTCACCTTCTCGGTCGCCGCCGCCTTCGCCTCGATGGCGGGCGTCGCGGCGCTCGCGCTGCTGACCGCCGCCGAGCACCGGGCCGGGCCGATCGGCTACGGCCTGCTGGTGCTCGCCGCCGTCGGCACCCCGGCGCTCGGCTCCCGGCTCACCCGGGCCACCCTGCCCGCGCTCTCCCGCCGCCGGCTGCTCGCACTGGCGCTGCTGACCGAGGGCGTCGCGCTGATCCTGGCCGGCCTGGTGCTGGACTTCGTCCTGGTGCTGCTGCTGACCGTGCTGGCCGGCCTGGCCGCCGGGATCGTCGTCTCGGCCGGGCGCTCGCTGCTCGCCCAGGAGGTCGAGGAGGCGCGGCTCCCGAAGGTCGACGAGCACCTGTACGCGGTGCTGCGGGCCGTGGTGGGCGGCGCGCTGATCCTCGTCCCGCTGATCGCCGCGGCCTACGGCGAGGTCGAGTACGGCACGGTCGAGCCCGGCTCGTTCACCTTCATCCACGGCGGCGCGGCCCTCGCGGTGGCCACCGCCGGGCTGCTGACGCTGGTGCTCGCGGCCGTCGTGCTGCTCAAGACCGACGACCGGCGGGGCACCGCCCCGTTCGGCCGCGACCTCGTCGACGCCGTGCGCGGCGCCGCCGGTCCGGCCCCGCACCGCACCACCGGTACCGGCTTCTTCATCGCCCTGGAGGGCGGCGACGGCGCCGGCAAGTCCACCCAGGCCCAGGCGCTCGCCGAGTGGATCCGGGGCAAGGGCCACGAGGTGGTGCTCACCCGTGAGCCCGGCGGCAGCCCGGTCGGGCAGCGGCTGCGCGGTCTCGTCCTGGACGTCGGCAACACCGGTCTGTCGCACCGCGCCGAGGCGCTGATCTACGCCGCCGACCGGGCCGAGCACGTCGAGAACGTCATCCGCCCGGCGCTGGCCCGCGGCGCGGTGGTCATCACCGACCGCTACATGGACTCCTCGATCGCCTACCAGGGCGCCGGGCGCGACCTGGCCGCCACCGAGGTGGCCCGGATCTCGCGCTGGGCGACCGGCGGGCTGGTGCCCGACCTGACCGTCGTCCTGGACGTCGACCCGACCAGGGCCCGGGAGCGGTTCACCGAGGCGCTGGACCGGCTGGAGTCCGAGCCGACCGAGTTCCACCAGCGGGTCCGGTCCGGCTTCCTCTCGCTGGCCGCCGCCGACCCGGCCCGGTACCTGGTCGTGGACGGCAGCCAGCAGCCCGGCTTCGTCACCACCGCGATCCGCCACCGGCTCGACCGCGAGCTGCCGCTCTCCGAGCAGGAGAAGGCCGCCCGGGTCGAGCAGGAGCGGCTGGCCCGCGAGGAGGCCGAGCGCCGCGCCGCCGAGGAGGCCCGCCGGCGCGCGGCCGAGGCGGAGGCCGAGCGCAAGCGGTTGGAGCTGCTGGAGCAGCTCCGCGCCGAACAGGCGGAGAAGGAGCGGCTGGCCAAGGAGGAGGCCGAGCGGGTCGCCGCCGAGGCGGCGCGCAAGGCGGCCGAGGAGGCCCGGCGCAAGGCGGAGGAGGAAGCCCGCCGGCGGGCCGAGGAGGAGGCCAGGCAGCGTGCGGCCGAGGAGGCCCGGCTCGCCGCCGAGGCCGCCGAGCGCCGGCGGCTCGCCGAGGAGGCGGCCGCCCAGGCGGAGCTCCAGCGGCAGCGTGAGCTGCAGCGCGAGGAGCAGCGCCGGCGCGCGGAGGAGGCGCTGCAGCGGGCCGAGGAGGCCCGGCTGGCGCAGGCCGCCGCGCTCGCCGCGGCCGCTGCCGCCGCCGAGAGCGCGGCGGACCGGGCGGACCGGCCCGCTCCGCCGGCCGACGACGTGACCACCGAGCTGCGGATCGTGCCGGAGCCCGAGGACGCGACCCAGGAGATCTCCGAGCGGGACCGCCGGGCGGCCGTCCGGGCGGCCGAGGCGGCCGGCGCCGCGGGGGCCGGTGGCGCTTCCGCGTTCCGGGCTCCGGAGGCCGACGCGACGGCGAAGCTGCCGGTCGTCCCCACCGCTCCGGCGGACGAGACGGCGGTGCTGCCCCGAGTCCCTTCGGCGGACCCCGACCGGTCGGGTGCCGGGCGGCGCGACCACGCCGACCGGACGGAGGTGCTGCCGCGGGTCGAGCCGACCCGTCCGGCGGACCGAACGGAGGTGCTGCCGCGGGTCGAGCCGACCCGTCCGGCCGGACCGGCCGGACCGGCCGGGCGGGAGACGCCGGTCGACAGCACCCGCGAGCTTCCGGCGGTGGAGGAGCAGCCCGCCGCCGAACCGCGCCCCCGGCCCTCCTGGGCCGAGGAGACGCCGATGGACGACCTGCCGAGCCTCACCGACACCCTGCTGGGCTCGCGCGACGAGTGGGCCCGCTGGGAGCAGGGCGGCCCCGCCGACCCGGCGCCGCAGGACCCGCGCGGTGGCGCGGCCGCTCCTCCGGCCGGCCCCGGCGGGCCGGAGAGCCGTGGCAGGGCGGACGCCCAGGGCGGGTCGGGCGACCGGGGCGACGGCAAGGGCAAGGGCCGGCGCTGGGGGCGCCGGAGCTGACTCGGTCCCGGCCCGCGCGGTCCCACGCGGTCCACGCGGTCCACATGGCCCACTCGGCCTGGTGGGCCGACTCGGCCGGGGCGGGGCAGGGGCCTGAAGGACGGGGGGCGGTGCGGCCGGGGCGGTGCTCCGGCGGCACCGCCCGCCGTCGTACCGGGCACGTATGCTCGACTCCGGGAAACCGTGCCCGGAGCGCCGTCCGCCGTCCGGGTGACGGGCGCCGGCGCAGTCCGTACCGAGCTTGGGAGCAGCAGTGGCCGTCTGGGACGACCTGGTGGGCCAGGAGCGGGTGGTCGAGCAGCTGAGCGCCGCGGCCCGGGCGGCCTGGGCGACGGCCGCCGCCGGTCGCGGGGCCGCGCCGGAGCCGGGCGGCAACGCCTCGCTGATGACGCACGCCTGGCTGTTCACCGGCCCCCCCGGAGCCGGCCAGATCACCGCGGCCCGCGCCTTCGCCGCCGCCCTCCAGTGCACCAGCCCGGATCTCGCGCTCGGCGGTACGCCCGGCTGCGGGTTCTGCGACGGCTGCCACACCGTGCTCGCGGGCAGCCACGCGGACGTGAAGTACGTGCGCACCGACGGCCTGTCGATCGGCGTCGGCGACATGCGCGCCCTCGTGCTGCGGGCGTCCAGCTACCCGACCGGCGGCCGCTGGTCGGTGATCCTGGTCGACGCCGCCCACCGGCTCACCGAGGCCGCCGCCAACGCCCTGCTCAAGGGGGTGGAGGAGCCCTCCCCGCGCACCGTCTGGCTGCTCTGCGCGCCCTCCGTGCAGGACGTCCTGCCCACCATCCGCTCGCGCTGCCGCCTGCTGGTGCTGCGCCAGCCCGCCGCCGAGGCCGTCGCCGACATGCTGGTGAACCGCGACGGTGTCGACCCCACGACGGCCCGGATGGCCGCGCTCGCCGGCCAGGGGGACATCGAGCGCTCCCGTCGGCTGGCCGTCGACGACCAGGCCCGCACCCGGCGCACGGACGTGCTGCGGATCCCGCTGGAGGTCGGTGACATCGGTGGTTGCCTGGCCGCCGCCCAGCGGCTGGTCGACACCGCGAAGGCCGATGCCGAGGCGCTCGCCGAGACCCAGGACGCCAAGGAGACCGGCGACCTCAGGGCCGCGTACGGCGCGGCCGAGGGCAGCAAGGCTCCGCGGGGCATGGCCGGCGCGGTCAAGGAACTGGAGAAGCGCCAGAAGAGCCGGGCCACCCGGACCCGCCGGGAGACGCTCGGCGTCGCCCTGCTCGACCTGCTGAGCTTCTACCGGGACGTGCTCGCCCTCCAGCTGGGCTCCACCGGCGCGCTCTCCAACGAGGACCAGCGGCAGGCCCTGAACCGGGTCGCCCAGGCCGGCCCGCCGGAGGGCACGCTGCGGCGGATCGAGGCGGTGCTCGCCTGCCGGCAGGCGCTGGACCGCAACGTCGACCCGCTGCTCGCCGTCGAGGCGATGACCGTCGCCCTGCGCGCGGGCTGAGTCGGCGGACGCGGATGGCGGCCGGGGCGGGGCCGTCACCGGTAGGACCGCCGGTGGGGCCGCCGTAGGGCCTCCCGCGCTACCCGGGTGTCCCACCTTCGAGTGAACGGGCCGTACGCGCCGGGGACACCTGCGTGTGACGGCCGGATCGCCCTGCACGCTGGGGCCGACTGCGCCCCGACGCCGGGGCCGTCGCGTCCCGTCCGGCACCGGCCCCCACCGGTCGTCCGGCCCTCCTCCCGAGGCGGTGCGTCCCATGGTCCGTTCGCTCCTCGTCGTCCCCCTGCTGGCAGCCGCCTCGGGCGGGATCTGGCTCGCCCGAGGCGCCCTGCTGCGCTGGCGCGACCTGCGGTCCGCCGAGACCTACGAGCTGACCGGTGATCAGCGGCCGATGCTGCTGCGCGCGGCCGGCGCGATGGTCTGCGGCATCTGCGTGACGGCACTGACCGTGTTGACGGCCCTGGGCACCTTCGGCACCTTCGGCGGACCGGCCTCGCGGTCCGACTCCGCGGAGCTCACCGCCGACAGCACGGGCCAGGGCGGGAGCCGGCAGGCCGCGCCGCCCGCCGACGAGGCACCCGCTCCGGTCGCCCCGGCTGTCGCGCCCGCGCCCGCTCCTGCTCCCGCCCCCGCGCCGGCACCGGCCGCCAGCCGGTTCGACAGCGTCGGCCACCCGGGCGGTGGCGAGCTGCTGCAGTCCGCCGTCCCCGGCCCGGACGGCCACCCCCGCAACGTCCGGGTCTGGCTGCCCGCCCAGTACGCCAAGGACCCGAACGCCCGCTTCCCGGTGGTCGTGATGCACGCGGCCACTCCCCGGATGACCGCCGACACCGAAGTCCCGGACGTCTTCGAGGGCCTCGGCTCCGCCGTCCAGACCGGCAAGGCCCGCCCGTTCATCCTGGTGGCCCCCGAGGCGCCGAACGGCACCGCGCACCCGTGCGAGCTGGTCGCCGCCGCCCCCCAGGCCATCGCCGACGACGCCGCGCTGCGCACCACCATCGCGGCCACCTTCCGCACCCTGCCGCCCGGCCCGGCCTCCTGGGGCACGCTCGGCGTCGAGGCGGGCGCGCCCTGCGCGGTGGCCGCCGGGCTGGCCCGCCCCGACCTGTACGGCGCGGCCGCCGCGGTCTCCGGCCGGTACGACACCGTCGCGCTGACCCGGACGGGGGCCGAGGCCCCCGCCAACGCCGCCCCGAAGCTGCTCCTGGCCGCCGCCAAGGCCGACGCCGCGGGCCTGGACGCGGCCCGCAAGCTGCAGACCGCGCTGCACGGCGGCGCCGGCGCGTCGGCCCGTGCCGACGTCCGGATCTCCGAGAACGTGCAGGACTACACGGCCGACCGGGAGCGGCTGCGGCTGGTCCGCCAGGCGGTCCAGTACCTGGCCGAGACGCTGGCGAAGGCGTCCTGACCAGGGTGTCCGCGGAGGCTACGCTTCGCGGTACCCAGGGCGCCGGCAGCGGCCGCGCCCCAGCACCTGAGAGGGACCGGATGAGGTCGGAGCGGGGCATGCGGGCGCGGGTGGTGGCCGCGGCACTGGCGGTCGCGGGGTTGTTGGTCGGCGGGTGCAGCTCCTCCTCGTCCACCCCCGGGGCGGCCTCCTCGGACACCGCCGCGCCCGGCGCCGCCCCGTCCGGCGCCCTCGCCTCCGGGGGGCCGGCGGCGGCCGACGCCCGTCCCGGTGTCACACCGCTGGAGCCGCTCCCGGCCGCCGTTCCCGCCGCGCTGGCGCCGTACTACGGCCAGCGGCCCGCCTGGCAGCCCTGCGACGACGGCTTCGAGTGCACCACCTTCACGGTGCCGCTGGACTACGACCGCCCGGGCGGCGGCGACCTCACCCTCTCGGCGGTCCGGGCCGTCGCCGTCCCGGCGGACCCGGACCAGGGCGGGGCCCCCGGCGCGGCCGGCGGCCGGCTCGGGTCGCTGCTGCTCAACCCCGGCGGCCCCGGCGGCTCGGCGGTCGAATACGTGGAGGCCGTCGCGAAGACCTACGACAGCGCCGTGCGCGCCCGGTACGACCTGGTCGGGCTCGACCCGCGCGGCGTCGGCCGCAGCAGCCCGGTGACCTGTCTGACCGGGGAGCGGATGGACGCGTACACCGCCGCCGACATCACCCCCGACGACCAGGCCGAGATCGACGCCCTGGTGGCCGCGGACCGGGAGTTCGCGGAGGGCTGCCGGCAGCAGGCCGGCGACCGGCTCGGTCACCTCGGCACCGTCGAGGCGGCCCGCGACATGGACGTCCTGCGGGCGCTGCTCGGCGACGAACGGCTCAACTACGTGGGCAAGTCCTACGGCACCTTCCTCGGCGCCACCTACGCCGGTCTCTTCCCCGGCCGGACCGGCCGGATCGTGCTGGACGGCGCGATGGACCCGTCACTCGACTCGATCAGCGGCAACCGCACCCAGGCCGGCGGCTTCGAAACCGCCTGGGCGGCCTTCGCCAAGGACTGCGTCAAGCGCGGGGACTGCCCGCTCGGCCGCACCGAGCAGCAGGCGGGCGAGCAGCTCAGCGCCCTGTTCGCGGCCATCGACGCCAAGCCGCTGACCACCGTCGACGGCGCCCGCCGGCTCACCGAGTCCCAGGCGACGACCGGCGTCATCCAGGCCATGTACGCCGACTTCCTCTGGCCCAAGCTGCGCACCTCGCTCGCCGACGCCAAGGCCGGTGACGGCACCGGCCTGCTCAAGCTGTCGGACTCGTACTACGAACGCGGTCCGGACGGCTCGTACCCGAACCTCATGTTCGCCAACATGGCGGTGAACTGCCTGGACCTGCCCGCGCCGTTCACCGGCCCGGCCGACGTCCAGCGGGCCGTGCCGGACTTCGAGCGGACCTCGCCCCGCTTCGGCCGCGACATGGCCTGGATGGCGCTGACCTGCAGCTACTGGCCGGTCCGGGCCACCGGCGCCGCGCACACCGTCCGGGCCGCCGGCGCCGCTCCGATCGTGGTCATCGGCACCACCCGCGATCCGGCCACCCCGTACGCCTGGGCGCGGTCCCTCGCCGGGCAGCTGGAGTCCGGGCGGCTGCTGACCTTCGACGGCGACGGCCACACCGCGTACGGACGGCACGACGAGTGCGTCGACGGGGCGGTCAACGCGTACCTGCTGGGCGGTCCGGCGCCGGAGCAGGGCAAGCGCTGCGGCGCGTAGAAGGGGAGGGGATCGGCGGGTAATTTCGGCTTCAACCGCCGACCGGTGCGACGTTACGATGAGCGCCCCGCAGCCCCTGCCACCCCCACCGGAGCCCACCGTGCTCGGAGTCAACGACCTGGCGACGTACATCCTCGGCGCCCTCGTGATCATCCTCCTCCCCGGCCCCAACTCCCTGTACGTGCTGTCCGTCGCCGCCCGCAAGGGCGTCCGGACCGGCTACACCGCCGCCGCCGGCGTCTTCGTCGGTGACTTCACCCTGATCAGCCTCACCTCGCTGGGCGCCGCCTCGCTGCTGGAGGCCAACCCCGCGGTCTTCGCCGTGGTGAAGTTCGGCGGCGCCGCCTACCTGCTCTGGATCGGCGTCGGCATGCTCCGCGCCGCCCGCCAGCTCTGGCGCGAGCACCGCGCCGCCGCGGCCGCCCCCGATACCGCCGCGGCCGCCGTCCCGGACTCCACCGAGCGCCCGTTCCGCCGCGCCCTGGTGATCAGCCTGCTGAACCCGAAGGCGATCCTCTTCCTGCTCTCCTTCTTCACCCAGTTCGTGGACCCGTCCTACGGACAGCCGGCCCTCTCCTTCGCCCTGCTCGGCGGCATCCTGCAGACCTTCAGCCTGCTCTACCTCTCCATGCTGATCTTCGCGGGCACCACCCTCGCCACCGCCTTCCGCCGCCGCAAGCGCCTCTCCGCCGGCCTCACCAGCGGCGTCGCCGTCCTCTTCGCCGGCTTCGCCGCCAAACTGGCCGTCTCCTCCGCCTGATCCACCGCCACGGAACCCCGTTACGGATCACCCGCGAACCTGTGTAGACTGGCCCGCGTTGCCACCACGTGCGGCAACGGTGCCGCCTTAGCTCAGTTGGCCAGAGCAACGCACTCGTAATGCGTAGGTCATGGGTTCGAATCCCATAGGCGGCTCTGTAGAAGCCCCAGGACTCACTCGCCGTGACCTGGGGCTTTTGCGTAGGCGGATGCCCTCGCGTCGACGGATGTCCGCGAACGGGTGTGCAGCGGTCCCGGTTCGAATCTCGGTCCGGAGGCGCCGGGTGGGCGTGGGTTCGGATTCCGCGGGGTGAACGTTGCGGTGGGGCCCGGTCGCTTGGAGCGGGCGGGTCCTTCGCGTTGTCCCGGGGGTGGCGGTAGGGGGTGGGTAGGGGTGGGGTGGGGGTGCGAGAGGGGGGACGGGCATCTGGTCGTGGTGGGGCGGCGGGGCTTGAATGGCAGCCAGGGTGGGCCGTCGTGGGTGGCCCCGGGGAGGGGGAGGGGATGGGAATGCCACGGTACGCAGCAGCGCCGGAGCGGAGCAGTCTCTGGATCCGGCGGTTCCAGCCGGCGCCCGCCGCGCCGGCGCAGTTGGTCTGCTTTCCGCACGCCGGGGGGTCGGCGGGGTACTTCCTGCCGGTGGCGCGGGCGATGCCCACCTCGGTGGACGTGCTCGCGGTGCAGTACCCGGGGCGGCAGGACCGGGCCGGGGAGGCCTGTGTCGAGGACGTGCACGCGCTCGCGGACCACGTGGTGCGGGAGTTGCTGGTGTGGGCGGACCGGCCGTTCACGCTGTTCGGGCACAGCCTCGGGGCGTCGGTGGCGTTCGAGGTGGCGGTCCGGATGGAGCGGGCCGGGATGGCGCTGCAGGGGGTGGTGGTCTCCGGGCGGCGGGCGCCCTCGCGGCCACGGGACACGGCGCAGGACGTGCACCGGTCGGACGACCGGGCGCTGATCCGGTCCCTGGAGCGGTTGAGCGGGACGGATCCGTTGATGCTGCGGGACCCGGAGTTCCTGGAGATGGTGCTGCCGTCGGTCCGCAGCGACTACAAGGCCGCCGAGACGTACCGCACCCGGCCCGGCCGGGACCGCATCGGGCAGCCCGTCCTGGTGCTGACCGGGGACGCGGATCCGCAGGTCACCGCGGCGGAGGCGGATGCCTGGGCCGAGCACACCACGGCGGGCTGCTCGGTGCGGACCTTCTCGGGCGGGCACTTCTTCCTCGACGACCACGCGCTGTCGGTGATCTCGGCGATCAGCGCGTTCGCCGCCGGTCGGCACCTTCCGGCCCGGCTCGGTTGACCGGGGCCGTGGGCCACTGATCGTCCGCCCGCCCGTCCCTCTCCGGAGGGGCGGGCGGTTCGCATTTCCGGGATCTTTATGACGGGCGGAAGAATCGTTTGGCCATCTATTATCTGACAAATTGCGGCGCTTGTGATTCTTTCCAAAAATGCCTCGCATCCCCTTCCGTGCACCGTTAGTATCAGAACGAATGCTTTCGGTGATCGTCCGAGCCGGCTCGCGAAGGGGGTAGCCATGGGTGAGCGGTTGCGCTCCGCGCTGCGTCACGTCGCCTACCCGTTCCTGCTGGTCACGCTCGTGTCGATAGCGGTCGCGGCCCTGCGTTGGCGCTGGGACCTCGGGCGGGTGAGCCAGTTCTTCCTGCTCGGCACGATCGGCTATCTGACGGTTCTGGAATGGCTGATCCCCTACGAACCGGAATGGCGGCCGAGCGTCGGCGAGTGGGGCTGGTACGGCGCCTATTTCGTGCTGACGATGATCGGTGGGGCACTGTCGCAGGTGCCGGTGTCGGCCATGGTCGGGTGGGCGGCTCCGCCGCATCCGGTGCTGCCGCTCTGGGTGGAGATCCCGGCGGCGCTGCTGCTCGGCTCGCTGGCCAACTACCTGATGCACCGCTGGAGCCACACCAATCGCTGGCTCTGGCGCCTGCACGGGGTGCACCACGTGCCCGACAAGGTCAATGTCGCCAACAACGGGGTCAACCACATCGTCGACGTGGTGCTCACCCAGGGCGCCGTGCAGCTCTCGCTCGCGTTGGCGGGGTTCTCGGCCGAATCGGTGTTCGTGGTGGGCCTGTTCGTGGTCGCTCAGGGCTATTTCGTGCACGCGAACGTCGATGTCCGGATCGGTGCGCTCAACCACGTCTTCGCCGGCCCGGAGCAACACCGGCTGCACCACAGCGTCGATCTGGCGGAGGCCGGGCACTACGGGTCCGACCTCTCGATCTGGGACCACGCCTTCGGGAGTTTCACCTGGCAACCGGGCCGCCGGCCGGCCGCGGTGGGGCTGCTGCGCCCGTCCGACTTCCCCCGGACGCGCGAGGTGCTCGCCAGTCATCTCCAGCCCTGGCGAAGGCCGGTGCGGGCCGACGACTTCCCGGCCTGACGCCTCGCCGACCCGGCCGGTCCGCCCGCCCGGCGCCCGCTGTCCGTCCGTTCCGACCTCTCGCCGACCGCTGCCTCCTCTTGTCCGCTGCGATCCCGAACCCGTTCCGGTGGCGTTGCCCCGCGACTCCGTAGTCCCTTGCCTCGCGTCCACCACCCGCCGCCCATTCCCCGCTCGCACTCCTCGCCGGCCCTCGGCCTGTCCCCTTCGGCCGGTCCGGTCTCCGGCCTGCCTGGAACCGGTCCGCAGCCGCCGTCCCCCGCCCGTGCGGTGCTCCCACGCCCGTGCCGCGCGCGCGAACGCAGCGACACAAGGACTCGACCATGACGGATTCATGCCTCGCCGCAGTTCCCGATCCCTCTGATTCCCCGACCGCCTCCGACACCCGCTACGCCACCGCCGCCGCTACCGCCGCCTCCGTGCCCGCCGCCGCTTCGGCCACGACCGCCGTCGTGCCCGCTCCCGCCGGGCCCGCCGACGGACCGGAGCGGATCGACGGACCGGGGCGGATCGCGATCATCGGGATCGGCTGCCGGTTCCCGGGCGGTGCCAGTGACCACCGGTCGTTCTGGCAGAACCTGGTCGACGGCAAGGACTGCATCACGCCGACGCCGCGCAGCCGGTACGACGTGGCCACTCTCGCCAGCCGGGACAAGGCCAAGCCGGGCCGGCTGGTCGGCGGCCGGGGCGGCTACATCGACGGCTTCGACGAGTTCGACCCGGCGTTCTTCGGGATCAGCGGCCGGGAGGCCGACCACATGGACCCGCAGCAGCGGAAGCTGCTGGAGGTGGCCTGGGAGGCGCTGGAGGATGGCGGGCAGAAGCCGGGTGAGCTGGCGGGGCGTGACGTCGGGGTCTACGTCGGCGCGTTCACCCTGGACTACAAGATCGTCCAGTTCTCGGACCTCTCCTTCGAGACCCTGGCCGCGCACACCGCCACCGGCACCATGATGACGATGGTGTCGAACCGGATCTCGCACTGCTTCGACTTCCGGGGGCCCAGCGTCTCGCTGGACACCGCCTGCAGTTCCTCGCTGGTCGCCGTCCACCTCGCCGCCCAGAGCCTGCTGCGCGGCGAGACCGACCTCGCGCTGGCCGGCGGCACCCTGCTGCACATCGCGCCGCAGTACACCATCGCCGAGACCAAGGGCGGCTTCCTCTCGCCGGAGGGCCGCTCGCGCACCTTCGACGCCTCGGCGGACGGCTACGTCCGGGCCGAGGGGGTCGCGGTCGTCGCGCTCAAGCGGCTCTCCGACGCCGTGCGCGACGGCGACCCGATCCACGCCGTGATCATCGGCAGCGGGGTCAACCAGGACGGCCGCACCAACGGGATCACGGTGCCCAACCCGGACGCCCAGGTGAGCCTGATCGAGCGGGTCTGCGCCGAAGCCGGCATCACGCCCGGCAGCCTCCAGTACGTCGAGGCGCACGGCACCTCCACCCCGGTCGGCGACCCGATCGAGGCGAACGCCCTGGCGCGGGCGCTGGCGGTCGGCCGCCGCCCCGGCGACAGGTGCTACGTGGGCTCGGTCAAGACCAACATCGGGCACACCGAGTCCGCCTCGGGCCTGGCCGGGCTGATCAAGTCGGCGCTGGCGCTGAAGCACCGCCTGATCCCGCCGCACATCAACCTGGAGCGGCTCAACCCGGCGATCGACCCTGCCACCCTGCCGTTCGAGATCCCGTCCGAGCCGACCCCCTGGCCGGACCACCGGGGCCCGGCCAGGGCCGGGGTCAACTCCTTCGGCTTCGGCGGCACCAACGCCCACGTCCTGCTGGAGGCCGCTCCCGAGCCGGCACCGGCCGAGGAGCCGTCCGAGCCGCCGGAGGGCCCGGCCGTCCTCCCGCTCACCGTCCTGCCGCTCACCGCCCGCGACGCCGCCGCCCTGCCCGAGCTGGCCGCCGGGATCCAGGGCGAGCTGGCCGGTGCGCGCGGCGGCACCCCCGCCCGACCGGCCGACCTCGGGCACACCCTGGCCCACCGCCGCCAGCACCTCGACTCCCGGCTCTCCGTGGTCTACGACTCGCGCGAATCGCTGGACGAGGCGCTCACCGCGTACCTGCGGGGCGAACCGCACCCCCGGGTGCTGACCGGCCAGCGGCGCGAGGCGCGGCACCGCCGGCTGGCCTGGGTCTTCACCGGCATGGGTCCGCAGTGGTGGGGGATGGGCCGCCGGCTCTTCGCGACCGAGCCGGTCTACCGCGAGGCCGTCGAGCGCTGCGCCGAGCACCTCGCCGAGCTCACCGGCTGGTCGCTGACCGACGAGCTGGCCGCCGACGAGGCGCACTCCCGGATGGCCGAGACCTGGCTCGCCCAGCCCGCCAACTTCGCCGTCCAGATCGGCCTCGCCGCGCTCTGGCGCAGCCGCGGGGTGCGTCCGGACGCCGTGGTCGGCCACAGCACCGGGGAGGTGGCCGCCTTCCACGAGGCCGGGGTCTACGACCTGGCCGACGCGGTCAAGGTGGTGGTGCACCGCAGCCGGCTCCAGCAGCGGCTGGCCGGTACCGGCGGCATGCTGGCGGTCTCCCTCACCGAGGCCGAGGCGGTCCGCCGGATCCGCCCGTACGGTGACGCGGTGTCGGTGGCCGCGATCAACAGTCCGACCTCGCTCACCCTCGCCGGGGACGAGACGGTGCTCGCCGAGCTGGCCGCCGCGCTCACCGCGGAGCAGGTCTTCGCCCGCCCGCTGACCGTCGAAGTGCCGTACCACAGCGCCCGGATGGAGTTGATCAAGGACGAGCTGCTGGAGTCGCTCGCCGACCTCAAGGCCCGCCCCGCCCAGGTACCGCTCTACCTCACCGGCCGGGAGGGCACCGCGCACGGCACCGAGCTGGACGCCGGCTACTGGTGGCACAACGTCCGCGACAGTGTCCGCTTCCAGCAGGCCGTGCAGCGGCTCGGGGACGACGGGTACAGCCTCTTCCTGGAGGTCGGACCGCACCCGGTGCTGGGCCGCTCGATCCAGGAGACGCTGGAGGCCCGGCCCGGCGGTGCCGACCGCCCCGACGTCCGGACGCTGCCCTCGATCCGCCGCCAGGAGGACGAGCGGACCACGTTCACCGCCTCGCTGGCCGCCCTGCACAACCTCGGGGTCGAGGTCGACTGGTCGGTTCTGCAGCCGACCGGGCGCCCGGTCCCGCTGCCGCGCTACCCGTTCAAGCGGGACCGGCACTGGGTCGAGCCCCGGGCGGTGGAGCAGGTCCGCCGGGGCCGGCAGGACCACCCGCTGCTCGGCCGCCGCCTCGCGGGGGGCGAGCCCGCCTGGGAGGCCCGGCTGGACGCCGAGGTGCTGCCGTACCTGGAGGACCACCGGATCCAGGGCCGGGTGCTCTTCCCCGCCGCGGGGTACCTGGAGATGGCCGTCCAGGCGGTCCGCGCGCTGACCGGCGGGGCGGACGCGGCGCTGGCCGGGATCGAGCTGCGCAAGGCGCTCTTCCTGCCCGACGAGGAGAGCCGCGCCGTCCAGCTCACCCTCTCCGCCGAGAACGGCTCGTTCACGATCACCACCGGCACGGCCGTCACCACCGGCTCGGCCGGGACGGACGGCGACGCCGACGGCCCCGGCGGGGCCGGGCCGGACCGCACCGTCCACGCCGTCGGCACCGTCCGCCCCGGCCAGCGCCGGCGGCCCGGCCACCGGCTGGACGCCGAGCCGATCCGTGAGCGCGCCGCCCGCCACCTGGCCGGCCCCGACTGCTACCGCGAGCTGGCCGGCCTCGGCTACCACTACGGGCCGGCGTTCCAGGGCATCGACGAGGTCTGGATCGGCCCCGGCGAGGCGCTGGCCGTCGTCCGGCCGACGGCGGCGATCGCAGGGCAGGGCGCCGGCCACCAGGTGCACCCGGTGCTGATGGACGCCTTCTTCCAGACCCTGCTGACCCCCCAGCTCCTGGTGGCGGCCGGCCCTGCCGGCACCGGCATCAAGCTGCCGCTCGCCATCGACGAGGTCCGGCTGGAGCCGGTCGGGGAGCAGCCGCTCTGGGTACACGCCACGGTGACCCGGGACGGCGGCGACGAGCTCGTCGGGGACATCGCCGTCTACGACGGGAGCGGCACCCCGCTCGGCGGGATCACCGGGTTCCGGGCCGCCGACGTGGAGAAGGCCTCCACCGCGGTCGGCCTCGCCACCATCGACGGCTGGCTGGTGGAGCCCTCCTGGTCGGAGCTGCCGGGCGCCTCGGACGCCCCCGACCTGCTGGCCGAGCACCCGGACCACTGGCTGCTGTTCGCCGATGCCGGCGGCGTCGCCGAGGAGCTGGCCGACCGGATCACCGAGCGCGGTGGCAGCTGCCACCTCGTCCGCCCGGGCAGCGGCTACCGGACCGCCGCGGACGGGCGGGAGTCCACCGTGGATCCCGGCTCCGCCGCGGACCTCGGCCGGCTGCTGGCCGACCGGCGGGCCGCCGGGGCCGCCGATCCGGCCGCCGTCGTCCACCTGTGGAACCTCGACCGGCCCGCGCTGGCGGGCGCCGACCACGCCACGGTGGCGGGTCACACCGGCGCCGGCGCCTACAGCCTGGTCACGCTGGCCGCCCTGCTCTCCGCCGAATTGCCCGACTGCAGACTGCACATCGTCACCCGGGCCGCTCAGGCCACCGCCCCCGACGAGCCGGTCGAGCCGCTCGGCGCGCCCGCCTGGGGGATCGGCCGGGTGCTGCGCCACCAGGAGCTGCCCGGCCACCCCGGCAAGCTGGTCGACCTCGGTCCGGCCGGCCCGGCCGGTGCGGAGGCGGCCGCGCTGCTGCGCGAGTTCGCGCTGGCCGACGAGGACGAGATCGCGCTGCGCGGCGGGCGCCGGCTGACCAACCGGCTGCGCCCCGCCGAAGGGCTGACCGGTCCGCTGCCGCCCAGCCTGCGCGCGGACGGCAGCTACCTGGTGACCGGAGCGTTCGGCGCCCTCGGCCGGCTGCTCTGCCGCACCCTGGTCCGTCGTGGCGCCCGCCGGCTGATCCTGGTCGGCCGCAGCCCGCTGCCCCCGCGCGAGCGGTGGCGCGGCCTCGACCCGGAGAGCCGGGCCGGTCGCGGTGTCGCCTTCCTGCGCGAGCTGGAGTCGCTCGGCGCCCAGCCCGTTCCGGTGTCGCTGGACATCACCGACGAACGCGCCCTCGCGGACTGGCTCGCGGAGTACCGGGCGCTGGAGTCGCCGCCCGTCCGGGGCGTCTTCCACCTGGCCGGGCAGGTCCGCGACACCCTGGTGGCGGAGCTGGACCGCGAGGTGTTCGACGCCGTTCACGGCCCCAAGGTGCTGGGCGCCTTCGCCCTGCACCGGCAGCTGGCCGACGAGCCGCTCGACCACTTCGTGCTGTTCGCCTCGATCGCCTCGTTGCTGACCACCGCCGGCCAGACCAACTACGCGGCCGGGAACGCCTTCCTGGACGCGCTGGCGCACCACCGCCGCGCCCTCGGCCTGCCCGCCCTCAGCCTGGACTGGGGCCCCTGGGCGACCGGCATGATCGAGGAGCTCGGCCTGGTCGAGCACTACCGCAACAGCCGCGGCATGAGCTCCCTCGCGCCCGAGAGCGGGATGGCCGTGCTGGAGCGGGTACTGGGCCAGGACCGCGCCCAGTTGCTGGTCGCCACCGTGATCGACTGGCCGGTCTTCCTGTCCTGGTACCCGGCCCCGCCGCCGCTGGTCGCCGGTCTGGCCGCCGCAGCCCGGGAGAACGCGCCGGCGCCGCGGCGGAGCAGCCTGCTGGAGGTGCTGCGGGCGGCCGGCGAGGAGGAGCGCCGGGGGCTGCTCACCGAGCGCTTCGTCGCGCTCGCCGCCACCGTGCTCCGGGTGCCCGCGGAACAGATCGAGCCCCGTACCGGCCTGAGCGGGCTCGGGCTGGACTCGCTGCTCGCGATGGAGCTGCGGGCCCGGCTCAACACCGAGCTGGGCACCGCCCTCCCGGTGGTGGCGCTGCTCTCCAACGCCCCGGTGGCCGAGCTGGTCGCCCAGCTGTACACCGGTCTGGCCGAGCTGATCGATGACGACGGCACCGGCGCCGACGCGGCCGAGGTCGAGCGCTACGAGGACGAGTCGCAGCACCCGCTGACGCAGAACCAGAAGGCGCTCTGGTTCCTCAAGCAGCTCAACCCGGACGGCTTCGCCTACAACATCGGCGGCGCGGTCGAGGTCCGGGTGGAGCTGGAGCCGGAGCTGATGGCCGCCGCCTTCCGGACGATGGTCGGGCGCCACCCCAGCCTGCGGGCCAACTTCGTGCTGGACGGCGGCCACGCCGTGCAGCGGGTCCGCGCCGAGGTCGAGCCGGACTTCGGGGTCTTCGACGTCCAGGGGCTGGAGTGGGCGGAGGTCCACGACCTGATCGTCCGCGAGTACCGCAAGCCGTACGACCTGGAGCGCGATCCGCTGGTGCGGTTCCGGCTGTTCAAGCGCGGGCCGGAGCAGTGGGTGATCATGAAGGCCGTCCACCACATCATCTCGGACGCGATCTCCACCTTCACCTTCATCGAGGAACTGCTCGCCGTCTACGAGGGGCTACGGCAGGGCCGGGCGCCGGAACTGCCCCCGGTCACCGCCCGCTACCTGGACTTCCTCAACCGGCAGAACGAGTTCCTGGCCGGCCGCGAGGCGCCGCGGATGCTCGACTACTGGCGCTCGCACCTGCCCGCCGAGGTGCCGATCCTCAGCCTGCCCACCGACAAGCCGCGCCCGGCGGTGCAGACGCACAACGGCGCCTCCGAGTTCTTCGTGCTGGACGAGCGGCTCAGCGCCCGGGTGCACGCGCTGGCCCGGGAGCACAACGTCACCGTCTTCATGGTGCTGCTCAGCGCCTACTACCTGCTGCTGCACGCCTATTCGGGCCAGGACGACATCATCGTCGGCAGCCCGGTGACCGGCCGCACCGACGAGGAGTTCGGCTCGGTCTACGGCTACTTCGTCAATCCGCTGCCGCTGCACGTCTCGCTGGCCGGGGCGCCGACCGTGGCGGAGCTGCTGGCCCAGGTGCGCACCACCGTGCTGGGCGGGCTGGACAACCAGGAGTACCCGTTCGTGCTGCTGGTGGAGAAGCTCGGACTGCAGCACGACCCGAGCCGCTCGGCCGTCTTCCAGGCGATGTTCATCCTGCTGCACCACAAGGTGGCCACCGAGAAGTACGGCTACCACCTGGAGTACATCGAACTCCCGGAGGAGGAAGGGCAGTTCGACCTCACGCTGTCCGCCTACGAGGACGAGGCGGAGCGTCGCTTCCACTGCGTCTTCAAGTACAACACCGACCTCTTCCTGCCGGAGACGATGGCCCGCCTCGCCGGGCACTACACCAACCTGCTGGAGGGGCTGACCGGGGCCGGCGCCGAGCAGCCGGCCACCGGGCTGGAGCTGCTCGGTCCGGTGGAGCGGGCCCGGGTGATCCAGCGGTGGAGCGGTGCCGAGCGGCGGGTGGCCCACGAGGAGCCGGTGCACGAGCTGATCCTCCGGGCGGCCGCCGCCGATCCGGACGCCCCGGCGGTGGCCGCTCCGGCGGAGTCCGGCCCGACCGCCCGGCTGAGCTACGGCGAGCTGGCGCGCCGTTCCCGGAGCGCGGCGGCCCGGCTGAGGGCCCTCGGCGCCGGGCCGGGCTCGGTGGTGGCGCTCTGCCTGGACAAGTCGCCGGAGCTGGTCGTCGCCCTGCTGGCCGTGCTCCGTACCGGGGCGGCCTACCTCCCGCTGGATCCGGGTCACCCGGCCGACCGGCTGGCGTACATGATCGAGCACGCCGGCGCCGGGTTGCTGGTCGGTGACCCGGAGCGGCTCGGCGGGCTGCCGGTCCGGATCGTCGCACCGGCGGAGCTGACCGGAGCGGACGAGCCCGGCGGGACCGGCAGCACCGGCAGCACCGGCGGGTCCGAGGCGTCCGAGGCGTCCGAGGCGTCCGCGGGGTCCGCGGGGTCCGCGGGGTCCGAGGCGTCCGCGGGGTCCGAGGGCTCCGCCGGCGGGTTCGCCGACGAGCCGGAGCCGGTGGACCTCGACAGCCCCGCGTACGTCATCTACACCTCCGGCTCCACCGGCCGGCCCAAGGCCGTCCGGGTCTCGCACCGCAACCTCGCCTCGGCCTACCAGGCCTGGCGCGCCGAGTACCGGCTGGACACCGACGCCAGGGTCCACCTCCAGATGGCCGGCCCGTCCTTCGACGTCTTCACCGGCGACTACGTCCGCGCGCTCTGCTCGGGGGCCACCCTGGTGCTGGTCGGCCGGGAGCTGCTGTTCAACACCGCGCGGCTCTACGAGGTGATGCGGACCGAGCGGGTGGACGCCGGGGAGTTCGTGCCCGCGGTGGTCCGGACCGTGATCGGCCACTGCGAGCGGTCCGGCCTGCGGCTGGACTTCATGCGGCTGCTGGTGGTCGGCTCGGACGTCTGGAAGGTCGAGGAGTACGAGCGGCTGCGCGCGCTGTGCGGCCCGCGGACCCGCCTGATCAACTCCTACGGCCTCACCGAGGCCACCATCGACAGCGCCTACTTCGAGGGCCCGGCGGACGGTCTGGAGCCCAGCCGGATGGTCCCGATCGGGCGGCCGTTCCCGAACAGCGCCTTCTACCTGCTGGACGAGCAGGGCCGGCCCGTTCCGCCCGGGGTGCCGGCGGAGCTGTGGATCGGGGGCTCCGGAGTGGCCCTCGGCTACGTCGGCGACGAGGAGCGGACCGCGCGCCGCTTCGCCACCCTGCCGCTCGGCGGGGCGGACGGTACCGAGCCGGTCCGGCTCTACCGCACCGGCGACCTCGCCCGCTGGGACGCCGACGGCGGGGTGCACCTGCTCGGCCGGGCCGACTCGCAGATCAAGGTGCGCGGTCACCGGATCGAGCTGGGCGAGATCGAGGCCCAGCTCGCCGAGTGGCCCGAGCTGGCCCAGGCGGTGGTGACCGTCCGGCCGGACCGCAGCGGCGAGAACGTGCTCTGCGCCTACTGCGTCCCCGCCCCCGGGCGGACGGTCGACCGCCGGGAGCTCCGTCGCCACCTGGCGGGCTACCTGCCGACCTTCATGATCCCGACGTACTTCGCCGAGCTGCCCGCGCTGCCGCTCACCGCCAACGGCAAGGTGGACGTCGCCGCCCTGCCCGCGCCCCGGGCGGAGGCCGAGGACCGGGCCGCCGAACCGCCGGTCACCCTCTACGAGGTCCGGATGGCCGAGCACTGGCGGGCGCTGCTCGGCGTCGAGGGGCTCGGCCTGGAGCACGACTTCTTCGAGTGCGGGGGCAGTTCGATCAAGCTGATCGAGCTGATCCACGGGCTGCAGGGCGAGTTCAACATCAGGATCCCGGTCAGCCAGCTGTTCAAGGTCACCACCCTGCACGGGATGGCCAGGACGCTGGAGCACATCATCACCGGCCGGCTGGAGGGCGCCCAGCCGTACCTCTGGTTCAACCAGGAGCAGCAGCAGACCATCTTCTGCTTCCCGCCGGCCGGTGGCCACGGCCTGGTCTACCGGCAGTTCGCGGCGCACCTGCCGGAGTACCGGATGGTCGCGTTCAACTACGTCGCGGGGGACGACAAGGTCACCCGCTACGCCGATCTGATCGACACCATCCAGCCGGACGGGCCGTGCGCGCTGCTCGGCTACTCGCTCGGCGGGAACCTCGCCTTCGAGGTCGCCAAGGAGCTGGAGCGGCGCGGCCGGGCGGTGCCCAATGTGGTGATCATGGACTCGCACCGGATCCCGGAGTCCTTCACCCTCGGCGACGAGCACGTCCAGGCCTTCGAGCAGGAGCTGGCCGAGCACCTGCAGCGGCACACCGGTTCGGAGATCGTCGCCCAGGAGACCCGCGAACAGGCCAGGGACTACCTGCAGTTCTGCAGCCGTACGCCCAACCTGGGGGTGATCGCCGCACCGGTCAGCGTGATCTCCGACGACGTGAAGGTGGCCCTCTACGCGGCCGGCGAGCACGGTGCCTGGCACGGCAGTTCGGCCACCGGTACGGCGGTGTTCCGCGGCTTCGGCACCCACGCCGAGATGCTCGGCCACGAGTACATCGCGCGCAACGCCGGGCTGGCCAGGGAGATCCTCACCGGGGCCACCGCCGATGCGTCCTGAGCCGTGCACCTCCCCGCGGCCCGGGTCCGGCGACCCGGCCCGCCACCCCGGCAGTCCCAGTAGCCCCCATGGCCATGGAAGTCCCTCACGAGAGGTGGACCACCTCATGCTCAGGCAGCAGCCGCCGCTGTCCTACCCGTTCGCGTCGCTCGGCCTCGACCTCCACCCCCGGTACGCCGAGCTGCGCGAGCAGCCGCTGGCCCGGATCCGGCTGCCCTACGGTGACGGCGCCTGGCTGGTCACCCGCTACGAGGACGTCCGGACGGTGCTGGCCGACCCGCGCTTCAGCCTCGCCGAGGCGATGGGCCACGACCAGCCCCGGATGCGTCCGGTCGCCCGCAGCGGCGCCGGGCTGTTCTCCACCGAGCCGCCGGAGCACACCCGGCTGCGCTCGCTGGTGGCCAAGGAGTTCAGCGCCCGACGGGTCGAGCGGCTGCGGGTCCGGGCCAGGGAGCTGGCCGACGAGCTGGTCGACGGCCTGCTCGCGGCGGGTGCGCCGGCCGACCTGGTCGAGGACTTCGCGATCCCGATGCCGACCACCATCATCTGCGAGGTGCTCGGCATCCCCGCCGAGGACCACCGGATGCTCTGGCAGTGGGCGGAGACGGTGCTCTCCGCCGTCACCCCCGGCGAGGTGCTCGCCGTCGAGGGCCAGGCGTTCATCGAGTACATGGCCGGCGTGCTGGACCTGCGCGGCCGCGAACCCGGCGAGGACCTGCTGACCGTCCTGGTCCGGGCCTGCCGCGAGCAGGGGCTGATCAGCGAGGACGAGCTGCTCTCGATCGCCTGCGACCTGCTGATCGCCGGCTTCGTCTCCACCACCAACCAGATCGGCAACTTCTTCCACCAACTCCTGGTCAATCCGGAGGAGTTGCGCCGCCTTAGGGCGAAGCCCGAACTGATCCCGAAGGCCGTCGAGGAGCTGATGCGGTACGTGCCGCTGCTCACCGGCTTCAGCCTGCCGCGCTACGCCACGGCCGACGTCGAGCTGGGCGGGGTGACGATCCGGGCCGGTGACGCGGTGATGATCGCCACCGCCGCGGCCAACCGCGATCCGGAGGTCTTCGAGGAGCCGGAGCGCCTCGTGCTGGACCGCCAGGGCAATCCGCACATCGGCTTCGGCCACGGCGTGCACTACTGCATCGGCGCCCATCTGGCCCGGCTGGAGCTCCAGGTGGCGATCGAGACGGTGCTGGACCGCCTGCCCGGCCTGCGGCTGGCCGTCCCCGAGGACGAACTGCGCTGGAAGGCGGACGCGATGGTGAACGGACTGCAGGCGCTCCCGATCGCCTGGTGACACAGCGCCCGGCACGCAGCGCACAGCGAGCAGCGAACAAGTACGCGGCACACGGCACACGGCACTCGGCACACGGCATGACCACGAGGAAGGCCAGGGAATTGGCACGGCACAAGGCGCCAGCGCGCAGACGAGAAACGATGATCATCGTGGGCGGCGGCCTCGGCGGCCTCTCCACCGGGTGCTACGCCCAGATGAACGGGTACCGCACCCAGGTCTTCGAGATGCACGAGATCCCCGGCGGCTCCTGCACCGGCTGGGACCGCAGCGACTTCACCTTCGACTGGTGCATCAGCTGGCTGCTCGGCAACGGCCCGGGCAACGAGATGTACCAGATCTGGCTGGAGCTCGGCGCCCTCCAGGGCAAGGAGATGCGGCACTTCGACGTGTTCAACATCGTCCGCGGCCGGGACGGCCGGGCGGTGCACTTCTACTCCGACCCGGACCGGCTGGAGGCCCATCTGCTGGGCATCTCGCCGGCCGACGCGAAGCCGGTCCGGGAGTTCTGCGACGGCATCCGGACGTTCCGCAAGGCGCTGGCGGTCTACCCGTTCCTCAAGCCGGTCGGGCTGATGGGGCGGATCGAGCGCTGGCGGATGCTGGCCTCCTTCCTCCCGTACTTCAACACCATCCGGAAGTCGATCACCGTCCTGATGACCGACTACTCGCAGCGCTTCCAGGACCCGCTGCTGCGCGAGGCGTTCAACTTCATCCTCTACGAGAAGCACCCGGCCTTCCCGGTGCTGCCCTTCTACTTCCAGCTGGCCTCGCACGCCAACCAGGCCGCCGGGGTGCCGGAGGGCGGTTCGCTCGCGCTGGCCCGCTCGATCGAGCAGCGGTACCGGAAGCTCGGCGGCGAGGTGACGTACAACGCCAAGGTCGAGGAGATCCTGGTCGAGGACGACCGGGCGGTGGGCGTCCGGCTGAGCGACGGGCGGGAGTTCCGCTCCGACATCGTGGTCTCCGCCGCCGACGGCCACACCACGGTGATGAAGCTGCTCAAGGGCCGCTATCTGAACGACACCTACCGCAGGCTCTACACCTCGCTGATCGACGAGCCGGGTCAGTTGTCGCCCGGCTACGTCGCGCTCTTCCTGGGCCTGCGCCGGCCCTTCCCGGAGGGCGACCCGTGCACCACCTACCTGCTGGACGAGCAGCGGGCCGCCGAGCTCACCGGCATCCGCTGCCCGAGCATGAACGTGCAGTTCCGCACCCGGCACTACCCGGAGCTGGCGCCGCGGGAGTCCACCGTGGTGTTCGCCACCTACTTCTCCGACATCGACCCCTGGCGGGCGCTGCACGACGGTCCGGAGCAGTCCTCCCGGGTGCGGCGCGGCGAGGAACTGCACACCCTGCCGGTCAAGCACGGCCGGGAGTACATGGCGGCCAAGCGGAAGGTCCGCAACGGCATCGTCGCCTTCCTGGACGAGCGCTTCCCCGGTTTCAAGAGCGCCGTCGCGGTGGCGGACGTCTCGACCCCGCTCACCCAGGTCCGCTACACCGGGGTCTACGACGGGACGTTCCCGGGCTGGAACCCCTTCGTCGAGGGCAGCGAGACGGTGGAGGAGGAGATCAAGAAGAACGGTCCGGTGCTCCCCGGGCTCTCCGACTTCTACCTCTCCGGCGTCTGGGCCACCATCGGCGGCCTGATCCGGGCGGCCGCCGCCGGCCGGCACGTGATGCAGTTCATCTGCCGGGACGACGGGCGGGAGTTCCGCGCCGAGATCGACCTGAGCGCGCCGCCGCCCACCCATCTGATCCTCCCCGTCGGCCGGCCGCCGAAGCAGCAGACCGGGCCGGTCGAGGAGATCCCGTCCACCAGTACCGTTTCGACAGGGGCCCTGGCATGAAGATCGAGAAGTGGGTGGTCCGCGAGCACCTCGACGGGGTGCCGGACGTCAACCGGATCTACCGGAAGGTGGTCGAGGAGGTCGACGTCAGCCTCCGGCCCGACGAGATGCTCTTCCGGACCAGGTACGTCTCGGTCGACCCGTACCAGAACGGCCTCGCGCTGGAGACGCCGATCGGCCACCACATGGGCGCGGACTCGATCATGGAGGTGCTGGAGGCCGGTCCGGAGGCGGCCTTCCAGGTCGGCGACCTCGTCCAGGGCTTCGGCGGCTGGCGCAGCCACGTCGTCCACAACGGCGCCGAGGAGCTGTGGAGGACCGGCGTCTTCCCGATGCTCTTCCCCGCCTACCGCCGGCTCGACCCGGCCCGGTACGACGAGCGGCTGCCGCTCTCCACGGCGCTCGGCGTCATGGGCGCGCCCGGGATGACGGCCTGGGGCACGCTGACGAAGTTCCTGGAGGTGCGGCCGGGCGACACCGTGGTGATCAGCGGTGCCTCCGGCGCGATCGGCACCCTGGTGGGCCAGTTGGCCAGGCGCGCGGGCGCCGACCGGGTGGTCGGCACCACCGCCTCGGCGGGCAAGGCCGCGTACCTGAAGGAGCTCGGCTTCGACGACGTGGTGCTCTACGACCAGGCGGACGACGCCGAGAAGGTCCGCGCGGCGCTGCTGCTCGCCGCCCCGGACGGGGTCGACCGCTACTTCGACAACCTCGGCGGCAGCGTCACCGACGCGGTGTTCACCATGCTCAACGTGGACAGCCGGGTGGCGGTCTGCTGGCAGTGGGCGACCACGGTGAACGGTGAGCTGACCGGGCCCCGGCTGCTGCCGTACATCATGTTCCCGCGCACCACCATCCGCGGGATCTTCGCCCAGGAGTGGTTCGACGAGCCGCAGTTGGCGGCGATGCACGCGGACCTCGGCGAGCTGGTCCGGCGCGGCGAGATCCGCTACCACGAGACCGTGCACAAGGGCTTCGACGAGATCCCGAAGGCCTACCGGAGCCTCTACGTCGACCGGGAGGCGAACCGGGGCAAGGTGCTGGTCGAGGTGTGAGGGCCCCGGCCGGGTGAGCCCCGCCGGGTGAGCCCCGCCGGGTGAGCCCCACCGGGCTCACCCGGCGATCACTCCGGGGTCACTCGTCGTCGAGGTCCAAGCCGCCCGGGTCGCTGCCGTCCGGGGTGCCGCTGAGCGCGTACCCCTGGCGGCGCGCCTCGTAGCAGGCCACCGTGGCGGCGGCGGAGACGTTGAGCGAGCCGACGCGGCCGAGCTGCGGGACGAACACCACCTGGTCGCAGAGCGCGAGCGCGTCGGGGGTGATGCCGCGGTCCTCGTGGCCCAGCACGAAGGCCACGGCCGGGGTCAGCTCGGCGGCGAACATCGGCACCGCCTCGTCCGCCAGCTCCAGGCCGACCACCTTGAAGCCGTCCGCCTTGGCGGCGGCGACGGCCTCGGCGACGGTGGGGAAGTGCTCCACCTTGAGGTACTTGTCGGTGCCCATCGCGGCCTTCTGGGCGCCGGAGGAGCGGACCGACGGGGTGTCGCCGGTCAGGTACAGCTTCTCCGCGCCCATCGCGGCACCGGTCCGGACGACCGAGCCGACGTTGAACGGCGACTGGAGGTTCTCCAGGATCAGCGCGAGCCGGAACTCGTTGCTGCGCCGCCACTGGCGGTGCAAGCGCTTCAGTTCGGTCCCGCGGAGCTGCTTCACGACGTCGTACCTCGTCCACTCTCGGGGCCCTCGCCCTCCGGGCGGGGCCGCGCTTCCAGAATCCGGAACCCGTTGACCGACGTCACGCGGGTGGTCGGGTAGCCCTGGTCGTTCAGCCACTTCTGCAGCGAGTCCGAGCCCAGGTGCTTCTGGACCACCAGGAACGCCGAGCCGTCCGGGGTGAGCCGGCCGAGCCACTGGTGCAGCAGCCGGCGCAGTTCGCCCTTGCCGACCCGGATCGGCGGGTTGGAGTAGATCGCCGCGAACCGCTGGTCCTCGGGGACGTCCTCCGGCAGCGCGGCCTGCACGTTGCCCAGGCCGAGCGCCTCCGCGTTGAGCCGGACCAGCTCCAGCGCGCGGGTGTTCACGTCCACCGCCCAGACCGGCAGCCGCTTGCGCCTGGTCGCCCAGGTCAGCGCGATCGGGCCGTAGCCGCAGCCGACGTCCAGGATCGGGCCGCGGACCCGGGGCGGCGGCGCGTGCTCCAGCAGGATCCGGGTGCCCGGGTCGAGCCGGCTGCGGGAGAACACACCGGCGTCGGTGGTCAGTTCCAGGGTGACGTCCGGCAGGCTGACCGTGATCGGACGGCGCTCGCTGGCGACCTCGGGTGCACCGGTGAAGTAGTGCGAGCCGGACATGATTTCCCCGTCGTTCGTAAGGGCTTCGGGGCCACCGGGTGGGTGAGGGTAAGCCCTGCTGGTACGGCACTGATCGTACCCCCGGCGGCCGGGCACCCGTTTTGCGCGCCGGTGGCCGGGCAGGCGGGAGGCCGGTCCGCAGGCCGCGGACCGGGACCGGACAACACGCCGAAGGCCCGGTGGCGCATCGCGTCCGGGCGGCCCTCGGCGGATACTTCCAGTACCCCAACGGGCCCCGTGGGAGCCTCCGAGCAGCAAGGACGGACGCCATGCCGCAGAATCACGAGGACTACCTGGACGAGGTCGCCGAGGCGGTCGAGCCGGACGACGAGGCGGACGAGGGCGACGAGTACGACGAGCTGGCCGAGCGGCGGGCGCTCGGCGCCGATCCGGCCACCGAGGTCGCGGACGTCGCCGAGCAGAGCCGGGTCGTCGAGCTCGACGAGGACGAGTACCGGGAGTAGCGGCACCGCGCCCCCGCCGGCGTCACTGCCCCGCCGCCCCAGCGCTCCGCCGCTACGGCGCTTGCGGCGCTCCCCGCCGCTACGGCGGCTACAGCGCCCCGCGCCGTTGCAGCCAGGCGAAGGCCGCCCAGCCCGGCAGCACCGGCAGCACCAGGGTGAGCAGGCGGTAGAGCGCGACGGCCGCCAGCGCGCCGCCCTCCTCCATCGAGGCGGTGTGCTCCAGCAGTGTCACCAGCGCGCTGTCCACGGCGCCGGCCCCGCCCGGGGTCGGCGCCGCGTTGCCGACCGCGTTGCCGATCAGGAAGACCACCGCGACCGAGGCGAAGGCCGGCTCCCGGCCGACCGCCCGGACGCAGCAGTACAGGCAGGCGACCAGACAGAGCGAGACCAGCAGCTGCCCGGTCACGCCGACGGCCAGCCGGCCCGGGCTGCGCAGCAGCTCCAGCAGCCGGGGCAGCACCTCGGAGGTCAGCGGCCGCAGCCGGGCGGCCAGCCAGCGGCGGGCCGGCGGCACGGCGGAGACCCCGGCCAGCAGCACCGCCGCGCCGGCCAGGCCGCTCACCACGGCCGGCAGCGCGTCCAGCTCGGAGCCACCGGGCTCCAGGTCCAGCAGGTAGACGAAGGCACCGAGCTGGAGCAGGTGCAGCACCAGGCCGAAGAGCTGGCCGACGCCGACGCTGGACAGCGCCTGGGCGGTCGGGATGCCGGCCCGCTGGAGGAAGCGGGTGTTCAGGGCGACCCCGCCGACGCCGCCCGGCGAGACCAGCTTGACGAAGGAGCCGGCCAGCTGGGCGAGCAAGGCGTTGCGGAAGTCCAGCCGCTCGGGGACGAAGCCGACGAAGCCCATCGCGGCGGTGAAGTGGCTGGCGGCCGCGGCCAGCACGGCGAGGGCCAGCCAGAGCGGGTCGGCGTCGCCCAGCGCGGCGATCGGGTTCTGCTCGGAGGCGAAGAGCTGCGGCAGCAGCAGCCAGCCGGCGACCACGCCGCCGCCCACGGCCAGCAGCGTTCGGGGCCGCAGGCGCTCCACCTTCACCGCTCGGACGGGTGCCTGCGGCTGGGTCCGCAGGACTTCGGCGCGGATCGCGTCCAGCAGCTCGCCGGGCGGCGCGGGCGCGGCCGCCCGGTCGGCGGCGGTCGCTCCGGGAGCCCCGGGAGCGCCGGGGGCCGCCGGGGCGAGGGCGGCGCAGTGCGCCCGGGCGGTCTGCTTGAGCGCGGTCCGGGTGGTGCGGGCCAGGGCGATCGGCTGCAGCAGCGGCAGGGCCGCGCCGACGGCGTCCGGCCCGAGCACCGCCACCGCGCTGCGCACCGACCGCTCGGCACCGACCCGCAGGGCGAGCGTGGTGAGCAGCTGGGCGATGTCGCAGCGCAGCACCAGCTCGCTCGCCGCGATGTCGCCGTCCGCGAGGTCCACCAGGTGCACCGCGCCGGCCCGGTCGACCAGGAGCGAGGAGGGGACGAGGGCCCGGTGCGAGATCTCCCGCCGCTGGAGCAGGGCGAGCTGGGACCAGGCGTCGGCGAGCAGCGGGTCGGTCAGCTCGTCGGTGGCGAGCTGGTCCAGGGTGCGGCCGGGCAGGTACTCGTACGCGACCAGGGCGCTGTCCCGGCCGAGCCCGGCGGTGGCGGCGATCCGGCGGGTGCGGACGCCGGCGGCGACGGCGGCGTAGGAGACCAGGGCCTCGTGCTCCAGCCCGGTGCGCAGCGAGCGCAGCGCGCGGGGGTGCGGGGCGGTGCGCAGCCGTAGCCGGCGCCAGGCGCGCTGGACCAGGGCGGCGGTGACGGCCTGCCGGTCGAGCAGCTGGACGTCGAGGTCGGGGCGGCCGGACTCCTGGCGGACCAGGTAGCGGTCCGGCCCGGCGGGGTGGGCGGCGACGGGGCGCAGGCCCGCCTCGCGCAGGCTCTGCAGGAGCTGGGCGGGCCGGGGCCGGGGGTCGGGGGTGCCGACGGCGTAGAGGGTGCCGTGCGCGGCCGTCCAGCCGAGCAGCAGGCCGAGCAGCAGGGCGGTCGGCGTGGCGTACCCGGCGGCCAGTCCGGCGAGGGCGGAGACCGACAGGACGATCCGGGGGACCCGGTGCTCGCGGGCGGCCGAGGCGGTCATGAAGGCGAGGACGGGGGCGAGGTAGCCGTAGACCGGTTCGGTGTGGGCGAGGCCGGCGCCGGGCAGCAGCTGGGTGAGGGCGGCGACCAGCGAGGCGGGGGCGAGTTCGTCGAGCCCGAGGTCCATGGCGACGCAGGCGCCGTAGGCGAGGACGGCGGCCAGCAGTCCGTCCGAGAGGTGCTGGAGGATGCGCCGGCGGTCGGGCACCGCCGAGAGCAGTCGGCGGACCGCCGACCAGACCGGTACCAGCAGCAGGGCGGCGGTGGAGAGCCCGCCCGCCAGCGCGGCCAGCGGGCGGGGCACCAGCCGGGCGGCCTGGGCGACGTCGGCGGCGATGCCGCTGGTGGTGGCGCGGGCGTAGTCGGCGAGCAGCAGGGTCAGCGCGATCGTGGCGAGGCCGACGAGCAGCCGGATCAGCGCCACCGGCTGGCGGACCCGGCCGGCGGCGGCGGGGCCGGGCGTGCCGGGCCGGGCCGCCGGTATGTCCGGCGGGAACGCGGGACCGGCGGGGCCGGGCGCGGTGGCCTGCCCGGGTGCGCCGGGGCGTTCGGGGGTGCCGGCGTGGCGGGGGGCGTCGGCCGGGCCGGGCGCGGCGGCCTGCTCGGGGAGAGCGGTCGGTCCGGGGACGGCGGGCTCGGTGACCCCGGCCTGCCCCGGGGCACGGTCCGGCCCCGGCGTACCGGTGGGCCCGGGCGGGCCGCCCGCCCGGGCACCGCCGGTGTCGCTGTTCGTACTCCCCGCCACGATCGCCACGGTTGGCATGCTCCCACGACGGCCCGCCGCCCGGTGGGGGAACCCGGGCGGGGCCGCCGACGGCTCAGGCCTGCCGGGTCGGCAGGGCGACCAGGTGGCGGAGGTTGACGTGCCGGGGGCGGGTGACGGTGTAGGCGATCAGGTCGGCGATGTCCTCGGAGGTCATCGCCGGGATCGCGGCGAACATCCCGCCCAGCTGCTCGCGCAGCGCGGGGTTGTCGATGTGCCCGGCCAGCTCGGTGTCGGTCAGCCCGGGCTCGACGGTGCTGACCCGGACGTCGCGCGGGCCCAGCTCGGTGCGGAGCGCGGCGGAGAGCTGGGTGACGGCGGCCTTGGTGGCCCCGTACACGGCGTAGTCGGGGAAGACGACGTGCGAGGCGATGGAGGAGACGTTGACGAGGTCGGCGGTGCGGCCCTCGCCGGCGGCCGCGGTGAGGTCCGCGGTGAAGGCGCGCAGGATCCGCAGCACACCGGTGAGGTTGGTGTCGATCATGCGGGTCCACTCGTCGAGCCGGCCGTCGGCGACGGGGTTGGGCAGCATCACGCCCGCGTTGTTGACGACCAGGTCGACCGCGCCGTAGGCGTCGTGGACGGCCTTGACGGCGGCGTCCACCGAGGCCTGGTCGGTGAGGTCGGTGGTGACGGCGAGCGCCTGGCCGCCGGCCGAGGCGATCTCGGCGGCGAGCGCGTCCAGCCGCTCCGTGCGGCGGGCCAGCAGGGCGACCCGGGCGCCGCCCGCGGCGAGCAGGCGGGCGGTGGCCTCACCGATGCCGCTGGCGGCTCCGGTGACGACGGCGGTACGGGTGGCCAGGGCGGCGTAGCTCATGAGGTCCTGCCTTCGTGGTCCTTGCGGTCGGGCTGACGGGACCACTCTGCGCGGGTCCGGGCGGCCCATCCAGGGCCACCGATGTCCTGGGAAAGCGCAGCCCGGGGACAGCCTTTCCCGGGACCACGGTTCCTGGTACCGCCTTTCCTGGGTAAGGCCGTACCACCCTCGCGGCGCGCGGCCGCGGCTACGCTGCGGGCATGGAGAACACCGTCGGGGACTTCCTCCGCTCGCGCCGGGCCCGGATCCAGCCCGAGGAGGTGGGCCTGCCCTCGCACGGCCGCCGCCGGGTGCAGGGCCTGCGCCGCGAGGAGGTCGCGCAGCTCGCCGGGGTCAGCGTCGACTACTACGTGCGGCTGGAGCAGGGCCGGGGCGGCAGCGCCTCCGACGCGGTGCTGGCCGCGGTGGCCCGGGTGTTGCGGCTGGACGACGTGGAGGCCGCGCACCTGCGCGCTCTGGCCCGCCCGGCCCGCCCGGCCACGACGGCCGGCGGCGGGCGGGCGGTCCGCGAAGGCACCCGGCTGCTGCTGGACCTGATGGCCGGGGTGCCGGCCTTCGTCCTCGGCCGCCGGATGGACGTGCTCGCCTGGAACGCCCTCGGTGACGCGGTGCAGGGCTACTCGGCCACCCCGCCGGACCGGCGCAACGCCGCCCGGTACGCCTTCCTCGATCCGGCGGCGCGGGAGTTCTACCCGCAGTGGGACGCGGTGGCGGCCGAGACGGTCGCCTATCTGCGGCTGGACGCCGGCCGGCACCCCGAGGACGCCAAGCTGGCCGCACTGGTGGGCGAACTCTCCGTGCGCAGCGAGGAGTTCCGCCGGCTCTGGGCGGACCACCTGGTGAAGCAGAAGACCCACGGCGTCAAGCTGATCCACCATCCGCTGGTCGGCGAACTCGACTTCGGCTACGAGACCTTGAGCGTCAACGGCTCGCCCGACCAGCTGCTGGTCGCCTACACCGCCCCGCCGGGCTCGCCGACCGCGCAGAAGCTCGCGATGCTGGCGAGCTGGACGGCCCCGGGGGCGCAGGTCCCCGCGGAGTGAGCCCGCCGTGTGAGGCGGGCCCGCGTCACACGGCGTGGCCGCCGCACGGCCGGGCAGCAGACGGCCGGGCGGGAGACGGCCGGGTGCGGCCAGGCTCGGGCGTGTCTTGGGCGCCCGCCCGGGGCTGCCATCACTACTCTGCGTGCATGAGCTCCTGCGAAGACCTCGCCACGGCACCCCAGGACATCGCGCCCCTGCCACCGCCCGACGGCTGTGCCGACTGCCTGGCCGCGGGCAACCGGGACTGGGTGCACCTGCGGCTCTGCCTGGACTGCGGGCACATCGGCTGCTGCGACTTCTCACCGGGGAAGCACGCCACCGCGCACTTCCACAACAGCTCCCACCCGGTCATCCGCTCGTACGAGCCGGGGGAGGACTGGCGCTGGTGCTTCGTCCACGAGGTCATGGGCTGAGCCCCACCGCCCCCGCCCCGCCCGTACCGGCGCCGCCCCGCCGGCACCGGCTCGCGCGGACGTCGCCGGCCGTCCGGATGTGTAATCCTGCCCGATCCCGGACATAACGCCCGTGCGGCCCTCCCGGTCGACGCCCCTCGTGGGCCGGTGACCGCCGAAGGGAGGTCGATGATGACCAAGCGAACGCCGAGCGGCACCGACAAGCTCCGCCGGGGCACCCAGGAGCTGCTGGAGCGCCGGGGCATGGCGATGACCCCGAAGCCGCTCCCCCCGAGGCTCGGCACCCGTGCCCCGTCCGTCGCCGGGTCCGGCTCCGACGGGGCCTTCCGGCACGGCGGCCGGGACGTCGGGACGACGGCCATGCACTCCGCCCCCGCGACGCACGCCGAACTCAAGGGCCACCGCCACCGCGGCGCGGAGAAGCACTCCGCGCACTGAGCGGGACGCCTTTCGTCAGGGGGCGGGCGCCGAAAGCGGCGCCCGCCCCCTGACGTGTGCCCGGGAGCGTCCCCGAACCGTCTCGGGGTCGCCTCCGGGGCAGCTGGGGGCCCGTCCCGGATGGCCGGGGCGCCGCGCTCCCGAAGACTCGTTCCCGGGTGGACCGCCACCCGCTGGGAGAGCGTCACCCGCCGGACGAGCCGCACTTGGAGCGCAAGCCGATGAAGACCCCCGTACGCGACCGCCGTTGGAACACCCTCGCCGTCTTCGGCGCGCTGCTGGTGGCCGCCGTCGCGGGCATCGCGACGCCCGCCCTGGCGGCCGACCGTCCGACGGACAGCGCGAGTTCGGCCGCCGCCGTCCGTCTGGCCGGGCCGCCGGACGGCGCGGCACTGGCGCGGACGCTCGCCGACCTGCCGACCGGGGGCGTCACCGGCGCGCTGGTCCGGGTCGGCGGCCGGGGCGGCCAGTGGTCCGGCACGGCGGGGGCCGGGGTGTCGGCGGACGCCCGCTTCCGGATCGGCAGCATCTCCAAGGTCTTCACCGCCACCGTGGTGCTCCAGCTCGCCGCCGAGCGGCGGATCGACCTGGACGGCACCGTCCAGCACTACCTGCCGGGGCTGCTGCCGGTCTCCTACCCGCCGGTCACCGTGGGCCAGTTGCTCGACCACACCAGCGGGCTGCCGGGCGGCGGCGGTCTGACCTCGGGGGACGGCACGGAAAGCTGGTTCGCCGCGCACAGGGCCGACTCCTGGACGCCCGCCCAGGTCGTCGCGGACGCCGTCGCGCAGCCGATGGGCTTCGCGCCGGGCACCGCGCAGCAGTACAACGGCATCAACACCTTCATCGCCGGGATGCTGGTCGAGAAGGTCACCGGCCGGACCTTCGCCCGCGAGGTGCAGACCAGGATCGCCCGGCCGCTGGGCCTGCGCGACACCGTCGTCCCGGACCGCGACGACCTCGCGCTGCCCACCCCGCACGCTCCCGCGTGGGTGGACGTCACCGGCCCGGACGGCGCCCGGCAGCGGGTGGACGTGACCGGGCAGAGCCCCTGGCCGTGGGCGGAGGGCGGGATGGTCTCCTCGGCCGCCGACCTGGACCGCTTCATGACGGCGCTGCTGCGCGGCCGGCTGCTGCCGCCCGCCCAGCAGGCCGAGCTGTTCGACGTGCCGGACGTGCCCAACCACCGGAACAAGAACTGCGAGATCGGTCCGACCGCCGGTCACGCCTGCTTCAGCAAGGGCCTGATGAGCGCCACCCTGCCCAACGGCGTCCAGGTCTGGGGCAAGACCGGCTCCCGGCCCGGGTACACCAGCGGGGTGTTCGCCACCAAGGACCTCGGCCGCAAGGTGGTCTACTCGATCAACCCGACCAGTCTGTCCGGTGCGGAGTTCCCGAAGGTCTGGCAGATCGTGACGACCTCCTTCGACTCGGCCCAGGAGTACCCGACGGCGGGGTGACCGGAAGGGGGCGGCCCGGGTTGTCAGTGCCCTGCGGTACGTTCACCGTGATCTCTGGCGAGGCGAGGACACGGGGGCGCGCGATGGCCGACCTGATGACGGACGAGCCGGTCGAGCCGGTCGAGCTCCAGCTGGAGCGGTACCGGACGGAGCTGACCGGCTACTGCTACCGCATGCTCGGCTCGGTCTTCGAGGCCGAGGACGCGGTGCAGGAGACGATGGTCCGCGCCTGGCGCGGTCACCGGGGCTTCGAGGGCCGGTCCGCGCTGCGCTCCTGGCTGTACCGGATCGCCACCAACGTCTGCCTGGACGCGCTGAACGGCCGCAACGGCCGGGCCCGTCCGATGGACCTCACCGGGCCGTCCACCGTGGCCACCGCCACCGAGGCGCAACTGCCCGAGGTGACGTGGATCGGGCCGGCGCCGGACGGCCGGATCCTGCCCGAGACGGGGGACCCGGCCGAGGTGGCCGCCCAGCGCGACTCCGTGCGGCTGGCGTTCGTGTCGGTGCTGCAGCGGCTCGCGCCCCGGCAGCGGGCGGTGCTGATCCTGCGGGAGGTGCTGGGCTGGAAGGCGGCCGAGGTCGCCGAGCTGCTCGGGGTCACCGTCGCCTCGGTCAACAGCGCGCTCCAGCGGGCCCGGGCGGTGCTCGCGGCGGACGCCTCGGCCGCCCGTCCGGCGCCCGCGCTGGACGACGACCACCGCGCGCTGCTGGCCCGCTACGTCAGCGCCTTCGAGGCGTACGACATGGACGGGCTGGCCGCGCTGCTGCACGAGGACGTCACGCTCAACATGCCGCCGTACGAGCTGTGGCTGACCGGGCACGCCGACATCCGCGAGTGGATGCTGGGCCCCGGCCACGGGTGCCGGGGTTCGCGGCTCGTTCCGGTGGAGGCCAACGGCAGTCCGGCGTTCGGCCAGTACCGGCCGAGCCCGGCGGGCGGGCACGAGCCGTGGGCGCTGATCGTGCTGGAGGTGTCAGCGGGCCGGATCACCGGTCTCACCAACTTCCTGGACACCGACACGCTCTTCCCGCTCTTCGGTCTCCCGCCCCGGCTGGACGGGTAGCGCCCCGGCGACCGGCAGGGCGCCGGCCAGGCCGCTGAACGCGAGCAGCTCCCGCAGGGGGCCGCTCGCGTTCAGCAGTACCACCCGCACACCGTGGCGCCCGGCGGCGAGCCGGAGCCGGGCGAGGGCGTCGACCACCGCCAGGTCGGGGGTGGTGAGGGCGCCGACGTCGCAGGTCAGCGTTGGGCGGGTGAGGGGTTCGCGGTGGGTGTGGTGAGGGCTGTTCGGGTGAGTGTCCATGCAGGGCAGACCGTGCGGGCGGTCCCGGCTCATCGGCCTGCGGCGAGGTTCCTGGAGCAGGCGGCGGCGGAGCCTCTCGGAGAAGTTCGGAAAAGTCTCCGGTGGAGCGATGAGTTCCGCGGCCGGCCCCGGTCTACCCCTGTGAAAGCGACGTACCGCGGAAGCACCGCACCGCATCGCATCGCATCACGACCACGACCACGGAGGACACACCATGAGCGAGAACCTGGGCGAGCTGACCATCACCCGCGAGCTGCCCGCCACCCCGGCGGTCGTCTTCCGGGCGTACACCGAGCCGGAGCGGTTCGTCCGCTTCTGGGGCCCGGTCGGCACCCACGTCCCGCTGGACACCGTGACCATCGAGCCGAAGGTCGGCGGGCGTTACGACAGCACCATGGTCATCGACGCGACCGGGGAGCGCTATCCGCTGCGGGGCGAGATCACCGACATCCGGCCCGGAGAGCTGCTGGCCTTCCAGGAGGAGGGGGTCGGGCTGCGCTCCAGCCTCACCCTCACGGACCTCGGCGACGGCCGGACCGAGGCCGTCCTGCACCAGACCGACGCACCGGACTTCTACTGCGGTCCCGAGGCGCGGGCGGGCCTCAACTCCAGCTTCGACCGCCTGGTCGAGTACCTCCTGGGCCAGGCCTGACCGGCCGGGCGCGGGGAGCGGCAGTGGTGGCAGAGTGGGGCGCAGTGATCCCCGCGCCGTAGGAGGCCCGCTGTGTCGGCTGAGCCCTTGAAGTCCCGCGATGAGTGGCTGGCGTCGCTGCCGCGGATCTACGCGGCCGCCGGCTGCGTGCTGCGGGACGAGTCCGGCCGGATCCTGATCGTGAAGGCCGGGTACCGGGAGCACTGGCAGTTCCCGGGCGGCACGATCGACCGCGGCGAGGGTCCGGTCGCGTGCGCCGAGCGGGAGCTGACCGAGGAGACCGGGCTGGTCCGCCCGGCCGGCGAGCTGCTCGTCATCTCCTGGACCCACCCCTCGGACGAACTCGACCACCCGGCCGAGCACTTCCTGTTCGACTTCGGCACCGTCCCGGACGGCACCCCCGTGACCGTCCCGGCCGGCGAACTGGACGACCACCGCTGGGCGACCGATCAGGAGGCGCTCGAACTCCTCGGTCCGGCCCGTTCGTTGCGCCTTCGGGCGGCGATGGAGGCGGCTGCCGACGGGCGGGTGCGGATCATCTCCACGCCCATCTCCGGCTTCTGAGCGGTCGGGGGCCCCGGCGGGCCGGAGCCCCCGACGGGCGGGTCACTCCGGCGAGCCGGTGGTCGCCGCGATGAGGGCCGTGACGGCCTCCGAGGTGAAGTTCTCGACCTCGGCCTTGGCCACGCCGAGGTCGGCCAGCGGTCCGGTGCCGTCGGCCTGCTCCAGCAGCGCCAGCAGGATGTGTTCCGTGCCGACGTAGTTGTGGCCCAGCTTGAGCGCCTCCCGGAAGGTCAGCTCCAGCACCTTCTTGCCCTCGGTGTCGTAGGGGATGAGCCCGGGCACCTCCTCGACGGCGGCCGGCAGGGCGGCGGTGGAGGCCTCCCGGACGGCTGCCGGGGTGACGCCCTGGGCGGCCAGCGCCTTGACCGCCAGGCCCTCCGGCTCGACCAGCAGGCCGAGCAGCAGGTGCACGGTGCCGATCTCGGCGTTGCCCGCCGTCCGGGCCTCCTCCTGGGAGGCCATCACGACGTGCCGGGCCCGGGGGGTGAAGCGGCTGAAGCCCTGGCTCGGGTCGAGGTCCGAGGGCGCGCCCGGGTCCTTGGGGACGAACCGCTTCTGGGCGGCCTGCTTGCTGACGCCCATGCTGCGGCCGATGTCGGTCCAGGACGCGCCGGAGCGGCGGGCCTGGTCGACGAAGTGGCCGATGAGGTGGTCGGCCAGCTCACCGAGGGCGTCGGCGGCGATGACCGCGTCGGAGAGCTGGTCCAGCGCGTCGGAGTGGACCTTCTTGATCGCGTCGATCAGGTCGTCGAGGCGCATCGGTGTGGTCTTGGGAACAACGGGATTCTCCATGCGTCAACCGTAGGTTGTCGACCCGAAGGTCGTCAACCATCGGTTGACGATTGGGCGAGTTGGCCCCGACCGGCCCCGCTCAGCCGGACTTCTCCCAGACGTACGCGGCCGAGACCGGGTGGCTGCGGTACTTCTCCCACTTGGGCTTCAGTGCGATCCACGCGTCGTCGACCACCGCCTCGGCCATCTCGGCCAGCCGCCAGCCGGCCGCCAGTCCGGCGCTCAGGTGGTCGGAGACCAGGTGGACGTGGGTGGTGATGGCGACGTCGGCACCGGCGGCGCTCGTGAAGTGGGTCGGCATGCCGGCCGCCATGATGAAGTACGGGTGCAGACCGACCAGGACGCAGCGCCCGCCCGGGCGGGCCAGCCGGAAGGCCTCCCGGTAGAGCGGGCCGAGGTCGGCCAGGTGCTCGTCGATCAGCGAGGAGATCACCAGGTCGTAGCCGCCGCCGGGCAGTCCGGTGGCGGCGACGTCGGCCTCGGTCAGGGTGTCGTGGACGGCCTTGCCCTTGGCGACCGCCAGCATCTCGGGGGTGAGGTCCACGCCGTCCAGGACCAGGCCGTCGGCGGCCTTCCCGCGCAGCCAGGCGCCGGTGCGCCCGGTGCCGCAGCCGAGGTCGGCCGCGCGGGTCACCTCCGCCCAGTCGGGGGTCGCGAGCCGCTCCAGCACCGCGAGGTCCATGGCGTCCTCGACCGTTCTCTCGTACGTCTCCACCCACTGGGCGTAGCCCGTACGGACGTCCACGGTCGGGTAGTTGCGGGTGTCGAAGTCGGAGAAGCGCACCATGGCGCGAGTATCTCCGCCCGGGGCGAACGACCGCGAACGATTTACCGCACCCGGCCCGCGCGCACCGCTCCGCGCACCCCGTACCCGCGGCCCGCCCGCCCCCGTGCGACCCCGCCCACCCCGTGCGTTCAGAGGGACAGTTTGAACCCGTCGTGGCTGCGCGCGAAGCCGAGCGAGGCGTAGAAGCGGTGCGCCTCGGTGCGGCGCTTGTGGCTGGTGAGCTGGACCAGCGTGCAGCCCCGCCCGCGCGCCCGCTCGACGGCCCGGGTCAGCAGGTCCCGCCCGAGGCCGCCGCCCCGGCGGTCCGCGCGCACCCGGACGGCCTCGATCAGGGCGCGCTCCTCGCCGCGTCGGCCGAGACCGGGGATGTAGGTGAGCTGGAGGCAGCCGAGCACCGTCCCGTCGCCCTCGTCGAGCACCAGCAACTCGTTGCGGGCGTCCATGTCCACCGCGGCGAACGCGCGGGCGTAGGCTTCGTCGACCTGCACGGTGGCGGGGTCGGTCACCCCGTCCTCGTCGGTGAGCAGCGCGATGACGGCGGGCAGGTCCTGGCGGGTCGCGGTTCGGAGGATCACGCCCGGAGTCTGCCAGAGCGGGCGGCGGCGACGACCCTGGGAGGGGCATGCGCATAGTCACGCTTCCGGAGACCGCCGTGCCGGACGAACTCAAGCTCCAGGTGGCCGGGTTGCAGGAGCAGGCCTGGCCAGGGCCGCCGGCGCCGTCCACCGCTCCGGTGCACGACCCGGCGCTGCGCCCGGTGTCGATGCTGCTGCTGGACGGCGGCCGGGTGGTCGCCGCGCTCGACGTGCTCTCCAAGCGGCTGGAGCACGCCGGGCGGACGTACGCGGCGTGCGGGCTGAGCGCCGTGGTCACCGACCGGGTGGAGCGCGGCCGCGGGTACGGGCGCCGGCTGGTCGCGGCCGCCCGCGCCCTCGTCGAGGAGGGCGGCGCGGACCTCGGGCTCTTCACCTGCGACCGGGTGCTCCGGCACTTCTACGAAGGGGCCGGCTGGGAGTTGCTGCCGGGCGCGGTGCTGGTCGGCGGGACGCCCGAACTGCCGTTCCCCAGCGACCGGGAGGGCTTCGACAAGGTGACCATGGCGGGCTTCTTCACGGAGCGCGCCCGCCGGCACCGGGCGGACTTCGCGGGCAGCCGGATCGCCCTCCACCCGGGTGAGATCGACCGGCTCTGGTAGCGGAGCGGACGTAGCGGGCGGAGCGTCAGATCGTGCGGTCGGGGCGGGAGTCCAGCAGGCGGGAGCGGACGGCGGCGAGGTCCGCCGGGTCGACGCCGGCGGCCAGCAGGTAGCCGGCCGGGTCGAAGCCGTCCAGGGTGGCGTGGAGGGCGGCCTCGGCGGTGGTGCCGGCCTCGGCGAGCACCGTGTCGATCCGGCGGTACTGGTCCGGCAGGCCGAGCATGCCGTACAGCGGGCGGACGTTGGCCGCGCTGAGCAGGTAGTCGGCGACGATCTCGGACGGCTCGACGCCCGCGAGGGCGAGCAGCAGCAGGGCGGCGAGGCCGGTGCGGTCACGGCCGGCGCCGCAGTGCACGACCAGCCCGCCGGGCCGGGCGCCCGCCACGGTGGCGACCAGTTCGGCGGCGGCGCGCGGGCAGTGGTCGAGGTAGGGGCGGAGGGCGAGCGGGGTGCCGTCCAGTCGTCCGTACCGCTCCCACCAGGCGGGGCCGGCGAGTTCGTCCAGTGGGACGCGGACCAGCTGGACGTCCTCGGGGAGCGGGAGGAGCGGGCGGTACTCCTCGATGTTGCGCAGGTCGACGACGGTGCGTATGCCGTGGTCGAGCAGGGTGTCCCAGCCCTCGGCGGTGAGGCGGTCGAGGTTGTCGGCCCGGACGATCGCGCGGTGGGCGGTGCGGGTGCCGTCGCCGGTGCGCAGGCCGCCGAGGTCGCGGACGTTGAGGCAACCGTCCCAGTCGAGCGTGCGGTCCTCGGTGGTGGTCAGCGCGTGCGTCCGGCTCATCAGGATCCCCGTTCCTCGCCGGGGGTCCGTTACCCCCTTGTTATATGGACTCCGGAGCCGTCCCGATGGTTCCTCTGCTGTGCGGCAGGCCGTCGGGGGCGGGTGGGGTGGAGCGGGTCGGACGGGTGGTGCGGGTGCGGTGGATCAGGTGGGTCAACGTGCTTGTGGTGCGCGGTGGTTGGTGGTTCAGAGGCCGGTCGGCTCGGCGGCCTCGGTGCGGACCAGCTTCTCCATCGGGTCGGCGGCACGGTGGCCGAGCACCGAGCCGGCCGCGATCGCGCCGATCAGGAAGGCGGTGGACAGCCAGGCCATGGTCGAGACCGGCAGGGTGAAGGCGCCGACCACCCGGGCCACGCACTCGGTCAGCAGGGCGGTGCCCCAGATGCCGGAGAAGAGCCGCTCGTAGCGGCGGAAGGAGCGCGAGCGGGCCGCCCGGCCGTCGGCCAGCCGCTGCCAGGCGGCGGAGCGGGCCCGGTCGCCCTTGGTCAGGAAGGGCATCAGCATCGGCGACATCATCGGCCGGCCGAGGAAGACCGAGACCAGGATCGCCAGTGCGAGGGAGCCGCTGAGCGCGCCGTCCTTGGCGAGCATCAGCCGCGCGTCGCCGGTCACGGTGGTGAGCGCCAGACCGATCACGTTCACGCCGAGCATCATCGAGGCCCACAGGTTGACCTTCCGCTCGCGGACCAGGCCGACGACCGTCCGGACGGCCGGGACGGCGCCGCTCCAGGCGAGGGCGGCGAACTGGCTCATCCCGAACGCGGAGTGCAGCAGGTAGTAGCCGGCCAGCGGGGTCACCACGTCCAGCGCGAGCGGGCGGAGCGTGGCGGCCAGCGGGTTCGGGGCCTTGGCGGCGGTGGTCCCGGTGGTGGCGGGGGTGACGGTGGTGGTGGCGGCGGTGGTGGCGGTCTGGCTCATGGTGGGCTCTCCCCTGGCTGGTGCTCGGCCTGCGGGCCGGTGCCCGCGTCGTGCCTCCAGTCTCCCGAGCCGACCCTGCGTCAGAGCAGTGTCGTCCGTTGCGGGATCCGCATGACAGTTGTCACGACGCGCACCATGACAGCGCCGTTGACCTGCGCGTTCAGCCGGTGGGCGGGTCGATGCGCCAGAGCGGTCGGCCGAGGGTGTCCAGGCAGCGCACCGCGCGGAAGAGCTTCTCCCCGACGGAGAGGAACCCGCGGGCGACGCCCTGGAGGACGGTCCGTGCCCACCGTGTCCGCCCCGGTCCACGCGACCGTGTCCGCCCCGGTCCACGCGCCGGTCAGGACGAGCTCCTTGTCGACCAGCTCGGCGCGCTGGATCCGCGCGACCGAGACGGCCGGCAGGACGGCGTTGACCTGCTTCAGCCCGGGCGGTGTCCGGAGACAGGTCTCGCCGGTGCCGGAGCGGTCCCGCTCGGCCCGGCGCCGCAGCTCGGACAGGCCGTAGTGGTCGACGGCGGCGATCGAGTCGTCCAGCGCGACCCGCCGGCACGGTCCCGGCCGCACCTCCCACCAGACGTCCTCGCCGACCGGCAGCACCTCGCCGATCCGGGCCCGCCAGGTCTCGACGCCGGTCTCCGCCGGGGCGTGCCGGAGGGCAGGGGCGGCGTAGACGGTGGCCCGCGAGCGGGGGGAGCGGGAGCGCGGGAGCACGTCGTGGAGGGCCGGGCGGGTCGGCCGGGCGGCGCGAATGGCGCATGATGTGGCGGGTGCAGAGTGCAGAGCGCCCCGGAGCGGGCACCGACAACCCCGTCGGCCGGTCCGGACCGGCACCGGTGTCCGGCGGCCCCCCGCCCGGCCCGCCGCCCGGCCCGCCGTCCACCGCGTCCGTGGGGCCGCCCGCGGTCCCGCCCGCCGGGCCGGGCACCGCCGTCGACCTGTCCGAGGCCGTGCGGGCGGCGCAGGACGGGGACGAGGAGGCGTTCCGGCTGCTGTTCCGGAGCGTCCAGCCGGGCCTGCTCCGCTACCTCCGGGTGCTCGTCGGCGGCCGGCCCGAGGACGCGCAGGACGCCGAGGACATCGCCTCCGAGGCCTGGCTGCAGATCGCCCGCGACCTGCGGACCTTCTCCGGCGACGGGGACGGGTTCCGCGGCTGGGCCGCCACCATCGCCCGCAACCGCGCGCTGGACCACCTGCGCGCCCGCCGTCGCCGCCCGGTGGCCGACCTGCCCTTCGAGTACCTGGCCGAGCTGGCCGCCGGGGACGACACGGCGGGGGCGGCGCTGGCCGCCGTCGGCACGGCGGACGCGCTGGCCCTGATCTCCCGGCTGCCGCGCGACCAGGCCGAGGCGGTGCTGCTGCGGGTGGTGATGGAGCTGGACGCGGAGAGCGCCGCCCGGGTGCTCGGCAAGAAGTCCGGCAGCGTCCGGATGGCCGCGCACCGGGGGCTGAAGCGGCTGGCCAAGCTGCTGGAGCAGCCCCTCGCGGCGGGTGTGGGAATTCCGGCGCACCGGCCGGCGACCGGGCCGTCCGGGCAGCCGGCCCGGGCAACGGCAGGGCCTGCCGGACCGGCCGGGGCGGGGGGTGCCGGAGGAGGCGTCGGACAGGGCGCGGAGGACGGCAGGAAAAGAGTTCCTCCGCAGGGTGTGACAGAACGCAGGGCCGCGACGCTGAAGGACATGAGATGAGCACCAACCGATCCCGTCGGATCGACCGTGACACGGCCGAGCAGTTGCTCGGCGGTGCCGTGGGCGGCCCGTCGGCCGGGCAGGACGCCTCGCTCACCGGACCGGATGCCAGTACCGGGCGTACGGGGGTTGCCCACGTGTTGGCCGCCGCCGCCGCCCCAGCGGTGGCGGATGAGCTGGCCGGTGAGGAGGCCGCCCTGGCCGCGTTCCGGGAGGCCCGTCTCGCGCCCGTCCCCGCTGTTCCCGCTCCATCCGCACCCGTCCGGAGACGATCGATGGCAACCGCCGCGCTGGCCAGGGCCTTCAGCACGAAGGCTGTTGCCGTCGTGCTCGGAGCCACTGCGCTCGGCGGTGTGGCGGTCGCGGCCGGGACGGGCAACCTTCCGTCAGCGCTCGGCGGCGGTTCCGAGGAGCCGAGGCCTTCGCTGCTGGCGCCCGCCACGGCCTCCTCCGCCCCGGTCGCCTCGTCCGCCGCGGGCGGCGGTTCGTCCACGCGCCGGCCCTCCACCGGGCCGTCCACCACCGGACCGTCCACCGCCGGGCCGTCCGCCGGGGCGTCCACCGCCGGTCCGTCCACCGGTGCGGCGAAGCCGCCGTCGCCGGGCGTCTCGCCCTCGGCCTCCACGGAGACCAGGGGCCAGCAGGCCAGGGCCGCGCTGGTGGCGCTCTGCCAGGGCTACACGGACCGGAAGGGCAAGGGTGGGCACCCACGCCCGCTGGTCACGGATCCGCAGTTCGCCGCGCTGGTCGCGGCGGCCGGCGGTCCGGACAAGGTGGACGAGTACTGCGGGGAGGTCCTGCGGCACAAGGACGACGACGACCGTCAGGCCGTCCCGTCCCCGTCCCGCCCCGGCAGCACCGACGGCGGCGGCCGCGACGGCGGAAAGAAGGACGACGGCAAGACCGCCGACGGGAAGAACGGCTCCGGTGGCGGTGGCGGTGGCGGTGGCGGCGGGAGCGGGACCGGCCCGCTGCCGACCGCGGTGCCGACGCTCCCCGGCGTCCTGCCGAAGCCCGACCGCTCCGGGCAGTCCGCCGACTCCCCTCCGGGGAGGTAACCCCAGAACTCCGGATGAGCGGCGGGCGAAACCCCCCGGGCCCGTCGCTCATCCGGACCGCTCCACCGCTCCACCGCAGGACCGCTCCAACCTCACCACCCGCAGACCCCGGGTGGCCGGTCGGCTCCCCCGTGCCAACCGTCCACCCGGCCGGCCCCGGCCGGACCGGACGGCGCACCCCGGACGCGCCGCCGGCCCGGCCAGGGCCGCACCCTACGGCCCGCCCGCCCCGCAGTCGGGCGGGCCGCAGGGCGCACCCAGCGCACCTGCACTCCGCGAGACCAGACCTGGACCCGACCGTGACCGTCACCTTGTACGACCACGAGCCGGCGGCCGGGGAACCGCTGCCCGGTTCCCCGGCCGCCACCCCTTCCCGGCAGGCCGCCGAGACCACCGCCGCCCTGGTGTTCGTGGACTCCTCCGGCCGCCGCCAGCGGCGGGTCCGCCGACTCGGTCTGCTGCTCGCCGTGCCGGCCGCCGGCTACCTGGTGCTGCTCGCCAGCACGGTGCTCGGCGGCGGCGCACGGCGACGCCCCGGGCCACCAGCCTTCCGGGTACCCGGCCTCCGGGTACCCGGCCTCCGGATACCCGGCCCCCGGGTACGACGCCTCCGGGTATGACGCCCCCGGGTACGACGCCCCGGGCTACGGGAGCCCGATGCACGCTCCGCCCGGGCACGTTGACGCCGGGGGCTATCGTGCACACGTGCACGAGGCGGTCCGGGGCCCCGGGCAGGGCACGTGAGGGGAGCGGTTCCAGGTGATCGGACGGGCGCTTAACGGACGGTACGAACTCGTCGAGATACTCGGCGTCGGCGGGATGGCCACCGTCTGGCGGGGCGTGGACCACGTGCTGGGCCGTCAGGTGGCCGTCAAGGTCCTCAACGGAGGCCTCGCCGACGACCCGCGCTTCGCCGAGCGGTTCAGCCGCGAGGCGCAGCACGCGGCGATGCTGGTGCACCCGCGGATCGTCATGGTCTTCGACTCCGGCGTGGACCAGGGCTCGCCGTACATCGTCATGGAGCTGGTGCACGGCCTCTCGCTGGCCACCCTGCTCGCCCAGCAGCCCGGGCTCCCGGTGGAACGCGCGGTCGGCATCGCGGCGGCGGTGTGCGAGGCGCTGGAGGTCGCGCACGGCGCGGGCCTGGTGCACCGGGACATCAAGCCCGGCAACATCATGATCACCAACGACGGCGGGGTGAAGGTCGTCGACTTCGGCATCGCCCGGGCCGGGTCGTCCAGCAACCTCACCCAGGCGGCGATGGTGCTCGGCACGGCCGCCTACCTGTCGCCCGAGCAGGCCACCGCCGCCGAGCTGGACGGGCGCACCGACCTGTACGCGGTCGGCTGCGTGCTGACCGAGATGCTTACCGGCGCACCGCCGTTCACCGCCGAGACGCCGGTGGCGATCGCGTTCAAGCACGTCACCGAGCAGCCGCTGCCGCCGTCCGCGCGGCGGGCCGGGGTGCCGCCGGCGCTGGACGCGGCGGTGCTGCGCCTGCTCGCCAAGGACCCGGCCGACCGGCCCGGCACCGGCGCGGCCGCGCGCGCCGAGCTGCTGGCGACGATTCCGGGGCTGGCCTTCTCGGACCCGACCAGTGAGCTGCTCGCCACCGGTGCGGCCGGTCAGGCCACCCAGTTGCTGCCGCCGGTCCCGTTCCGGCCCGCGCCCGCCGCGACCTCGGTGATGGCGCCGGTGCCGGCGATGGCCCCCGTGCCGGACGGCGAGGGGCCCGTCCGGGAGAGCCGCCGCAAGCCGCTGCTGTTCGGCGCGTTGGGCCTGGTGGGGGTCGCGGGCGCGGCGATGCTCGCGATCACCGCCTTCGACGACCCGGCCACGCCCACCGCCGCGCCGCCGCCCAAGCCGACCCGGTCGGTCTCGGCCGCCGCGACGCCCACGCCGACCACGGCCGCGCCCACCACCCCGACGGCGCTCCCGACCCCGTCGGCCACGCCCGCCGCCGCCACCACCCCGCCGCGCGGCCAGGCCCCGGCCGTCCAGCTCAACGCCCTTCGCGGGGCGGTGGCGCAGACCCAGATGACCAAGGAGCGCGACCGCCAGCTCGACCTGCTGCACACCCTCGACGGCGCCGCCGCCCGCCTCAACCAGGGCAAGGAGGAGGACGCCGCGCAGGAGCTGAAGAACGCCCAGCGGACCGTCCGGGACCTCGCCAAGAAGCACGCGATCGACGGTCAGACGGCCCAGAACTGGAACACCCGCCTCAGCACGCTGATCACCGCCCTCAACGGCTCCGACGACCACGACCAGAGCGACTGATCCGGTGACCGGGGAGCCCCGCGTCCGCGCCGTGACCGCCGAAGCCGGTGCCGAAGCCGGTGCCGAATCCGACGCCGGTGCTCGATCGAAGATCGTCGAGAAGTAGGCTCGCTTCGCAACACGACGCGAGGGGGAGCTCAGTGGCGCGGGTTGCAGTGATCGGTGGAGGCATCAGCGGGCTGGGGACGGCGCTGATGCTGGGTCGGCGGGGTCACACGGTCACCTTGTACGAACAGGACGCGCGGGAGGCCGGCGCGGACCTGGAGCAGGACTTCTTCGAGTGGGGCAGGCCGCGGGTCCCGCAGGCCGTCCAGCCGCACTCGCTGCTCGCACCGGTGCGCACCGTGCTGCGGGCCGAGGCGCCCGACGTCTACCAGGACCTGTTGGCGCGCGGGGCCCGGGAGTTCCACGATTTCGACTGGTTCGACGAGCACCCGCCGCACCGGGACGGTGACGAGGACCTGGTGACCCTGCGCACCCGCCGGATCGTGCTGGAGGCCGCCCTGACCGCGGCCGTGCGGCGGGAGGCCACCGTGGAGGTGCGGCGGGGGCGCCGGGTGAGCGGCCTCGCCGTCGGGGAGGGGCGGCCCGTCCGGGTCACCGGCGTGCGGGTCGGCGCGGAGACCTTCGGGGCGGACCTCGTCGTCGATGCGGCCGGCCGGCGCTCGCCGGTGCCCGCCTGGCTGGTGGAGGCGGGCTGCCGGCCGCCGGTGGTCGAGAGCCACCGCACCGGGATCGCCTACCTGTGCCGCTGGTACCGCCTGCGGGCGGACGGCCCGCGCGACCCGGGGCGGGGGGTGAAGACCGGCTCGGCCGCGTCGTTCGCGCTGGCCGGGGTCTTCCCCTCCGACAACGACACCTTCGCGGTGAACCTGCTGCTCTCCACGGCGGATCCGACCCGGGGCGCGCTCACCGACCCCGAGGTGTTCGAGGCCGTGGCGCGCCGCTTCCCCGCCTGCGCCGCCTGGCTCGACCTGGACGCCGAGCCGCAGTCGGCCGTGCTGGCGATGGCCGGCCTGGACAACCGCTGGACGGCGCTCGCCGACGCGGAGGGACCGGTCGTCACGGGTCTGGTCAACGCGGGGGACAGCCTCATCCACACCAACCCCACCTCGGGCCACGGGGTGTCCCTGGGCCTGCGTGCCGCCCAGTACCTCGCCGGACACGTCGACGAGGTCGTCGCGGACCCCGCCGGCTACCACGCGTGGACGGTGGAGGCCCTCCGCCCGTGGTTCGACGCGCAGGTGGCGTCCGACCGCGCCAACGAGCAGCGGCTCGCCGAGAGCGCGCCGCCCCCGGAGCGGCGGGCGGCGGCCGTGGCCACCTGCGCCTTCGAGGACCCGGTCGTCATGCGGGCCCGCGCCAAGGTGCGGCACCTGGTCTCGCGACCGGACGAGGCCTACGCCACCGAGGAGGTGGACCGCCACGTCACCGCCTGGCTGGCCGCCAACCCCGACTTCGAGCCGGAACACGACGGCCCGACCCGCGACCAGTGGGACGCGCTCATAGCGGGCTGAGCGCGGGGCCGACACCCCCCGCACGGCTGCCGGTCGGCGGTCACGGACTGAGCGGCACCGGTGGTCCCGGTCTGAGCGGCACCGGGTTGTCCGGCCCGTCCAGCCACACGGTGTGGCCGGACGGGGTCACCGTGAGCCCGAAGCGGTCGAAGCCCGGTCGGCCCTTGTCGCGCCACCACTGCCAGGCCGCTGCCACCTCGTCCCAAAGTCGCCGGGGCCCGGACTGCACGACCTCGTACGCGGCGCGGCCGGGCTCCCAGTCGGCGGTCGCCCACGAGGTGACGGCGGTGTCGTGCAGCCACAGCGTGTACGTGCCGTCGTCGTAGCGCTCGGTCAGCGGGAACACCCCGGGCAGTCGGACGCCGACGGCGAACATCTCCAGCCATCCGCCGACCGTCTCGGGAGACAGGCTGGTGGTGGACGCGGTGCCGTCCGCGGGCCAGGGGCCGGAGAGGTAGGCCAGGCTGTCCGGCCGGGCGCTCCGCTGCCGGCGCAGCCGCATGAAGGCCGACGAGCCGACGAACCGGCCGCTCGCCGTGCCGTCGTCGGCGGCGGTGAGGCGTACGAGCGCCTCACCGCCGTACTCCGGCCCCCACGGCGCGACGATCACCGCGCCGGGCCGGGCCTGTGCCACCCACGGGTGCGGCACCCGGCCGACCGAGCAGGTGGCGATTACCCGGTCGTACGGCGCCGCCTCCGGATGGCCCTCGGCGCCGTCACCGACGACGAGGCGCGGGGTGTACCCGGCGCGGGCGAGACGGCGTTCGGCGGCGGCCGCGCTGACCCGGTCCACTTCGACGCTGACGACGTTCCCGGAACCGACCCGGTGGGCCAGCAGGGCGGCGTTCCACCCGGTGCCGGTGCCGATCTCCAGGATCCGGTGGCCGTCCTCGACGTCCAGGGTGGCGAGCATCGAAAAGACCATGGTGGGCATGGAGTTGGACGACGTGGGCATGGTGCCCACGTCGTCCCCGGTGTGCTCACCGTCGTCCCACTGGGTGGTGAGCGGCACGTCCGAGTGGACGGCCTCCCACCAGGCCGCCGGGTCGGTGTCCCGGTGGACGGCCCGGCCCTGGCGGACGCCGTCGGCCCGACCGGGCCAGATCGTGTCCGGGACGAAGAGGTGACGGGGAACGGCGTCGTACGACGCCAGCCAGTCCGTGGTGAGCGACCCGTTCGCGATGAGCGCGGAGGCCAGCCGGGCCCGACCGGCCTCCGCTTCGTGCTTCCCGGTCACCGGCTACTTACCGTCCGCCGGGCCCTTGCCGTCCGAGGAGTTCCCACCCTCGGACGACCCGCCGCCGCCGTGCTTGTTGCCGCTGTTGGAGTCGTCCTGCTGACCGCCGCCCTTGCCGTCACCGGTCCCGCCGCCGTGCTTGCCGTCGAACGTGGGAATGGCCACCTGCTGCCCCTCCGTCGTCACCTCGGGCCGGGGGGAGCCCCCCGACCCGGCCTGCGTCTTGTTCGCCCCCGTCCCGGTCGCACCGGGACGGGGGCGAACAAGGGGCGTCAATGATCGACGCCAATGACAAGCACGCTAGGTGCACGAAAGCCGCTGGTGGGTGGGTGATTCGCAGATATTCCAGACGCGGTGCCCGAGGTTCGCGCAGATTCCTCAGACGGCTCCAAGGGCCCTGCGGCACCGGGTGATGACCCGGTGGGCGCTCGATTCGTACACGGCTGTGCCAGCCAGGGTCTCCCATACACGCGAGTAGAGAGCCACGTTGTTCGGCTGGTCCAGCCACAGTTCCGCGTGCCAGTCCTCAACGATGACGAGCCGTTCGTCGTAGATCCAGAACCCATTGGCAGGAGGGAGCTTGACCGGAGCCTCGAACGGTATGACACCCAGCGACACTGTATCCAGCCCTATCGCACCGCTAAGTCGGTCGAGTTGTGCGGCCATCACGGCTGATGGAGCGACAATGGAGCGTAGCGCGGCCTCCCACATGACGATGTGGAAGTGCTTGCCCGGCCGGTACAGGCTCTCCTGCCGCTGAACCCGGGCCCGTACCGCTTCTTCGACATCACGCGGTGACTGATGGAGGTCGACGTACGCACTGAACACGTGTCGGGCGTAGTCGGCTGTTTGGAGCATTCCGACGATCATGGAGCTTTCCCAGGCGCGCAGAACCGTCGAGCGCTCGTACTCGACGGTCAGCGTGTCCTGTACCGACCGGTGTCCTGCGGCGAGTTGCCGTCGCCAGGAGCGGGAGTACGACTCGAAGACCCGTAGTCGGGCGGCCAGCTCCGACGCCACCTGAGGTCGGCGGATGCCTTCGGCCCAGGCATTGAGGTCGTCGTGGGTGGCCGTCTGTCGACCGGTTTCCAGCTTGCTGACCTTGGACTGCGGCCAGCCCAGGCGGTCGGCCAACTGCCGACCGGTGAGACCGCCCTCGGTCCGCAGCTCACGGAGCCGCAGACCGAGGGCGATTCGCGCCTGTTGAAAGTCGGTACTCACCCGCCGGACGGTACCCCAGCGCTGAACGCGCGGTGCGGAGATGCGAAGTGCCAGGCGGCGTCTCGTACCTGACAGGCGCGGGCCACCTGCACCGGGTCGGTGATCAGTTCGACGCCGATGAGGTCGTCATCGGCGTCGAAACGCAGCAGGGCGATCACACGGGAGTCAAACAGCCACGTGTCCTCGTTCGGAAGGCTCAGGCGGTCGGCGTCGGCGCGCCAGAGGTAGCGGATGTCCTCGCCGGCAGCACCGTTCCGTTCGGCGTTGTCGAGGAGGTACCGCTGCCCGGGCGTGGGAGGGCTGTCCATGATCCTCACTCGCTCGAAACGCTTGCCCAGGGACACCTGTTCGCGGCGCGAACGGCACCAGGGGTCATCCGGGTCCCAGCCGGGCACCTGTCCGGCGGCGAAGCGCCGGTAGGTCTCGGTCTGCTCGTCCGAGCGGTACCGGCGGCGGGTCTCCAGCCGGAAGGCGGTGTGCTGAAGACTCTCGAACATGATGTCGAACTCTTCGAAGCTGATCAGCACGGGATCGCGGTCCACGTCGCGCGGAGAGAAGTCGGCGAGCAGCACGCGCGGCACGATCACGAATCCCTCGCCTGGCTTGACGTTGCGGAGTTGCGCCACTTCGTCGGGGTCGGTCACCGTATTGCCCTGCACCAACACGTCCCCGGTCTCCACGTCTTCGTAGAGTGTCGGGCATCCGTTGTTCCCTGAGTTGCTCCCGATGTACCGCAGTCGTCGACTCACAACATGCTCCCCTCGGCGTTGATCAGGCTGATCCAGGATGTCTGCGAATCGCCCCGCACGGGGCGTTGATTCTCAAATATTCTCCGGGGCAGCTGAGATCCCCCTGTCGGACCTGGTGAGAGGTCCCGTATGGTCGATGCGCAGCGATCAACAGTGATTCCGTGGAGAACGTCGAACCGACCGATTTCGAAGGGCGGCGGCCCTCGCTCGGTTGAGCGAGGGCCGCCGATCGGGTCAGGTCGTGAGGTCGGTGAGGTGGTCGAACTCGCCGGCCTTGACGCCCTGGAGGAACTTGGCGAACTTGAGGGGGGTGGTGCGGACGATGATGGCGCCCGTGTCGGACTCGCGGAGTTCGACCAGTCCGTCCAGGGCACGCACTTCGACGCACTCATCGTGTGCACCGCTGTAACTGGATTTCTGCCAGGTATCAGACATACCGACCCTCGATTTCCTTCATGATTGATCGGATGAATTCTCGTGACTCGTCCTCGGGCAGGGCGGCAGAGTCCAAGCGGGCGAAGACCGAGCGATAGCTAGACAGGTGCGCCGGGGAGTCGAAGAACTGGACAGCGTGGGCGACATCCATCTGGACCGTATCCAGCTCTGGAGTCACGCCTTCGGCGTACGTGAGGTTCTCGCTGGACCCCGGAAAGGTGTCGGTGTCGAACGACATGACTCTGATCGTGATGCTCGGAGCCTCGGACGCCTCGATCAGGGTGCCTAGCTGTTCTGCGAGGATTCTTGGGCCGCCGAACTGCATCCGTAGTGCTGCCTCGTGGATGAATGCCTGGTAGGGAACCCTTTGGGTATGGAGGATCTGGTGCCGCTTCATCCGGAACTCGGTTCGCAAGCCGATGTCCTGCTGGGTGGGCAGTGGCGTGGCGCGCGAGAACACGGCTGAGGCATAGGCGCTCGTCTGGAGAAGTCCAGGAATGTAGGTGGTCGTGCAGGTGTAGAGCCCGCTGGCGTGGCCCTCGACCTCTGCCACTTCGAGGAAGTCGGTTGCCAGCTTGCCTCGGTATTCCTCCCACCAGCCCTTCCCTCGTTCGGTAGCCATGTCGGCGAGCGCGTCGACCAGGGGAGCGTTTTTGCAATCGCATGCGGCTGCGACGGTCCGAAGGCGTTCGGCGCTGACGCCGATCTTCCCTGTTTCCATCTGCGTGACCTGCGTGGGGTTCAGCCCGAGCGCGCGGGCGAGCTGGCTGCCGCCGAGACCGGCTTGCTCTCGCATCTTCCGCATCTCGGCACCGAGGCGGCGCTGGCGAAGGGTTGGGTCGCGGCGAAGCGGCATGTCGTCCTCTCAGTGTGGCGTGGGAGCAGTCTGCCGCGTGCGCGATGAGTCGGTCCATCGAGGTTTGAGGGGGATTGGGCCCCACGTTCCCACGTGAGGGGGATCCTTCCGCATCGCGCCTTCAATTGAAGACGCTTTGCGCTATGGTCTATCTCACATCGATCGGATGGATCGTCAGTAACGCCTGTTCCCAGGGCAGTAGGCGCCTGCTGCCCGCGCACCGCAGAGCAGCCGTACGCGGCACTCCCAGTCCCGTTTCGGCCTGGCTCACGGCGACGTATCCGCCGGTTCCACCGCACCCACTCCACTCCGCCTCTCTTCGGAGGTCCCTCATGTGTGCCTTCACCCTGCCC
>NZ_JBEXYC010000007.1:0-241850 GCF_040630835.1 Kitasatospora sp. NPDC005751
GCGGCCGTGACGCCACTTCTGGCCGGTCCGGCGGGCGATGCCGACGATCCGGCACGCCTCGGTGTTGGTGTAGCCCTGCTGCATGAGCCGGGAGTATGCCTCCCGCTCCCGGCTCAGCTTCACAGGCCCCTGGGCCGTCCGGTCCTTGCGGATCTCGAAGTCCATCGCACCCCTTGAGCTGGGGTGTTGCAACGACTCCTAGAACCCAAGAGACGCCTCCCGCACCGGGCCCTTCGCCGTGGTCAGCTCCGTGATCAGCCGGCCTTGTTCCAGGGGGCGCCGGCCATCAGCGCCTTGACGTTGGCGACGTAGCCCGGGTTCGGGATGGCCACGCTCCCGCCGGTCGCGCCCGTGACGGGGTCGGTGACGGTGTTGTAGTGCACGTTGCCCGCGCCCGCGTTGTAGGCGGCGATCACCAGGTCGAGCAGCGGTGTCCGGCCGGTGGCCGGGTCGGGGGAGAGGTCGTACTTCCCGCCGAAGGAGGAGTCGCCGTAGTAGGCGACCAGCCAGTCGAGCAGCTGGGTGCCGAGCTGGACGTTGCCGGCCAGCGTTTTCGGGTCGGAGGTGGTGCCGAACTTGCTGTTCATCCAGCTGACGGTGGCGGGCATGATCTGCATGGTGCCGATGCCGCCGTCGCAGGCGAGGATGCCGGACTGCCAGCCGCTCTCCTGCCAGGCGATCGCCTTGACCAGGTTGACCGGCAGCGCCGGGAGCCGGTCCGTGCCGCCGTTGCTGAGGAACAGCGTCCGGGACTGCCCGGCGGCCGAGCCGAGCGCCGCCGCGACGGCCTCCTTCGGCTCGTCGGGCTGGGGCTTGGTCGGGGTGCAGCCGCTCTGCAGCGGCGGGACGTGCGGGGTGGCGGGCGCGGGCGGCGGCGGGGGTGCGACCGGGCCGGGCTTCGCGGTCGGTGCGGGCGCCGCGGCGACGGCGGCCGGGGCCGGGGCCGCCTGGGCCGCCGGGGGCGCGCTGGTGGCCTTGGCGGCCGGGTCCGCGGGCTTGGTGGTGCCGGGCCTGGCCGTGCTCGCCGACGCGGTCGGGCTCGGCTTGGCCGACTTGCCCGCCGTCGCACTCGGCGAGGCGCTGGGGCCGGGCGAGGTGCTCGTGCCGGGCGAAGGGCTCGCCGTCGCCGGGACGTCGGCCGTCGGGGTCCCGGAGGGCGAGACCCCGGCGGTGGCGGCCACCGCCGGGCCCGCCGCGGCGTCGGTGCTGCCGTCCGCCTTCTTGCTGCCGCAGCCCGTCAGCAGCGCCGTCGACACGGCCGCCGCCGACACGAGAACCAGCGCCTGCCGTGAAGCACGCACCTTCATGGATTTCCGCCCCCCGTTTTCGCCGGCCGTCCCGGCGAGAGGCGGTCATCCTACGACGGTGTGATCGTCCTACCGACGCGGGCCCCGGAGCGACGTTCGGTACGCGGCTACGGCATCCCGGCGGCCGCGTGGCGGTCCGGCTCGGGGTGGCCCGGTCAGTCCGGCGCCGCTCCCGGCCGGGCGCGGGCCAGCTGCGCGCCGAGTACCCGGGGCGCCTGCGCCAACGACGGTCCGTACCAGGTCAGATGGCGTCCGCTGAGCAGGGCCGCCGGGATGCCGGGGAACGCCTCGGGGCCGTCCTCGGCGGTGAAGCGGTACGGCTCGTCGGGGAGGACGACCACCTCGGGCCCGCTCGCGAGGAGTTCGGGCAGGGGGACGGCGGGGTAGCGGTCCGGGTGGCCGGCGTGCAGCGTCACCTGGACGCCGAGGCGCCGGAGCAGGTCGCCGGCGAAGGTGTCGCGGCCGAGCACCATCCAGGGGCGACGCCAGACCGGGACGACGGCCCGCCGGAGCACCGGTCCGGGCGGGGTGGACGCCGCCCAGGCGGCCTCGGCGGCGTCCAGCCAGGCGGGGCGGGGGAGTCCGCAGCCGAGGGTGAGCAGGCGGTGGAGGGAGTCGAAGGCCTGCTCCAGGGTGCGGATGTCGGTGACCCAGACGGCCAGGCCGGCGGCGCGCAGCGCGTCGAGGTCGGGGCGGCGGTTCTCCTCGTCGTTGGCGAGGACGAGGTCCGGCGCGAGGGCCGCGATCCGGCGGACGTCGGGGTTCTTGGTGCCGCCGATCCTGGCCACGGCGAGGTCGGCGGGGTGGCTGCACCAGTCGGTGGCGCCGACCAGCAGGCCGGGAGCGGTGGCGGCGACGGCCTCGGTCAGCGAGGGGACCAGCGACACGATCCGCCGGACCGGGCCGGGCCCGGACGGCACCCGCAGCCCGAGGTCGTCCACCCGGATCGGCGGCCCGCCGACGGTCACCCCGCCGGGCCCGCCCGGCCGGGACCCCGCTCGCGGACCGGACCCTGACGACGGGTCGGACGGCGGCCCGGGAAACTCGGGCGGCCCGGGCGGCTGGGCGAGGTGGGAGGCCATGCGGCAAACCCTAGGCCGAACGGGCCCGTCCGGCGGGGGAAAGTCGTGGGAACCGGGCGGGTGCGGCGGCCGACTACCTGGTCCGGGCTCCCAGGAAGGGCCCGAGCACGATCATTGACCAGGAGAGTTCCATGCGCCCTCGCGTGTTCTGCGGCATCGCGGCCGCCATCGCCCTGTTCGCCACGGCCTGCGGGAGCGGCGGTGGGGGGAGCAGCGCCGGCGGTGACGGGACCGGTGGGGCGGGCCAGTCCGCCGCTTCCGGGTTCCCGGTGAGGGTGGCGGACTGCCAGGGCAAGGAGACCATCGTCCAGCAGGCCCCGAAGCGGATCGTCACCAGCAATGCCGCCGCCCTGGAGATGCTGCTCCAACTCGGCGCGGGCGACCGGGTCGTCGGCACCGGGTTCCCGCCGGGCAAGGGCAGTCTGCCGGCGGCGCTGGCCGAGCAGGGCGCGAGGGTGCCCGTCCTGGGCGCCAAGGTGATCGCCAAGGAGAAGCTGCTCGGCTCGGGCGCCGACCTCTACGTGGACACCTTCGGCTCGATGCCGATGATGGGCGGGGCGGGCGCGGTGCCGAGCGAGCAGGAGTTCGCGGCCGCGGGGATCCAGCACGTCATGCTGCTCTCCACCGCCTGCGCCGGTACGCCGAAGGCCGCCCCCGCGCCGCGCACCGACCTCTCCCAGGTGGAGGAGGACATCCGCCGGCTCGGCGCGGTGACCGGTACGGCGGCCAGGGCCGAGGAACTGGTCACCGGGATGGAGCGGCAGATCGCCGAGGTCCGCACCGCGACCGCCGCGGTGCCCGCCGACCAGCGGCCGAGCTACTTCCTGTTCGACTTCGACGCCGGGACCAAGCAGCCGATATCGGTCTGCGGCCGGCAGGTCGCCAACGCGGTCATCACCCTGGCGGGCGCCCGCAACGTGTTCGCCGACTGCGACGCCGACTTCAAGCCGGCGTCCTGGGAGGACGTGGTCGCCAAGAACCCGGACTGGATCCAGCTCGCCGTGCGCAACCGGGGCACCGAGGAGGAGAACCGCAAGGCGTTCGAGGACGCCGAGGCCTTCCTGCGCGGCTTCCCCGCGACCCAGGGCCTGAAGGCCGTCCAGGAGGGCCACTTCCTGCGGATCGGCTCCGAGGTCACCACCATCGCTGGGGTGCGCAACGCCGACACGGTGCGGCAGATCGCCGCCACCGTGTACCCGGCGCTCGTCGAGAAGGGCCGGTAGGCCGGTGGCATCGGCCGCCGTCACCGCCAGGCGGAGCCGGACGGGGACGCTGCGCGCCGGGCCGCTGGCCGTCGTGCTCGCCCTCGCCCTGGTCGCCGCGCTGACCGCCGCCGTCTCGCTCGGCTCGGTGGACATCGCCCCGGGCGAGGTCTGGTCGGTGGTCGCCCACCGGCTCACCGGCCGCGCTCCCGAGCCCGGCACCCGGGACCTCATCGTCTGGCAACTGCGTGTCCCGCGCGCCCTGCTGGCGGCGATGGTCGGGGCCGGGCTCGGCCTGGTCGGCACCGCCGTCCAGGCACTGGTCCGCAACCCGCTCGCCGACCCCTACCTGCTCGGGATCTCCTCCGGAGCCTCGCTCGGCGCGGTCGCGGTGATCGTCCTCGGCGGCGGCCTCGGCCTGGAGCTGGCCTTCGGCAGCGCGGTCGGACTGACCATCTCGCTGGCCGCCTTCCTCGGCGCGCTGGCGGCGTTCTCCCTGGTCTGGCTGCTGGCCCGGCGCGGCGGCGGGTTCTCGCCGCTGCGGCTCGTGCTGGCCGGCATCGGCATCGGCCAGTTCCTCGCCGGCTTCACCAGCTACCTCGTCCTGCAGACCAGCGACGAACAGCAGACCAGGGGCGTGCTGTTCTGGCTGATGGGCAGCCTCAGCGGCGCGGTCTGGGGTCAACTGGCCGTCCCCGCCGTCGCCGTGGCCCTCGGGCTGGCGCTGCTCCAGGCCCGCGCGCGGAGCCTGAACGCGCTGCTGATGGGCGACGAGACGGCGGCCGGGCTCGGGGTGGACGTCACCCGGCTGCGCCGCGAGATCTTCGTCGTCACCAGCGTCCTGACCGGGGTGCTGGTCGCCGTCTCGGGCGCGATCGGCTTCGTCGGGCTGATGGTGCCGCACGTCTGCCGGCTGCTGGTCGGCGGCGACCACCGCCGGCTGCTGCCGCTGTCCGCGCTCACCGGGGCGGTGCTGCTGGTGGTGGTCGACACCCTCGCCCGGACCGCCCTGGACACCCAGGAGCTGCCCATCGGGGTGGTCACCGCGCTGCTCGGCGCGCCCACCCTGCTCTTCCTGCTGGACCGACGACTGGAGCGGAATTGAGGATCGCGGTCGAGGATCTGAGTGTCACCCTGTCCGGGCGGACGGTGGTGGCCGGCGTCCACCTGGTCGCCGAGGAGGGGGAGATCGCCGGGCTGGTCGGCCCGAACGGCAGCGGCAAGTCCAGCCTGCTGCGCACCGTCTACCGGCATCTGCGGCCGAGTGCCGGGCGGGTTCTGCTGGCCGGCCGGGAGCTGGCCGGGCTGACCGCGGCGCAGTCCGCGCGGCACATCGCCGCGCTGCCCCAGGAGCGCGGCGGGGAATTCGAGTTGACCGTCCGCGAGGTGGTGGCGATGGGCCGCACCCCGTACAAGCGGGCCTTCGCGGCGGACGACGCGGAGGACCACCGGCTGGTCGCGGACGCCCTGGAGCGGGTCGAGATGGCCGGCGCGGCGGACCGCCGGTTCGCCCAGCTGTCCGGCGGTGAACGCCAGCGCGTGCTGCTGGCCAGGGCGCTGGCCCAGCAGCCGGACGTCCTGGTGCTGGACGAGCCGACCAACCACCTGGACGTCCGGCACCAGGTCGAGCTGCTCGGGCTGCTGCGCGAACAGCGCCGCACCACGCTGATCGCGCTGCACGACCTCAACGCGGCGGCCTCGGTCTGCGACCGCCTGCACGTTCTGCACGAGGGCGCCCTGGTGGCGTCCGGGCCGCCGCGCGAGGTGCTGACCGCCGAGCTGTTGGCCAAGGTTTTCGGGGTGCGGGCGGCGGTGGTCGAACACCCGCTCACGGGTGATCCGTTGATCGCGTTCGACCACCGCACGCCCGCCTCGATGGCGGGATCGCCGAAGCGTCAGGAGGTCTCGTAGTGGCTCGGGCGGCCGTCGCGCTCCACCAGCCGGCCGATCCGCCCGGCCTCCTCGCTGCGTAGCAACTCCCAGCGCCCGTCCGGGCGGTGGAGCACGGCGGAGTGCCACGGCGTCATCCAGACGTCGGCGGCCTCCAGCAGCCGGATGCCGAACTTCGCCACGCCGACCCGCTGGGGGTGGATGGAGAGCCGGAAGGACCGGGGGTGCTGCTCGGCGATCAGGTCGCCCCAGGCGCGGCTGCGCTGGATGACGCCGTACGCGCGCTGCCGGCAGTCGCGCTGCAGGGCGGACCTGGTGCCGGTGAAGCCGGCGGTGTCCTCGGTGAGGAACCGGGTGATGCCGCGGTAGAGGCGCAGGGTCTCCTCGTCGGTGAGCACCTGCTCGCGCAACTCCTCCTTGCTGGGCGCGTACTGGGCGTGCACCCGGGCCCGCTTCTCGTCGAACGGCAGGTCGCCGAGGACGGCCCGCAGGTCGAAGGTGGCGAGGTGGCTCAGGCCCTCCCGCGCGATCATCGCGGAGAGCGCATCGGAGTACTCGTCGATGTGGTCGTCGGGGACGTGGATGAGGTCGCCGAAGATGTGGCCGTCGGAGCAGATGAGGATCTGTGCGCCGGGCTCGTAGAGCGTGCCGATCTCCTCGCAGAGCCGGTCGAGGAAGGTGAGCGAGAGGCGTTCGCCCTCGTCGGGCAGGTGGCCGAGGACCTTGGCGGAGTTGGGCGACTTGCAGGGGAAGCCGGGCAGGGTGAACACGATCGGGTCACCGGCGGCGACGAAGTCGGCCAACTGCTCCAGCTGGAGCGGGAAGTCGGCGGTCGTGGCGTCGACCTCGGGGTCGGAGGCCCGGCGGTGCGGGAGCAGCAGCTCCAGGATCGCGGCGCAGATCCGCGGCACGGACTCCGGCGCCGGGGCGCCGGGGCGGCGGGCGGCGCCGGGCGGGGCGGCGCCCGGCCGGGGCTCGGCGGTTCGGTGGTCGGTGGGCCCGTGTTCGGCGGGTCGGGCGGTGGTACCGGCCGCGGTGGTGGCCGGGGAACGGGTGTCGGTCGGGGAGTCGGTCGCGACGCCGGTAGGTGGCATGGTGGTCCTCCACGGGACGAACGGTGTGCGGGCTTCGGGGCAGGCGGGAGCCACGCCCGGCGGTGGCCGCCGGGACGACGGGAGGGAGTGCGGGGGCTTCGGGGCGGTCAGACCCGCCGGTCGTAGGCGACCGGGAGGCGGTTCACGCCCCGGGCGAGCACGGCGGGCACCCAGGTGAGCGCGTCGATTCCCGCGCCGTCCTCGGTGGACGGCCGCAGTCCGGGCAGCCGGGTGAGCAGGGTGGCGAGGGCGATCTGGAGTTCGAGCCGGGCCAGGGCCGCGCCGGGGCAGTAGTGGATGCCGTGGCCGAAGGCCAGGTGGGCGTTGGGGGTGCGGTCGAAGTCGAGGACGTCGGCCTCGGGGAACTGCTCGTCGTCGCGGTTGGCGGCGCAGAGCGAGACGATCACGGAGTCGCCGGCGGGGACGGTCGTGCCGTACAGGTCGCTGTCCTCGGCGAAGAAGCGCCAGGTGGTGAGCTCGAACGCGGCGTCGTGGCGCAGCAGTTCCTCCACCGCGCGGGTGAGCAGGCCCGGGTCGGCGGCGATACCTTCGCGCAGCCGGGCGAGCTGCTCGGGGTGGCGCAGCAGGGTGATCAGCATGGTGGTGATCTGGTTGGTGACGGGCTCCTGGCCGGCCACCAGCAGCTGGAACACGATCGAGTCGCGCTCCTCGGGGGTCAACTCGCCCGCGTCGCAGGCGGCGACGAGCCGGCCGAGCAGGTCCGTGTCGGGCCCGGCGGGGTCGTGGTGGGCGCGCTTGTGGGCCACCACGTCGGCGATGTACCCCTGGAGGCCGCGCAGCCGGCCCTCGTAGGCCGGCCGGCCCGGGTCCTGCGGGCCGACCGGCTGGACGACCTTGCCCCAGTCCCGGTCGAAGCGGGCGGCCAACTCCGGCGGGAGTCCGATGACTTCGGCGAGCACCCGGAAGGGGTAGTGGGCCGCGAAGCCGGCCACCAGGTCGGCGCCGCCGGTCCCGGGCAGCTCGTCGACCAGGGCGTCGGCGAGCTCCTGGACGCGCGGCCGCAGGGACTCCACCCGGCGCGGCGCGAAGGCGTCCAGGACGAGCCGGCGCATCTGCGTGTGCTTCGGCGGGTCCTGGTGCAGCAGGTGGACCTGGAGCTGGGAGTGCTGCGGCTCGGGCATGATCGAGGCGAGCCGGCGCCAGCCCTCGTTGCCCAGGGCGTGGTTCTTGCCGAGCCGCGGGTCGTTGAGGGTCTCGTGGGCGGCCCGGTAGCCGGTCACCAGCCAGGCGGCGATCCCGCTGGGGAACCGGACCCGGTGGACCGGCCCGGCCTCCCGCATCCGCCGGTAGAGCGGATAGGGGTCGCTCTTGTACGCGGGCCCGTACAGCGGTACCGGGTCCGGGAGTTCGTCGTAACCGAACGGGCAGCGCGGGGTGTCCGCCGGGCCGGCGGCGGTCGGGTCGTGGACGGTGTCGGTCATGCGGGGTCCTCCGGTCGGGATCGGTGGTGCGCGCGAGGGCGCTTCGTCAGGCTCTGGAGCGCGTCGTGCTGTCGGCGCCGCTCGCCCCGTCGGTGCTCCCGGCCTGCTCGGGGAGCGGGGGGAGCGCGGCGCGGGCGGCGCGGTGGTGCAGGGCGAGGAGGGCCACGGCCGTGGTGGCGGCCAGCGTGGCGAGGACGAGTCCGGCGCGGCCGGCCGTGGGGCCGCTGCCGCCGACCAGGGCGGCGGAGGTGCCGAGGGCCGGGCCGAGGGCGAACCCGAGGCTGCGGGAGAGCTGGACGACGGAGCCGGCGGTGGCCAGTTGCCCGGTGCGGGCGGCGCTCATCACCAGGGCCTGCACCGGGCCGCCGTTGAGGCCCATGCCGGCCCCGGCGAGCGCGAGCCGCCAGGAGATGTCGGCCGGCGTCCAGCCGGAGTCCAGCGGGACGAGCAGCAGCAGACCGGTGGCGGTGACGACGGCGCCGGTCAGCGCGGTGGGCCGGGCGCCCCAGCGGTCGGCCAGCCGCCCGCCGAAGCGGCCGGCCAGGACCATGCCCAGCGGGAACGCCAGCATGGTCAGGGCGGTGGTGGTGGCGCTGATCCCGTCGTCCCGGCGCAGGTGCTGGGCGAGCAGGTAGTGGGTGGCGGCGAAGCCGGCGGCCAGGGCCAGCACCGAGCCGTTCACGCCGGCGGTGCCGGAGGCGCGCAGCACGGCGGTGACCGGCCGCCCCCCGGGCCGGCGCAGCCAGAGCGCCACCAGCGGGGCGGCGGGCAGGGCGAGCAGCAGCAGGCCGGGCCGGTCGGGGGCGAGGGTGAGCCCGAGCATGACGGCGGCCACGGCCGAGCCGATCAGCGCGGCGTCGCCGAGGGAGCCCCGGTCGGGCAGGCGCAGCCGGCCGCCCCGCGGGGCGTGCCGGTAGGCGATCGCCAGGGCGACCAGACAGACCGGCAGCTTGACCAGGAAGATGGCCCGCCAGCCGACGTGGTCGAGCAGCAGGCCGCCGAGCACCGGCCCGGTGACGGCGCCGAGCGGGCCGAGGGTGGCGGGGACGCTCATCGCCCGGCCGCGCAGCTGGGGCCGGACGGCGGTGGCGGCCAGCACCGGCATCAGCACGAACAGCACCGCGCCGAAGGCGCCCTGGGCGAGCCGCGCCGCGATCAGCCAGCCCGCCCACGGGGCGACGGCGGCGAGCACGCTGCAGAGCGCGAAGCAGCTGACGGCCAGCAGCAGGGCGGACCGGGCGCCGACCTGGCCGAGCCAGCGCCCGGCCGGCAGCAGCAGCGCCACCAGCGGGAGCTGGTAGCCGAGGACGGCCCACTGGGCGGTGGTCGACGAGACGTGCAGTCCGGCGGCTATGTCGGTGAGCGCCAGGTTGACGACGTTCATGTCGAGCATCGCCACGAACGAGAGCAGCCCGGCCGCCACGACCAGGATCCACCGGTCCGGCGGCTCTGCCGGACCGTCACCCGGTCCGCCGGTGGCCGGCGCCTGTCGCGCTGCCATGGGTCCTCCTCCGCTTGCCGTGCCGTGCGACACCGCCTCGTCGGCGGCGTCCGGTACAGCAGTCGGGGGCGGGGGAGCTCCGGTTCCGAACACCTGAGGGAATTTCCCGGTTGGCCGGAATGTGGCGACCGGATGGCTGGTCTAGACCATTAGTGATCTAGGAAGCCCCTGGTTCAGCGCCTGTCCAGCCCTGGTTGGGCCCCGGTTCTCCCGGCACGATCGACCCCGTCGGCCCGTTGCCGGTCCGGCAGGGACGCGAGTCGGTCGGACGGCGGCACGGGGGTCGCTCCGATGGCGGCACGGGGAAATAGCCCGGTCCGTTCCGGGGTTGCAGCCAGGCACGACGCATGATCGCGGCAGCACCGGAAGGATCATCATGAAGATCGGCATCATCGGCGCGGGCAACATCGGCGGCAACCTCACCCGTCGGCTCACCGCCCTCGGGCACGAGGTGTCCGTGGCCAACTCGCGCGGCCCGCAGACCCTGGCCGCGCTGGCGGAGGAGACCGGCGCCACGCCGGTCGCCGCGACGGAGGCGGCGCGCGGCGCCGAGATCGTGGTGGTGACGGTGCCGCTGAAGAACGTGCCGGACCTGCCGTCCGGCCTGTTCGACGGCGCGGCCGAGGGCTTCGTCGTGATCGACACCGGCAACTACTACCCGCAGCAGCGGGACGGCCGGATCGCGGCCATCGAGGAGGGGCAGACCGAGAGCCGGTGGACGGAGGGCCACCTCGGGCACCCGGTGGTGAAGGCCTTCAACGGCACCTACGCCGAGGACCTGCTGGAGCGGCCGCGCCCGCAGGGCGACCCGGACCGGCTGGCGCTCCCGGTGGCCGGTGACGACGAGGCCGCCAAGCGCGTCGTCCGGGCCCTGATCGACGAGCTGGGCTTCGACAGCGTGGACGCGGGCGGTCTGGACGACTCCTGGCGCCAGCAGCCCGACACCCCCGTCTACGGTCTGCGGGCCGGCGTGGACGCGGTCGTCAAGGCGCTGGCCGAGGCCTCGCCCGAGCGCCCCGCCGCCTTCCGCGCCCAGGCCTGACGCGCCAGGCCCGACGCTCCAGCCCCGACGCTCCGGCCCCGGGCCCGGTCGGCGCGCCCGCCCGGTCCTTTCCCCGATGAGGGAGGAACCGGGCCCGGACGCGCCGACCGGGCCGGTGGCGCGGCGTCAGCAGGCGGCGGCCAGCGGGGTGGCCGGCCCCGGAGACGCCGGGTCGCCGGCCTCGGCCGCCCGCAGGCGGGCGATCAGTTCCTCGCGGGCCCGGGCGACCCGGGAGCGGACGGTGCCGACCGGGCAGCCGGCCACCGCGGCGGCCTCGGCGTAGCTGAGGCCGACCACCTGGGTGAGCACGAAGGCCTCCCGGCGCTGCGCGGGCACCCGGTCGAGCAGGTCGCCGAGCGCGACGCCGTCCTCGAACCCGGCGGCGGGCGGGGCGCTCTGCCGTTCGGCGGCCTCCTCCCAGTCCGGCAGGGCGGCGCAGCGCGGGCGGGCGGCGGCGGTGCGGTAGCGGTCGATGACGGTCCGCCGGGCGATCGACAGCAGCCAGGTGCGGGCGGAGGAGCGGCCGGCGAAACCGGGCAGGCTCCGCAGCGCGCGCAGGAAGGTCTCCTGGGCGAGGTCGTCGGCGGACTGCACGTCGGTCAGATGGGCGACGAACCGCCACACGTCCCGCTGGGTGGCCATGACGAAGGCCTCGACGTCGGCCGGCCGGCCCGCGCGGGCGGCGAGGGCCAGCGCGGTCAGCTGCTCGTCATCCATGCCGGACCCCCACCCGGTCGGTCCGGCCCGGGGCCCGGTGCGGGACGATGGTCACATGAGATGCGCCCAGTTCCGTACTGCTCTGTCCGCCCGTCTCGACGGTGAGCCGACCGGTCTGCCGGACCGGCGGCTGGACAAGCACCTCGCGCGCTGCGAGGCCTGCCGCGGCTGGCAGGAGCAGGCGGAACGGCTGCGCGGTCGCACGACGGGGATCGACCCGGACGGCCCCTCGGCGGCATGGTCGGCGAACCTGCTCGCGAGCCTGGGCGGGCGCGGGTCGGGTGCGGGCGGTCCCGGCGTGACGGGCGGTCCCGGGCAGGGGGACGACGGGTCGGGGCCGGAGCGGTAGGACGGTGGCGCCGGGCGAGGCCGGTGCGCCGTCGTAGTCAGGCATGAAGAGGTCCTGAGGAGAGTGCTCGGGAGCGGTGGCCGCTGCGGGCGGCGCGCTCGGCGTCGGTGGACGCGCACGGATCGCCGTGTCCCGGCAGGGGGCGGCGGGGCGTGCGGGCCCGGGCCCCGGCGGCGCGGCCTACGGCGACGGCGCGGGGCGACCTGCCCACCGCGGCGCGGACACCGGAACGGCGTCGGGCGGCGGGCGCGTCAGCAGGCGGCAGCGAAGGACGGCGGCCCGCGCCGGACGAGGGCGTGCGAGAGCAGGACCGGTCGGGGCGGGCGGGCCCGACGGGCGGCAGGCCGGGGCGGGACCGGCGGCTCGAAGCCGCGCGGTCGGGTGAGCAGGGCGAGCACCGGGAGCAGCAGGACCCCGGCCAGCACGGTGCCGAGTGCTCCGAGCAGTTCGAACAGCCGGGTCAGCGCCGTCTCGCCGCGCCGGAGCAGCAGCGCGCAGGCGAGTGCGGCGAGCAGGTGGGCGGTGAGCATCCCGGCCGACATGGAGTGAGCCGCCATGTCGTGGCCGGACATCCCCGGCATCCTCGGCATCCCCGATGCTCCGGACAGCCCGGCCGCGTCGCCGGACAGGCCGGACCCGCCGGTCAGGCCCGCCAGCCCGTGGTCCGCGGCGGCCGTGGCCGGAGGCGGGCCCACCGCGGCCGCGGTGCCGTGGTGGTGCGTCCCGGTCAGGACGCGGACGCCCGTGGCGGGCGGCACGTCGGGGTCGATCCCGGCCATCCGGGCCAGGTCGGCGGGGGAGAGCCCGGTGGGCGTCTGGTCCGGATTGCAGAGCAGCAGGCCGGCCCAGTCCGTCGTGGCGATGCGGCCGAACCCGCCGCGGTCGGCGGCCAGGGCCCCGGCCTGTTCGAACATCAGGTGCAGCGCGCTCTGCGCGGCGACCATCCAGACACTGATCGGACCGAGCCCCCGCCGCTTGCCGGCCAGCAGCCAGCCGAAGCCGAGGGTGAGACCGAAGGCGCCCGCCAGGACCGGCGGGGAGACGCCGGCGCCGGCCATGGTGACGTGCGCCGCGGCGGCCAGCGCCACGCAGAGCGCGGCGAAGACCACGGCGCGCAGTGCGCGGATTCGGTCGGTCATCACGATGACACTCATCGTCGCATTCGCCCCGGCGGGCCAGGACCGCGCCCTCGGGTATTGGCCGGTTCGGCCCCGTGAGAGCATGCCCGGCCGCCCGGTCCCGGCTGCCCGGACGGGCAATCGGCCAAGCGATCGGACGGGCGATCGGAGGGGCAGTCGACCGGGGCAGTCGACCGGGGTCGGCCGGACCGCCGCCGCCCGGCCGGTGCACGGCCGTCGCCGGCCCCCGAGGGCGGCGCGCCAGAGGCGGTTCGTACGGTCGCCCGGCCCCGGCTTGTCCGTTCCGGCACGGGACCGCCGCCCGCGCCCGCCCGTACCGTCTGGGCACCGCGCGGCGCCGCGCCGCCGGTCGACGACGGCACGGGCCGGTGAGCACGGAGAGGCGGGCGGGCCGATGTACTGGCTGGTTCACGACTATCGCGAGGACGACCTCGCGGCGGTGGTCCACTTGATCGACACCACGGCGGAGCTCGGCCAGGAGTCGGTGTTCTCCCTGGCGGAGTGCATCAGCGCGCTGACCTCGCGCCAGCCGGCCGTGGTCGCCGTGCACCAGGGGGCGCCGATCGGTGCCGCGCTCGCCTGCGTGGCGGGCGAGCGCGCCTGGGTGATGCGGATCGCGATCGCGCCGGCCTGGCGCGGCCGGGGCCTGGCGAGTTCGCTGCTGCGCGAGCTGGAGCGCCGGCTGGTGGCCTGCCGGGTGCGCCGCATCGCCTATGTGCTGCCCGAGGAGGAACTGCTCGGCGAGGGCCTGCACAACGCCGGCTACACCCGCCGCCCCGCGGCCGCCTACTTCGAGAAGGACGAGCCGCAGGCGGGCGCGGCGAGCGGACTCCTGGAGGAACTCGGCGGCCGGCTGCTGCCGGGCGACCTCTGGGCCAAGGTGGCCGGGATGGAGACCGAGAAGAACCTGATCGAGCGCCGGGTGGTGGCGCCGCTCGCCGAGCCCGAGCGGGCCGCCCGGCACGGTGTGCGCCCGCCGCGCGCGATCGCCCTGTTCGGACCGCCCGGTACCGGCAAGACGACCTTCGCCCGGGCGATCGCCTCCCGGCTCGGCTGGCCGTTCGTCGAACTGCTGCCGTCCCGGCTGGCCGACGAGGGCAACCTGGCGGCCGCGCTGCGCGACGCCTTCGCCCGGATCGGCCGGCTGGAGCGCGCGCTGGTCTTCATCGACGAGGTGGAGGAGATCGCGCCGTTGCGCACCGAGGGCGTCCAGGGCGGCATGCACGGCGTCACCAACGAGCTGCTCAAGCTCATCCCGGGGTTCCGGGAGGGCGAGGAACGGCTGCTGGTCTGCGCGACCAACTCGATCCGCTCGCTGGACCCGGCGTTCCTGCGCCCGGGCCGCTTCGACTACCTGATCCCGATCGGCACTCCGGACCCGGCCGCGCGCTCCGCCATCTGGTCCCGGTACGCGGCCGGCCGGGCGGACGTGGACCTCGACGCGCTGGTGGGGGCGAGCGAGCTGTTCACCCCGGCGGACATCGAGCACGCCGCCCGGGTCGCCGCCCAGGCGGCCTTCGAACGGGACCTCGCCGGAGCGGACCCGGCCGGAGCGGACCCGGCCGGAGCCGCCGTGACAGGGCCGGACCCCGCCGCGACGGGGCCGGACGCCGCCGACGGGGCGAGCACCGAGGACTACCTGGCGGCCATCGCCCGGGCCCGGCCGACCGTCACCCCGGCGATGATCGAGGAGTTCGGCGCGGACATCACCTCGCATGCGCGCGTCTGAATATCGTTTCATCGCATGGTAGTTGCGGTTTGACACCCTGCCGGTCGGTGCTGACTAAATGTGGGCACCGACAGGACAGGAGGCCCGGCATGGGCACAGTGGCCGCGACGGACACCCCCGCCGTCGACCTCGCCGACCCCGGGTTCTGGCAGCTGCCCGCGCCGGCCCGGGCCGCCGCCTTCGCCGAGCTGCGCCGACTCCCCGGCCCGGTCTTCGTCGGCGAACGGGCCGGGGAGCGGGCCGGCGGCGCCAAGGGCGCCAGGAGCGGCAGGAGTGCCAAGGGCGCCAAGGGCGCCAAGGGCTACCACGCCCTGGTCCGGCACGCCGACGTGGTCGAGGCCAGCCGCACCCCCGCGGTGTTCCTCAGCGGTCCCGGGGTCACCACCCCCGAACCCGCCCGCTGGGTCCGGGCGCTGTTCGGCGACTCGATGGTCAACCTGGACGACCCCCGCCACGCCCAGCTGCGCCGGATCGTCTCCCGGGCGTTCACGCCGCGCCTGATCGCCCGGGTCGAGGACGACATCCGCCTGGTCGCCGCCCGCCTGATCGACCGGGTGGCACGGGACCGGCCCGAGGACTTCGTCACCTCGGTCGCCGCCGAGCTCCCCTTCCAGGTCATCTGCAACATGATGGGCATCCCGGAGGAGCCCCGCCGCGCGATCCTCGACCAGGTCAACCACGCCTCCGAGAACACCGGGGTGGCCCGGCCGCTGCGCAGCCGGATCCGGGTGCCCGGGCGGGGCCTGCGGGCGCTCGCCCGGATGCAGGGCATGGTCGCCGAACTCGGCCGGGAGCGGCGCCGCCGGCCCACCGACGACCTCATCTCCGCCCTGGTCACCGCCGACGTCGACGGCCGCCGGCTGACCGGCCGGGAGCTCGGCGCGTTCTTCTCCCTGCTGCTGGTCGCCGGTGTCGAGACCACCCGCAACGCACTGGCCCACGGCCTGCACCTGCTCACCGTCCACCCCGAGCAGCGGGCCCTGCTGCTCGGCGACCCGGACCGCCACCTCGGCGGCGCGGTGGACGAGATCGTCCGCCACGCGACGCCGATCATCCAGTTCCGCCGCACCCTGGCCGTCGACCACCGGCTGGGCGGCCCCGAGGGCCCCCTGCTGCGGGCGGGGGAGAAGGCGGTGCTCTTCTTCGGCTCCGCCAACCGCGACGAGAGCGTCTTCACCGACCCGGACGCCTTCGACATCACCCGCACCCCCAACCCCCACCTCGGCTTCGGCGGTGGCGGGCCGCACTACTGCCTGGGCGCGCACCTCGCCCGGCAGGAGATGAAGGTGCTCTACCGGGAGCTCTTCACCCGCCTGCCGCAGGCCCGCTCGGTGGGCGAGCCGGAGCTGGTCCCGTCCAACTTCGACCACCGGGTGCGGGCGCTGCGCTTCACGTTCTGACGCGGCCCCGCCCCCCGTGGTCGGCTACCCACCGGTCGGGATGCCGCGGTCGGCCTTCACCTGCTTCATGGTCAGGTGCGAGTTCACCTGGGCGATCCCGGGCAGCCCGGAGAGCACGTCGGTGATGAACCGCTCGTAGGCCGCGATGTCCGCCACCGCGATCCGCAGCAGGTAGTCCGGTTCGCCGAAGAGCCGGTGCGCCTCCACCACCTCGGGCAGCTCCGCCACCCGGTGTTCGAACTCGGCCACCGTCGCCCGGTCCTCGTGCCGCATGGTGATCGTCACGAAGGGCTGGAAGCCGCGGCCCACCGCCGCGCCGTCCAGCAGCGCCCGGTAGCCGCGGATCACGCCGTCCTGCTCCAGCTGCCGGACCCGGCGCAGGCACGGCGAGGGGGTGAGGTCCACCCGGGCGGCCAGTTCGGCGTTGGTGAGGCGGCCCTCCTGCTGGAGCTCGCGGAGGATTCTGCGGTCGATACGGTCCATAGCGCAATATTCTGCCAAATCGCGGACCGAACGGGCAGGAAGTGGCCATCGTGTGCCGAGCCGTTCCGGCTACCTTCAGTGACCGTAGCGCCGGAACCAACACGACAGGTCACGACCATGGACACGCACGCCCTCCTCCTCTTCCTGGGGGTCGACCTGCTCCTGGTCTGCACCCCGGGCCCCGACTGGCTCTACATCGCCGCCCGCGGCCTCGGCCAGGGCCGCCGCGCCGCACTGGTCGCCGTCGCCGGCGTCTGCGCCGGATACGCCGTGCACACCCTGCTCTCCAGCGCCGGCCTCGCCGCCGCGCTGCGGGCGGTGCCCGCCGCCCTGCCCGTGCTCCGGCTGGTCGGCGCCGGGTACCTGCTGGTGCTGGCGGCCGGCATGCTCCTCGCGCTGCGCCGGGGCCGGGCCACCGCCTTCGCGCAGGCACCGCCGCAACCCACCGCCACCGTGCTGCGCCAGAGCATGCTCACCGCCCTGCTCAACCCCAAGGGCCTGCTGCTCTACCTCTCCCTGGTGCCGCAGTTCGTCGACCCGGCCGCCGCGCTGCCGGTCGGCGGCCAGGTGCTCGCGCTCGGCTCGCTCAACGTGCTGGCCTGCGCGGTCGTCTACGCCCTGGTCGCGCACGCCAGTGGCCGGCTGGGCGGCCGGTTCGGCGCCACCCCGCAGGCCGCCCGGCGGATGACGATGGTCTCCGCGGTGCTGCTGATGCTGGTGGCGGGCGTCACGGCGAGCGCCTGAGAACCGGAGCAGAATGCGGGCATGACAGAGCGTCCGCTACCCGCCACCCCGCCCGCCGCCGCCCCCGACGGCCCCACCGCGCACGCCTGGGCCGCCCTGGGCGGGCCCGCCGACCTGCTGGAGCGGGTCTCCTTCCACGGGCCCGAGGGCGTGCTGCCCGCCCGGCTGCCGGTCCGGCAGCTCGCCCGGGCCACCGTCGCCGCCTGCTCGCTGGCCGCCGGGGAGCTGTCCGCGCTGCGGTCGGGCGGCCCGGTGCCGGCGGTCCGGATCGACCAGGGCGCGGTGGCCACCGCCTTCGTCAGCGAACGCCACCTGCGGATCGACGGTCGCGCCCCCGTCAGCTTCGCCCCGCTCTCCGGCTTCTGGCAGACCGCCGACGGCTGGGTCCGCACCCACGCCAACTACCCGCACCACCGGGCCCGGCTGCTCACCGCGCTCGGACTGCCCGCCGACACCGGCCCCGAACCGCTGGCCGCGACGCTGCGCGAGCACCCGGCCGAGTGGATCCAGGAGCGCGCCTACCGGGCGGGAGCGCTCGCGGTGGCCGTCGCGCCGGCCGGCGGCCCCGCGGTCCCGCTGGTCGAGACCCGGGTGACGGACGGGGCCGCCGCCCGCCCGCTCGGCCCCGCCGGTCTGCCCGCCGAGGGCGTCCGCGTGCTCGACCTCACCCGGGTGATCGCCGGCCCCGTCGCCACCCGCACGCTCGCCCTGCTGGGCGCCGACGTCCTGCGGGTCGACTCGCCCCGGCTGCCCGAGGCCGAGGACGCCCACGCCGACACCGGCTCCGGCAAGCGCTCCACCCGGCTGGACCTCGCCGCCCCCGGCGACCGCGCGGTCTTCGAGGAGCTGCTGGCCACCGCCGACGTCGTCGTCACCGGCTACCGCCCCGGCGCCCTGGACGCCTTCGGCCTGGCGCCCGACGCCCTGCTCGAACGGCGCCCCGGCCTGGTCGTCGCCCAGCTCCACGCGTGGGGCCGGACCGGCCCCTGGGCCGGGCGCCGCGGCTTCGACAGCCTGGTCCAGGCCGGTGTCGGCATCGCCGTCACGGAGGCCGGCGCCGACGGCCGCCCCGGCGCGCTGCCCGCCCAGGCGCTCGACCACGGGACGGGCTACCTGATCGCCGCCGGCGTCCTGCGCGCCCTCACCGAGCAGCGCACCGGCCGCCCCGGCGGCCGCCACCTGCGCTTCTCGCTGGCCGGTACCGCCTCCTGGCTGCAGCACGGCATCGGGCCCGCCGCCCCCGGCCCGGCGGCCGCGGAGCCCTACGACCCGCAGCGGTGGCTGACCGAGGCGGACTCCCCGTACGGGCGGCTGCGGTACGCGCTCCCGCCGATCGCCTACCAGGGCGGCCCCGCCGACTGGTCCCGCCCGCCGGGCCGCTGGGGCACGGACGCGCCGGCCTGGAGCTGACGGGCGGCCGCCGCCGGGGAGCTGTCGGCGGCGGGTGGCAGGATCCCGGTATGACCGCGCACGCGAGCGACTACGCCTGGCTCGACTCCGGGGACTTCGCCACCCTCACGGAGGCGTACTGCCTGACCATGGTCGAGGGGGTGTCCGCCGGCGAGCTGCTCCGCCGTTTCGGCGCCGCCCCCGGCCGGCGGGTCACCGGTACCCCGGAGGTCCTGGCGGCCTGGGACCGGTACGAGGACGGCGGCGACACCGGCGAGGACGGCGACGGCCACGGCGACGAGGCGCTCGACGGCGACGAGGAGCTGCTGCTCGTCGCCGTCGCCGAACTCGACGGCTGGGCGGTGGCCCTGGAGGTCAACGGCTACCTCGGGACCAGCTGGGGCCTGCTGCCCCGCCTCGCCGAGGGCTCCAGGCTGGTCTCGCACTTCCGGAACGTCAACGCGGTGGACCACTTCCACTGGCGGGAGGGCGAGCGGCACCGGCTGCACTTCGAGCCGCTCTTCCCGGCGGACCGCGACGGCGCCGACGCGGACGCGGTGGCGGAGCTGCTGACGGCGGTCGGCTTCGACCTCAGCACGGCCGAGGGGCGCGGCATCGACCGGACCACGCCCGCGGCCTTCGCCCTCGGCGAGGAGCTCACCGGGCTGCGGCTGACCCCGGAGCGGCTGCGGGCGGCGGAGTTCGTGATCGGCTACGCCCCCGTGCCGTAGCACCCGCTGCCGGGCGCCCACCGGGGCGCGTGGCCGCGGCCGTCAGACGCCGGACGGGATCTCCTTGGCCCGGCTGCGGACCTGGAAGGCGGTGATGATCTCGATCAGGCCGAGGAACAGCAGCCAGCACCCGGCGAGCACGGTCAGGGCGGTGATCGAGCCGACCGGCCAGACCATCAGCAGCACGCCGGCCACGGTGTTGGCCGCCCCGGCGAAGGCCTGCCAGCCGCGCGCCGGCATGTCGGCGTCCGAGATCGCGGCGACGAGCTGGGTGATGCCCCGGAACAGCCAGCCGATGCCGATCCACAGCGCCAGCAGCAGGAGCGACTGCACCGCGCTGCGGAAGCACAGCAGGCCGAGCAGGACGCAGAGCGCGCCGCTGATGAAGGCCAGCACCCGCATCGCGGTGGTGACATGGGTGCCGAAGGCGGCGACCAGCTGCACGATGCCGATGACCAGCAGGTAGAGGCCGAACAGCACGCCCACGACCATCAGCGTCTGCTTCGGCCAGGCGAAGACGATGATCCCGAGGGCGAGCGAGACGAGCCCGGCGAGCAGCAGCACCTGCCAGGCGGCCTTGGCGAGCATTCCGAGCGGGCCCCGGACCGGCGAACCGTCGGGGGTGATGATCGGGGAGACCACGGTGGTGTACTCCTGGCGGCTTGGGAGGGGCGGAGGACACTCCTGACGATCGTCGCGGGGGCCGCGCACCGCCCGTCGGGTTCGCCCGTCCGGGGGACGGAACTGATGTCCCCCGGACACCGGAAGGACATCTCCCGTCCGGCTCGCCGCCAGGCCGCACCTCTGCACCCGGAACCACGCCGACCGCACCTGCCGCCTCGAAGCGGGTGACCGGATCGTGGTCGCCGCCGGCCGCAGCGGGCCCGCCCGGCGCAACACCCGTGTGGTGGCCGAGAACTGACGGACGGGCGGGAGCGGCGGGCGCCGAGCGGCCGCCGCCCCGACCGTGCCGGATCAGCGGTGGGTGAACTCCGGCGGGCGCTTCTCGGCGAAGGCCGCCATGCCCTCCTTCTGGTCCGCGGTGGCGAAGGTCGCGTGAAACAGCCGGCGCTCGAAGCGAACGCCCTCGGCCAGGGTGGTCTCGAACGCCCGGTTGACGCTCTCCTTCATCATGATCGCGGCGGGGGTGGACATCTGCGCGACCGTCTCCGCGGTGGCCAGCGCCTCGGCGAGCAGCTCGCCGGCCGGGACGATCCGGGAGACCAGGCCGGCCCGCTCGGCCTCCTCGGCACCCATCATCCGGCCGGTCAGGCAGAGTTCCATCGCCTTGGCCTTGCCGACCGCGCGGGTCAGCCGCTGCGAGCCGCCGATCCCCGGGATGACCCCGAGCTTGATCTCCGGCTGGCCGAACTTCGCGGTGTCGGCGGCCAGCAGGATGTCACAGAGCATCGCCAGCTCGCAGCCGCCGCCGAGGGCGAAGCCGGCCACCGCCGCGACGACCGGCTTGCGCAGCTCGCCGAGCCGGTCCCACGGGCCCAGCCAGTCGTCCAGGTAGACGTCGGGGAACGCGTTGCCCTGCATCTCCTTGATGTCGGCGCCGGCCGCGAAGGCCTTCTCCGAGCCGGTGATCACCATGGCGCCGATCTCCGGGTCCCGGTCGAACGCGGTGGCGGCCGCGACCACCTCGTTCATCAGCTGGGTGTTGAGCGCGTTCAGCGCCTTCGGCCGGTTGAGCGTGATCAGCCCGACCCGCCCCTTGCGCTCGACCAGGATCGTCTCGTAGGTCTCGGTCATCGCCGTTGACTCCCATTCCGCTGCTCGGCACCACACCGGGTGCGTCCTGACCACCCAACGATCTACGACGGGCCCCGCCTCGCGCCAGTCTTGCCATGCGAGACGGTGGTCACGGGCTCCGGCGTCCGGCGGGTCGGCTCCGGCCGGGGCCGGTCCGCCGCCCCGGCCGGAGCCGACGGCGGTCAGGCCAGGCCGAGTTCGTCGCCCTCGCGCGGGGCGAAGAAGCGGTCGACCTCGGCCGCGGTGACGCCGGCCGGCTCGGCCGGGGACCAGCGCGGGGCACGGTCCTTGTCGACCACCTGGGCGCGGATCCCCTCGACGAGGTCCGGCGTGGTCAGCGCGTGGCAGGAGATCCGGTACTCCTGGTCGAGCACCGCCTCCAGGGAGGGCAGCGTGCGGGCCCGGCGCAGCGCGGCCAGGGTGACCTTGACGGCGGTGGGGGCGTTGCCGAGCAGCTGTTCGGCGGCCTCCTTGGCCTCCGGGACGCCGCAGCCGAGCAGCCGCTCGACGATCTCCTCGACGGTGTCGGCCGCGTAGCAGGCGTCGATCCACTGCCGCCGGTCGGCCAGGGCGGCGGGCGGTGCCGGGGCGGCGTGGGCGGCCACGGCGGCGGTGAGGCCGGCGCCGGTCAGCCCGGCGGTGCCCGCCAGGGCGGCGAGCAGCGCGGGGATCCGCGCGGTGGGCACGAAGTGGTCGGCGAAGCCGCAGTACAGGGCGTCGCCGGGGCCCATCGAGCCCGAGGTGAGCCCGAGGTGGAGGCCCGACTCGCCCGGGGCGCGGGCCAGCAGCAGGCTGCCGCCGACGTCCGGGACGAGGCCGATCCTGGTCTCCGGCATCGCCACGACGGACCGCTCGGTGACGATCCGCACGGCGCCGTGGGCGGAGAGGCCGACCCCGCCGCCCATGGTGATGCCGTCCATCACCGCCAGGTAGGGCTTCGGGTAGCGGGCGATCAGCGCGTTCAGCCGGTACTCGTCGCGGAAGAACGCCCGGGCGCCGGCGCCGCCCGCCTTGGCGTCGTCGTGCAGGGCCCGGATGTCCGCGCCCGCGCAGAGGCCGCGCTCACCGGCGCCGGTCAGCACCACGGCGCGCACCGCGTCGTCCGCCGCCCAGCCGTCCAGGGCGGCCCGGACGGCCCGGATCATGTCGTGGGTCAGGGAGTTGATCGCCCTCGGCCGGTCGAGCATGATCCGCCCGACGCCGCCGTCCCGGTAGGCCTGTACCTCTGCGCTCATCGGGCCCGCTCCCGTTCGTCGTCGCTGTCCGTCGTGGAGAACTCCGCCGTCACCGTACCCCCGGCGGGTGGCCGCCCCGGCGGCCGGGGACGCGCCGCTACGCGCCGGAGGCGGCGCCGGGTGTCCGGCGCCGCCTCCTGGGCGCTCCCGTCGGCCGTGGTGCCGGCCGTGGTGGGGCTACGGCACGACCCGCCCGGTCACCTCGCCGAAGCCGACCACGGCGCCGTCGCGGCCCGGGGCGGTGGCGGTGATGACGACCTCGTCGCCGTCCTCCAGGAACGTCCGGACGGTGCCGTCCGGGAGCTTCAGCGGCTCCTCGCCGTTCCAGGTCAGCTCGATCAGGGCGCCCCGGGTCCGCGGCTCGGGGCCGCTGACGGTGCCCGAGGCGAAGAAGTCCCCGGTGCGCAGCGAGGCGCCGTTGGCCGTCAGATGGGCGAGCTGCTGCGCGGCGGTCCAGTACATCGAGGCGAACGGCGGGTGGGAGACCGGGTGCCCGTTCAGCCGGACCTCCATCGCGAGGTCCAGGCCCCACGGCTCGCCGCCGCGGTCGTCCAGGTAGGGCAGCGGCTCGACGTCCCGGGCGGGCGGGGCGACCCGGGCGTGCTCCAGGGCGTCCAGCGGCACGATCCACGGCGAGACCGAGGTGCCGAAGGACTTGCCGAGGAACGGGCCGAGCGGCACGTACTCCCAGGCCTGGATGTCGCGCGCGGACCAGTCGTTGACCAGGCAGACGCCGAACACGTGCTCGCGGAAGGCGTCCAGCGGGACGGGCGTGCCGAGCGCGGACGGCGTGCCGACCACGAAGCCGACCTCCGCCTCGATGTCCAGCCGGCGGGTCGGTCCGAAGGACGGCGCCGGGTCGGCCGGAGCCTTGCGCTGTCCGTGCGGGCGGACCACCTCCGTCCCCGAGACCACCACCGTGCCGGCCCGGCCGTGGTAACCGATCGGCAAGTGCTTCCAGTTGGGGGTGAGCGGCTCCGAGCCGGGGCGGAAGATCCGGCCCAGATTGGTGGCGTGGTGCTCGGAGGCGTAGAAGTCGACGTAGTCGGCGACCTCGAACGGCAGGTGCAGCTCCACCTCGGCCAGGGGCAGCAGCAGCGGCGAGAGCGCCGCCCGGTGGGACTCGTCGGTGAGCCAGCGGGTCAGCGCCGCGCGCACCTCGGTCCAAACCGGACGCCCCGCGCCCAGCAGCGGATTGAGGCTCTCGGCGTCCAGCAGGACGGACGGCTCCCCGGCCGCGCGGGCGGCGGCCCCGGCGTCGAGGACGAACTCCCCGACGCGTACGCCGATCCGCCGCCGGCCCGGCCGGTCGGCGGCGGTGAAGACGCCGTACGGCAGGTTGTGCACGCCGAACGGCGAGTCCTGGGCGCTGGCGAGCCAGCTGCGGGGGGTGCTCAACGGTCCTCCTGGGGCATGGGACTGGGCGACAGCAGGCCGAGCCCGGCCAGGTCGTCCAGGGGTTCGGCGACACTACAGGTGCCGAACGCGGTGAACGAGTTCCTGATCACCGTAACCTGACGGTCGGTCAGTTCGCCGATCGCCTTGGCCAGCACGGCGCCGGAGCGCTCGGCCAGCACCTCGGCGGCGGCCGACCGGTCGGTCTCCTGTGCGGCCAGCAGGACGTTCAGGAAGCCGTGGTGCTCGAAGCCGGTGACCGGATCGGTGTGCCGGACGGCGTGGTGCAGCCCGGCGGTGCACTTGTACGGCAGGCCGCGCTCCGCGCAGCCGGTGAGGAAGCGGGCCAGCTCCTCCTCGTCGGGGAAGGCGCCGGCCACCACTCCGCCGGTGCGGAACTTCGCCCGGTACGGGCTGTCGACCAGGACGTCCAGGGCGTCGCCCAGCGCGTCGCCGCGCAGCAGTTCGCGCGGCAGCTCCACGGCGGCCGGGACGTCCGGCGGCAGCAGCAGGTCCAGCGCGGCGACCGCCTCGCCGGCGTCCCGGGTGGCCAGCTCGACGCCGGCCACCTCGAACGGCGCGGCGGCCTCCAGGGCCGGGCCGAGCTCCGTACTGCCCCCCGGCAGTACGAGCCCGACCCGCAGCGGCCCGGTGTGCCGGGCCGGGTCCGCGGCGGCCGCCAGCTCGCCGAGCCGGCCCGCCCCGCAGAGCAGCGGGCCGACCGCGGCGGCGTACCAGGCGCTCCGGTGCGCCCGGTGGGCCGGCACCGCGTCGGCGAGCGGCAGGTTCCCGGGCGGGAACACGGCCGCGTCGTCGAAGAGGTCCCGGAACAGCTCGGGGATCGCGCTCATCGCGCGGGCCCCCGACCGGCCCAGGTCCACGCGTAGTTGCCGTCCTCGGAGGCCCGGCCGCCCTCGCCCAGCTCCAGTGGCCGGAAGGTGTCCACCATCACCGCGAGCTCGTCGAAGAACTCCGCGCCGATGCTGCGCTCGTACGCCCCCGGCTGCGGGCCGTGGGTGTGGCCGCCGGGGTGCAGCGAGATCGAGCCCTGGGCGATGCCCGAGCCCTTGCGGGCCGCGTAGTCGCCGCCGCAGTAGAACATCACCTCGTCGCTGTCCACGTTGGAGTGGTAGTAGGGGACGGGGATCGCGAGCGGGTGGTAGTCCACCTTGCGGGGCACGAAGTTGCAGATCACGAAGCCGTTGCCCTCGAACACCTGGTGAGCGGGCGGCGGCTGGTGGATCCGGCCGGTGATCGGCTCGTAGTCCCGCACGTTGAGGACGTACGGGTACAGGCAGCCGTCCCAGCCGACCACGTCGAACGGGTGGTGCGGCACGGTGTACCGGGTGCCCGCGACGCCGTTCGGGCCGCGGTGCTTGACCAGCACGTCGACGTCCGTGCCCTCGACGAGCAGCGGGCCGGCCGGACCGCGCAGGTCCCGCTCGCAGTACGGCGCGTGCTCCAGCAGCTGGCCGTACTTCGAGAGGTAGCGCTTCACCGGGGAGATGTGGCTGTTCGCCTCGATGCAGTAGGCGCGCAGCGGCTCGTCGCCGGCCGGCACCCAGCGGTGCGTGGTCGCTCGGGGGATGACCACGTAGTCGCCCTGGCCGACCGCCAGCGTGCCGAAGACCGTCTCGACCGTGCCGCTGCCGGACTCCACGTACACGCACTCGTCGCCGAGCGCGTTGCGGTACAGCTCGCTCGGGGCCCCGGCGGCGACGTACGAGATCCGCACGTCGCCGTTGCCGAGGACGAGCCGGCGGCCGCCCACCACGTCGGCGGACTTCCACTCCTGGCCCGCGAACAGCTCGTGCAGCTTGAGGTGCCGGGGGAGCAGGGGGTGGTTGGGCACCGTCGACTGGTCCGGCAGCTCCCACGGCACGGCGTCCACGACGGCCGAGGGGATGCCCCGGTGGTAGAGCAGCGAGGAGTCCGAGGAGAACCCCTCCTCGCCCATCAACTCCTCGTAGTACAGCCCGCCTTCGGGGGTGCGGTGCTGGGTGTGCCGCTTGGGCGGGATGCTGCCCAGCTGCCGGTAGTACGCCATCGTCCTGCTCCTCCTGGCCCGTTCGCCGACTGGCCCGTTCGCCGTTCTCGCTCCGATCGGGGGTGCTGATCAGAGGTTGCCGCGGCGGTCCTGCTCGCGCTCCAGGGATTCGAAGAGCGCCTTGAAGTTGCCCTTCCCGAAGCCGAGCGAGCCATGCCGCTCGATGAACTCGAAGAACACGGTCGGGCGGTCGCCCTGCGGCTTGGTGAAGATCTGCAGCAGGTAGCCGTCCTCGTCGCGGTCGACCAGGATGCCGCGCTTCTTCAGCTCCTCGACCTCGACCCGGACCTTCCCGATCCGGGCGCGCAGCTCCGGGTCGTCGTAGTACGAGTCGGGGGTGGAGAGGAACTCCACGCCGTTGGCGCGCAGGATGTCGACGGTGGAGAGGATGTCGTTGGTGGCGAGCGCCAGGTGCTGGCAGCCGGGGCCGCCGTAGAACTCCAGGTACTCGTCGATCTGCGACTTCTTCTTGGCGATGGCCGGCTCGTTGAGCGGGAACTTCACCCGGTGGTTGCCGCTGGCGACGACCTTGGACATCAGTGCGGAGTACTCGGTGGCGATGTCGTCGCCGACGAACTCGGCCATGTTCACGAAGCCCATGACGCGGTTGTAGAAGCCGACCCACTCGTCCATCCGGCCGAGCTCGACGTTGCCCACCGCGTGGTCCAGGGCCTGGAAGAGCCGCTTCGGGTGGCCGGCGGTGCGGGCCACCCTGGTCTCGGCGGCCACGAAGCCCGGCAGGTAGGGGCCGTGGTAGCGGGAGCGGTCGATCAGGGTGTGCCGGGTCTCGCCGTAGGTGGCGATGGCGGCGCGGCGCACGGTGCCGTTCTCGTCGGAGACGTCGTTCGGCTCCTCCAGCACGGTGGCGCCCTGGGCGCGGGCGTGCGCGATGCACTTGTCGACGTCCGGCACCTCCAGGGCCAGGTCGACGACGCCGTCGCCGTGCCGGCGGTGGTGGTCCAGCAGCGGGCTGTCCGGGGCGACACCGCCCTTGATCACGAAGCGGCAGGAGCCGGAGCGCAGCACGAAGGCCTTGCGGTCGCGGCGGCCGGTCTCCGGACCGGAGTAGGCGACCAGCTCCATGCCGAAGACGGACTGGTAGAAGTGGGCCGTCTGGGTGGCGTTGCCCACCACGAACACGATGGCGTCCTGCGCGGTGACAGGGAACGGGTCCGTGGCGGGGTCGTGCTCGACGAGGCCGACGAGGCGGCGGAGCTGCTCGGCGTCGAGACCGGCCTCGCGTTCCTCGGGGGTCAGCTCAAGGGCGTGGGACTGCGGGGTCATCGGTCGTTCCTCCACATTGAGGCCTCGGCATTGAGGCATCCGCTTGAGGCGGCCGCACCGCTGGGTGGGTGGTGCGGCTGAGCGGAGAGCTTGCTCCTGTCGGGGTGGTTGGGCAACAGGTCGGGATTTCACTGTTCAATGTGTACAAGCTGGTCAGGAAATGGCCGGTCCGGCTGCACAAAATGCCTGGTCGTCCGGGGTGGTTCGCGAGAGGTCTGTACGGCGGTCGATCGGGGCCGGTCGGGGCGGTGCCGGGGGGGTTCGGGTCGGGTCGGTGGGGGCGCTCAGGGGGTCGTCGGCGGGCCGCCCGGCAGGTACCGCAGGAACCAGTCGCGGGCCAGCTCGGCGACCCGGTCGAGCGTGCCCGGCTCCTCGAAGAGGTGGCCCGCGTGCGGCACCACCGCCAGTTCACTCTCGCAGCGCAGCCGCGCCCGCGCCTGCCGGTTCAGGTCGATCACCCGGCCGTCCAGGCCACCCACCACCAGCAGGGTCGGCGCGGTGACCTCGGCCAGTCGGCCGGGACCGGTGAGGTCGGGACGCCCGCCCCGGGACACCACGGCGCGCACCCCCTCGCCCAGCGCGGCGGCCGTCGTGAGCGCGGCGGCCGCGCCGGTGCTGGCCCCGAACAGCCCGAGCGGGAGAGCCCGCTCCCGGCCCTCCGGCAGCTCGGGCAGGAGCCCGGCCGCGGCGGTCAGCCGGGCCCCGAGCAGCTCGACGTCGAACACCTTCCGCCGGTCCGGCTCCTCGTCCTCGGTGAGCAGGTCGAACAGCAGGGTGGCCAGGCCGGCCCGGTTCAGGGCGGCGGCCACCCGGCGGTTGCGCGGGCTGTGCCGGCCGCTCCCGCTGCCGTGGGCGAACACCACCACGCCGGCCGCGTCCACCGGGACGGTCAGCCGGCCGGCCAGCCGGACACCCGCGACCGGCAGGACCAGCTCACGGTCGACCCCGCTGCCGGCCGCCCCGGCGCCGTCCTGGGCGGGCGCGGCCCGCGCCTCGGCGAGGTGGCGCAGCACCTCCTCGTCACCGGTCTGCGAGAAATCGCCGTAGAACTCGCCGATCGCGAAGAACGGCGACGGCGTGCCGACGCAGACCAGTTCGTCCGCGATCCCGGCCAGCCGGGCCGTCCAGTCGTCGGGCGCCACCGGAACGGCCAGCACCACCCGGGCCGCCCCCCGGGCCCGGACGATCACGCAGGCGGCCCGGGCCGTGGAGCCGGTGGCGATGCCGTCGTCCACCACGACCACGGTGCGGCCGCGCAGCTCCTCGGGCGGGCGCCCGCCCCGGTAGCGGCGGGCCCGCCGCTCCAGCTCCGCGCGCTCGCGCAGCTCGACGTCGGCGAGCTGCCCGGGCGTGACGCCGACCAGCCGGATCACCTCGTCGTTGAGCACCCGGACGCCGTCCTCGCCGATCGCGCCCATGCCCAGCTCGGGCTGGCGGGGCACCCCGAGCTTGCGGATCACGCAGATGTCCAGCGGGGCGCCGAGCGCGGCCGCGACCTCGGCGGCCACCGGGACCCCGCCGCGCGGGAGGGCGACGACGACGGTGCCGGGGCCGCGCAGGTGGCCGAGCAGTTCGGCCAGCCGGCGGCCCGCGTCGGTGCGGTCGGTGAAGTGGGTCCGGGTGCGGTGCATGACGCGGCCTCCGGTTCCACCGTACGTCGGCGGGCGGCGCCGGGGGCCGGCCGTTCCCGCCTCCGGCGGCCGGTGGGTGCCTCGCGCCGCACGCCGTCGCCCCGGCGGCCGGCATCCCCGGGGGACCGGCACGAAGTACGGGACGTTCGGCAGGGATCCGGTGCACTACCCGCTCCCCTACCTGCGGGCCCGGAGCTGGGAGCGGTCATAGCGCCCGCGCGCCCTGACCTGCCCGTTCCGGTCCCGCCCCTGTCCCGGTCCTGCCCCTTCCCGGTCCCGCCCCTTCGCGGTCCTGCCCGCGCCCGGCCTGTCCCGGTCCTGCCCCGGCCCGTCCCGGTGCCGCCCCGGCCCGTCCCGTGTGCCGACCGGGCCGGGACGGGCAGGGCGGCTCAGGCGCCCGGGGCGTCGGGCGGGCCATCGTCGAGATCGGAGAACCCGGGAGGCCGGAGCAGTCGCAGCAGGAGCGGGAGGTGGATCGCGATGGGCGGCACCACCGTATTCGACCGTCGGATCCAGGCCGGACCGGCCGGCATCGCGCTGGCGGTGCGCCGGGGCGACGGTTCCTGGGCCGAACTCGCCGAGCGGACGGCCGCGTTCGGGGCCGATCGGTTCCTGCTCGTGACCGACGGCGCGGCACCCGCCGACCACCTCGCCAGGGTCCGCGCCATGGCCGCCGCGCAGGCGCCGTGCACCGTCATCGACCTGCGGTCCGCGCCGCTGCCGGACCGGCCTGCCCCGGGCGAGGGCACCGGTGGCCGCACCGTCGTGATCGCCCTCGGCGGTGAGCGGGCCTGCGCGGTCGCGGCCGACCTGCGGCTGCCGACCACCCTGGCGGCGGCCGTCGGGCCCGCGCTCGCGCTGCGGCGCCCGCCCCCCGAGGCCCGCGCGCTGCCCGACCGCACGGCGCCCGCGCTGGTCTGGGTCCGCGGCGATGTGCTGGCCGACCGGCCCGCCGCTGAGACCAGGGCGGGCATGATCGGCGTGATCCGGCACGTGCTCGCCGTCTGCCCGGCGCAGTACGAGGCGCTCGCCGAGGCCCTCGACCCCGAGGCGCGCTACTCCGAGCGCACCGTCGCCGGCTTCCTCGCCGTCTGCGCGGACGCCCGGGCCGCCCTGGTCTGCTTCGACCCGTTCGAGACCGGCCCGGCCCTCGCCCTGGGCTACGGGCGGCGCCTCGGCACACTGGTTCGCCGCCTGGCCGGCCGCCTCTTCGCGCCCGGCGAGGCCGAGGCCCTGGGACTCCTGCTCGCCGCCCGCCTCGCGGTCCGGCTCGGCCTGCTGGACGCGGCCGGAGCCTGGGCCCACCGCGAACTGGTCGCCCGCAACGGCTCGGTGACCGGCCTGCCCGGCGGTACGGACGTGGCGGCCCTCGCCGACGCGCTCGGCGCGGCGCTCGCTCCCGGACCCGGTCTGCTGCTGCTCGCTGGTCTCGGGCGGCCGTCCTGCGTGGCCGGCCGGCTGCTCACACCGGTGGGAGCAGCGCCGGTGCGGGCGGCGGTGGAGGGGCTGGGTCCGGTCGGGGTGCCGTCCGGTCGGGTCGCGGAGCTCCTGCCGGTGACCGGCTGAGCGCGGGGTCCCGGTGCGCGGCACCTCCGGACCGGGCGGGGCCCGGCAGCGGGCGGGAGCAGGACGGGACACGGTCACCGTGCGACCGGGACGACGGGCGGCACACCGTGGAACGGCAGGGCGGACCGGACCGGGCCGCCGCCGACCAGAAGGAGTCACCGCCATGACGGGCACCGTCATCACCGACCTCCGCCGACGCGGCGCCGTCGACCCCAGCCGCGTGCTGACCGGGCCGCTGCGCGCGGTCGGACTGCGGTGGCTCGACCCGGGCCGCGCGACCGAGGTCATCGCCGAGGGCGTCGAGCACGCCCTCTACGTCACCGCCGGTTCGGGGACGGCCACCGGCCCGGACGACGACGCCGAGGAGGCGCCCGACGCCGGGTTCCCGCTGGTCGAGGGCACCGCGCTGACCCTGCCGCTGGGCGGGCGGACGGTGCTCACCGCCGGCACGGCGGGACTGGAGTTCTTCCAGGCCGTCCTGGCCGTCGCCGGCCGTCCGACCGGGTCCGAGGCCCCCGGGCCGTCCGGGGGACGGCGGCGCGCCGACGGCCACGCCGGGGACCGCCCCGGAGGTGACGGCCCGGGAACAGCCCCTCCGGACCGGCCCCCGCGCCCCCGGCGGTCCGCCGATCCGGAGCACCCCGAACAGCCACAGCACCCCGAACAGGCACAGCACCCCGAACATCCCGAGCACCCCGAGCACCCCGAACACCCCGAACACCCGAAGGGAGGCGAGTCACGGTGATCGTCACCGCCGCCGCAGGCTCCGCCGCCGTCATCCTGGGTCCGAACGGCGAACGGATCCGTCTCCGCTGCCTGGCCCGCCGCTCCATGCTCGCCAGTGCCTGCGAGTCCTTCGACCACCTGCGGCTGAGCCCCGGCGCCCGCCACACGCTGCCGGGGCAGGCCGGGACCGAGGTCGCCCTCCATGTGCTGCGCGGCTCCCTCCTCGTGGGGCAGACGCCCGGCGAACCGAACCACCTGGCGGTCGACGGCGACCTCCTGCTGGCCCGTCGGGGCACCCCGCTCCAACTGGAGGCCGGACCGCTGGGTGCCGAACTGCTCTGCCTCACCCTGGCCGCGGCCCCCCGCGCCACCGCCCGCCCGGCCCCGGCCCGGCGGCGCACCGAGTCGCGTACCCGCCCCTGACTCGCCCCGAGCCCGCCGGCCCTCCCGGCCCGGGTGCTCCGCTCCGGAGCGCCCGGGCCGGACGGCTGTCCCGGCCCCACGCCCGCAGGTGCACCCCGGCCCGCCCCGACCCGCGCCGGGGCCGCCCCATGTGCGCGGGGCCGTACGGCGTCCGGTCCTGCGCGGGCCGCCGCCCCGTTCGCCGCCCTGTCCGAAGTCCCGCCCGAAGTCCCGGAGTGGGACCGGAACGGGACGGCGGGCCCATGCGCCCGGGGCGGCGGCCCGCGCAGGGTGGAGGAAGAACGGCCGACCGGCCCGAACCGGTCGGAAGTCGAAGGATCTGGAGCATTTCCCATGGCAACGAACACGGCAACGAAGACGTTCTGCGTCGCGTCCGTACTCGTCGGCCTGGCCGCGGCAGCCGTCGTGTGTCGGAACGTCGTCGACGGCGCGGCAACCACCCCCGGCCCGGCGCCCAAGCGCGGTGGGACCACGAACAGGTGCAAGCCCGGGGAGAAGGACTGCAAGGGCTGAGGCGCTGTCCGTCCCCGTCCCCCTGAACCCGTCGCCGCCCCCGGTGCAGCCCGCACCGGGGGCGGCGGCCGTTCCTCATGCCGTGCCCGCGCCGCCCTTGGACGGGAAGCGGGGGAGCACGGCCCGCACCCGGGTCCCGTGTTCCCGGGGCAGCGGTGCGACCGTGCAGCTGCCGCCGATCTCGGCGGCCCGGTCGGCCATCGAGCGGACCCCGACCCCGCTCCCCTCGCCGCCCGCGGGCTCGGGCACGGCGTCGCCGTCCGCCTCCCGCCGGTAGCCGACCCCGTCGTCCTGCACGGTCAGCGTCAGCGTCTCGTCGTCCACCCGGACCACCACCTCGGCGCGTTCGGCGCGGGCGTGCCGCAGGACGTTGTTCAGCGCCTCGGCGGTGATCCGGTAGACGGCCACCTCGACGGCGGCCGGCAGGGGCGGCAGGGGGTCGGGGGTCACGGTGGCGTCGACGGCGAGTCCGGCGCCGCTGAAGGTGAGCGCGAGGTGCTGGACGGCCCGGGCCAGCCCGAACTCGCCCAGCGGGGCGGGCCCGAGGCGGTCGGTGATCCGCCGGACCTCCTTGATCGCCAGCGCGAGGTCGCCCGAGATCCCGGTCAGCGTCCGCGCCATCTCCCCGCCGGCGTCCCCGGCCCGAGCCTCCTCCCCGGTGGCGGCGGCGACCCCGGCCGCCGCCGAGGCGACGTTGTCCACCCGCAGCCGGAGCCCGGCCAGCACGGGGCCGAGCCCGTCGTGGATGTCCCGGCGCAGCCAGCGCCGCTCCTCCTCCCGCGCCGCGACGATCTGCGCCCGGCTCGCCTGGAGGTCCTCCTGCAACCGCAGCGAGGCGACGGCGGGTGAGACCTGGTCGGCGAGCGAGCGCAGGATGTCGATGTCGCCGGCCTCCAGCCGCTCCTCGCCCTCGCGCAGCCCGACCGTCAACTCCCCGATCGTCGTGCCGTGGTGGACCAGGGCGAAGGCCTGGTCCGGTCCGTCCGTCCGGCCCACGGCGGCCAGCGGGCGGCGGCCGGCCCGGGTGGTGACGCTCAGCGCGACCCCGGGCAGCCGCAGCTCCTCCGCGACGGTGCCGCACAGGACGGCCGGCAGCCGCTCGGGGTCCACCACCTGCCGGACCCGTCCGGCCAGGGTGCGCAGGACCTGGTAGGGCTGGGCGCGGTCGCCGTAGTAGAGCCGGTCGATCACCCCGACCGCCCACCGGGCGGCCCGGGGCAGGGCGGCGCCGAGCCCGAACACCAGGGCGATCAGCGTCAGCCCGGCCGCACCCCGGCCCGGGACCAGCCAGCCGGAGAGCACGGCGGCCACCACCACGAACAGCGTGGTCAGCCCGGTGGCCAGGAGCAGTCCGGTCAGTACCGACCGGGCCGCCCGGTCGAGCCGCCAGCCGCCGTCGCGGATCACCAGGTGGGCGACGGCGACCGCCCAGACCGCGCCGGCGGCGGTGAACAGCCCGTAGCTGAGCCAGTAGTCGTTCTGGAAGCTGCGGTTGTAGTAGTCCTCCAGTCCGGCCCAGAGCAGGTAGGCGCCCAGCATGCCCGCCACGTGCGCCCGGTGGGCCGGGTGCTGCGGCCGGGGCGCGCCGTCGCGGCCGCGCTCCGGACAGGGGGAGGGGCGGAGCAGCCGGACCAGCAGGACGGCGGCGGCGAAGCCGACGAACAGGAAGTTCGCCGGTTCGTAGAGGCTGTCCAGGTGGTCGGCGATCGAGCCGAAGAACCGGGCGGGCGCGCCGTCGGCGAGCGGGTTCGGCCGGCCGTACGAGGTCGCGTGGCCCAGGAACGACAGGCCGTCCGGGATCTCCCAGAGCGCGACGGCACCGATGTAGAGCCACCACCGGCGGTCGGTGAGCCGTCCGTACGGGAGCCAGAGCGGCAGGACGTAGAACAGGGTCTGGCTGATCGTGTTGCAGACCGACCGCAGCACCGCCATCGCCCCCGCGAGGCGCGGATCGGAGAGTTCCACCCAGACGGGTGCCCCGGCGGCGCTGGGCAGCATCGAGGTCAGGGCGTAGACCAGCATCACCCAGCCGAGCGGGCTGCCCGGCCGGTGGGCGTGCAGCAGCATCCCGGCACCGGCGGTGGGCAGTGCGTAGAGCAGGATGGCGAGTTGGTCCCGGGGGCGGTCGACCCCGGGCGTACCGAGGTGGACGAGCACGTAGCAGGTCCAGAGGGTGGCGACGGCCAGGCAGAGGGCCGTGCAGGCCGCTGCGGCGGCGAGCTGCCGTTGGGCGGGCGTCCGGCGGGCGGAGGGCCCGGTGGCAGTCCGCGGCCGGGTCGGGATCACCGTGATCATGGCACCGCCTCGCAACGGGCTCGGGAGAGGTCCGGCGGCAGCCGCGCACCGGGCACCATTTCAGTCTCGACCGCCCGCCGTCCCGGGCGCATGGGGCAGCGGTCTCGTCCTCGGCACGGTGGTCCGTCGCCGCACGGCGATCCGCGCATGTCACAGAAAGTCACTCCCGCATCGCTGGTAGTGTCGGCCAGGTGGACCAACAGCACCCCGTCGAACCGCCCGCCCCGCAGCCGGACGATCGGCCCCGGGCCGCGCCGCCGGGCGCGGGCGACGGCTCCGGCGCACCGGGAGCGCCGTCCGGCCCGGGCGGCGGGCAGGTCCCGGAGGCCCCCGGCCCTTCGGGCGAGGAGCGGGAGGACTCCTCCGTCCGGGTCCTGATCGTCGACGACCACCCGCTGTTCCGGGAGGGCCTCAGGGCGGCGCTGGAGAGCGCCGAGGGGATCGCCGTGGTGGCCGAGGCGGAGCGGGTCGGCGAGGTCGCGGCCGCCGTCGCCCGCAGCCGCCCGGACGTGGTCGTGATGGACCTCTCGCTGCCGGACGGCTCCGGGCTGGAGGCCGCGCGCCGGCTCGCCGAGCGGCAGCCGTCCCCGCCGGTGCTGATGCTGACCATGTCGGACGACGACGGCAGCCTGCTCGCCGCGCTCCAGGCGGGCGCGCGCGGCTACCTGGTCAAGGGCGCCGGCCGGGAGGAGGTGCTGCACGCGGTGCGGACGGTCGCGGCGGGCGGGGCGGTGTTCGGCGCGGACGTGGCCGGGCGGATCACGGCGCTGCTGGCGGGCGCCCGGCTGCGCGAGGCCGGGCAGCTGTTCCCCGCGCTCACCGCGCGCGAGGCGGAGGTGCTCGACCTGGTGGCGCGCGGGCTGGACAACCGGCGGATCGCCCGGGAGCTGGTGGTGGCGGAGAAGACGGTCCGCAACCACGTGACGCACATCTTCGAGAAGCTGCACGTCGCCACCCGGGCCGAGGCGGTGGCCCGGGCACGCGACATGGGACTCGGCGACGGCTGAGGCGGCCGGCACCGGGGCGGGCGCGGGGGCGGGGGCGGGGCACGGAGTGAACCGCCGCCCCGCGCGCCCGGGATGCCAGGAAGCCGAGGATGCGGGGGAGGAGGCCCACATGAGCGAACCGGTTCCGGCGACCGGCGCCCGGCAGGCCGGTCCGACCCGGGCGTACCGGGTCTGCGCCGCGACGCTGCTCTCCGGCCTCGGCTGGGTGCTGCTGGCCCTCGTCCACCAGGACGCCCCGTGGACCGACGCGTTCCTGCTCCACGACGGCCAGACGGTGCTGCTCGGCTTCGGCTTCGCGCTCTCCGGGGTGCTCGTCCTGGCCCACCGGGCCGGACCGGACGCCTCCCCGCCGGGCGCCGTCGGCGGTCCCGGCCCCACCGACCCCGGCCGGACCGCCCCGGCCGCCGCCGCTCCCCCCGGCCTCGGCCTCGGAGCGGTCCTGCTGGCCGCCGGTTTCGGCGGCTGCCTCTCCCGCTTCGTGCTGTTCGCGGCCAGGGCGGCCGGGGCCGGCCCGGTGGCGGAGGCCGTCGGGGCGGCCCTGCTGCTCGCCTCCGTCACCCTGTTCGTCTTCCTGGCCATCGCCCTGCCGCTCTGGCTCCCGGAGGGGCGGCTGCCCGGCGGCCCCGCGGGCCGGGCCTTCGTGGTCGTGGTGGCGCTCTGGAGCGCCTGCCACGCCTGCGTGGTCCGACTCGGGGCGCCGCTGCCCTACTTCGGCGACGTCCTGGTGCCGCAGGGCGAGGGGCTGCCGCTGGACGAATGGCGGGTCACGCCGGTCTCCTGGGCGCTCGTCGCGGTCAGCCTGACGGTGGCCGCGGTGCGCTGGCGCCGCTCGGACCGGCCGCACCGGGCGGTCGCGGCGGTGCTCGTCCCCTACCTGATCTGGCTGGTCACCACCAACATCGCGCTCAGGCTGGGGACCTCCGAGAGCATCGCGGCGGTCGCCTACTTCACCGGCTCGGCGCTGTGGATGCTCGGCGCGGTCGGGTACGGCTTCACCCGGGACCGCTCGCGCTACCTGGACCGGGCGACCCGGCGGATGCTCAGCGTCCTCGCCCTGACCGCCGTGCTGATCTCCGGCTACCTCGGCATCGCGCTGCTGCTGCGCCGCGCGCTGCCGCAGGCCAGTACCGCCGGCGCCCAGCTCCTCGCGGCCGGGGCGCTCGCCATCGGGGGGTTGATCGGCCCGACCACCCGCTGGGTGGTCCGCGCCGTCGACCGCTTCTACTACGGCGAGCGGGCCCGCCCGTACCAGGTGGTGCGCGCGCTCGCCGAGCGGCTCAGCCGGGCCGTCAGCCCCGCCGACGCGCCGCCGCTGCTCTGCGAGACCGTGGTCGGCGCCCTCGGCCTGCCCGGGGCCCGGGTGGTCCTGCACACCAGCAGCGGTCCGCACGAACTCGCCTCGGTGGGCACCGTCGGTCCCGACAGCCAGGTGTTCCCGCTCAGTTACGAGGGCATGGTGATCGGCGACCTCTGCGCGCCGCCGCGCGCCGGGCAGCCCGTGCTGGACGCCCAGGACCACGAGGTGCTGCGGTTCCTCGCCGACCAGGCCGCGCCCGCCATCGCCTCGCTGCGGATGTACGAGGAGGTCCAGTCCGGCCGGCGGCAGATCGTGCTGGCCCGGGAGGAGGAGCGGCGCCGGCTGCGGCACGACCTGCACGACGGGCTCGGGCCGACCCTGTCCGGACTGCGGCTCGGCATCGACACCGCGCGGGCCGCCGTCCCCGAGGACTCCCCGGCCGCCCGCTCGCTGCGCGCGGTGTCGGCCGGGATCGGCCAGGCGATCGTCGAACTGCGCCGGATCACCGAGGGGTTGGCGCCAGCCGCGCTGGCCGGCCAGGGCCTGGCGGAGGCGCTGCGGCGACTGGTCGCCGGACTGGACGGGGAGCGGGTCCGGCTCAGCCTGGAGCTCGACCCGGACCCGCCGCCGGTGCTGCCGGCCGCCGTCGAGGTGGCGGTGCTGCGGATCGGCGGCGAGGCGCTGAACAACGTGCTGCGCCACGCGGGCGCCACGGAGGCCCGGTTGACGCTGCGGGTCCGCCCGCACGAGGTGGTGGTCGAGGCCCGGGACGACGGCCGGGGCTTCCCGGCGGCTCCCGCGGACGGCGGCGAACCCGGCGCCGCCGAGCAGGACGGCGCCGGCCGCCGCGGTGCCCACCGGGCCGGATCCGGGCTCGGGCTGCGCTCGATGGCCGAGCGCGCCGAGGAGTTGGGCGGCGCCTTCACGGCCGTGAACCACCCCGGCGGCGCCCTCGTCCGGGCGGTGCTGCCCCGGATGCCGGTCGTGTCCGAAACGACGGCCCCGACCACGGACGGAGCCGACCGCCCGCGGCGGGCCCCTTGACGGAAGCCGGGGTTGGCCCAATCATCATGGTCGCGTCAACTTCGCGGCTGTGCCCCCGCTGTCACCGCTCCCCGACCGGGCTGTCCCGGCCGGTAGCCCTGTTCCCGGCCGGACCCCAACCCGGCCGCCCCTACGACCCGACGGCCCTCCGCGAGGCTGTGCGCTTCCGTTCTGCCCCATCAGAATCTGGAGCCTCCATTGACCGAGCGCGCCTCGCGGCGATCCCGCCTGCGCCGATCCGCCCTGTCGACCGGGGCGGTCGTCACACTCGCCGCCGCCCTGTTCGCCCCCGCCGCCGTCGCGGCCCCCGCCGCCCCGGTGGCACCCGAGGCCCCCCGGGCCGTCGCCGCCGCCCCCGACATCCCGGTCGCCAACGTCAAGGCGCACCTGGCCCAGCTGCAGTCGATAGCCACCGCCAACGGCGGCAACCGTGCGCACGGCCGTACCGGCTACAAGGCGTCGATCGACTACGTGAAGGGCAAGTTGGACGCGGCGGGCTTCACCACCGCGCTGAAGACCTTCACCTACAACGGCTCGACCGGCTACAACCTCATCGCCGACTGGCCGGGCGGCGACACCTCGCACGTCGTGATGGCCGGCGCCCACCTGGACTCCGTCACCGGCGGTCCGGGCATCAACGACAACGGCTCCGGCTCGGCCGGCATCCTGGAGACCGCGCTGGCCGTCTCCCGGGCCGGCCTCCAGCCCACCAAGCACCTGCGGTTCGGCTGGTGGGGCGCCGAGGAGTACGGCATGGTCGGCTCCAAGAACTACGTCAACAGCCTTCCCGCCGCCGAGCGTTCGAAGATCGACACGTATCTGAACTTCGACATGATCGGCTCGCCGAACCCGGGCTACTTCACCTACCGCTACGACTCCGCGCTGGACGCGCTGTTCCGCGACTACTTCGCGGGCATCGGGATCAGCACCGAGCAGGACTTCGAGGGCGACGGCCGCTCCGACCACGCCCCGTTCCAGGACGCGGGCATCCGGGTCGGCGGCCTGTTCAGCGGCGCCGACTACACCAAGACCGCCGCCCAGGCGGCCAAGTGGGGCGGGACGGCCGGCCAGGCCTTCGACCGCTGCTACCACTCCTCCTGCGACACCAGCGCCAACATCAACGACACCGCGCTGGACCGGATGACCGACGCCATCGCGTACGCCGTCTGGACGCTCTCGGCCGGTACCACCACGCCGCCCACCGGCACCGTCTTCGAGACCACCACCGACGTCCAGATCCCGGACTACGGCGCCGCGGTGACCTCCGACCTCGCCGTCACCGGCCGGACCGGCAACGCGCCCGCCGCCCTCCAGGTCGCGGTGGACATCAAGCACACCTACCGCGGTGACCTGGTGGTCGACCTGGTCGCGCCGAACGGCACGACGTTCCGGCTGAAGAACTCCAGCGGCAACGACTCCGCGGCCAACGTCCAGGCCACCTACACCGTCGACGCCTCCGCGGTGCCGGCCAACGGCACCTGGAAGCTCAAGGTGCAGGACATCGCGCGCCAGGACACCGGCTACGTCGACAGCTGGAAGCTCACCTTCTGACGAAGGCGTGCGAGGACGTAGGCGTGCGAGGACGTAGGCGCGCGAAAGGGGGTGCCGGCCGCGGCCGGCACCCCCGTCCGGCGCAGGTTACGGCTGCATCTCGTACGCGCCGGACAGCGCCTCGACCATGGACCACACCTTGGCGGCCCGCTCGCCGTCCGCGACCGGGCGGCGGACGTTGGCCAGCGCCCACGCCGCCTGCGCCTCGGTGGTCGAGGCCTTCCCGTGCAGCTCGGTGGCGTGCTTCGAGAAGTCCCGCACCAGCGCGTCGAAGACCTGGTCCAGCAGGTCCGCGTCCAGCCCGGTCAGCTCGGCCTGCTCCAGCACCAGCTGGCCGTAGACGATCAGCGCGAAGAGCTGGCCGATCTCCAGCAGGAAGTCCAGGTCGGCCTGCTGCGCCTCGCTCGGCGCGTCGGTCAGCAGCAGGTCGCAGAACCCGTCGGCCTGCTCGCGGAAGCGGGCCACGTTCGGCAGGTGCGCGAAGGCGTCGTAGGCCTTGCGCCAGTCGTGGAAGCGGATCGCGCCGAGGCCGCGGGCCGGGCCCTGGCGGAACAGGAACTCGTCGTCGGCCGCGTCCAGTCGGGTGGGCACCGGCGCGTAGTCGGCCGGATTGAAGAGGTAGTTGCCCATGAACTTGAGGATCAGCGCCAGGTTGACGTGGACGGTGCCCTCCAGCTTCGGCAGACCGCGGATGTCCTTCGCGGCCTTGTCGAAGTAGGTGTCCGCCTCGAAGCCCTTGGCCGCGATGACGTCCCACATCAGGTCGATGACCTTCTCGCCCTCGGTGGTGACCTTCATCTTGGTCATCGGGTTGAAGAGCAGGTAGCGGCGGTCCTCGGGCGAGGCGGTGCGGAAGTAGTCCACCGCACGGTCGGAGAACAGCTTCATCGCCACCAGGCGGGCGTACGCGTCGGTCAGCTCGCGCCGCACGTGCGGGAAGTCGGTGACCTTCTTCCCGTACAGCACCCGGTTCTGGGCGTGCGTGACGGCCTCGTACATCGCGTGCTCGCAGATGCCGACCGAGGCCGTGCAGAGGTTGAACTTGCCGACGTTGACGGTGTTCAGCGCGGCGTCGAAGGCGGCCTTGCCGGTGTGCAGCACGTCCTCGGCGCGCACCGGGTAGCCCTCCAGCCGGAACTCGCTGACGTACATCTGGGCGTTCACGACGTTCTTGACCAGGTGGTACGCCTCGTGGCGGCTGTCGGCGGCGAAGAAGACGTAGCCCTCCGGGCCGTCGACGTCCGAGCGGCGGCCGAAGACCGAGACCAGGCCGGCGACGTTGCCGTTGCCGATGTAGTACTTGGACCCGGTGGCGGTGAAGCCGCCCTCGCCGTCCGGGGTGAGGATCATGTCGGTGGAGTAGATGTCGGCGCCGTGGCTGCGCTCGGAGAGCCCGAACGCCATCACGTGACCCTCCGCCAGGAGCTGGGCGGCGCGGGCCCGGACGGCCTCGTTCCCACTCTGCCAGACCGGCCCCAGGCCGAGCACGGTGACCTGCCAGGTGTACCAGTAGCCCAGCCCGTAGAAGCCGAGGATCTCGTTCAGCTCGGCGATCCGGGCGGTGTCCCAGCGCTTCTCCGGGTCGACCGAGGAGGGCGTCAGGAACTCCGCGAACAGGCCCTCCTTCGCCGCGAATTCGAGGAAGTCGGCGTACCAGCTGCGGTCGATGTAGGTGTCGATCAGCGCCTTCTTGCCGCGGGACTCGAACCAGTCCACGGTCGCGCGCAGCAGTCGGCGGGTCGGCTCGTCGAACTGCGCGGGGTCGTACGTACGCGGGTTGAAGAGCATCACGGGCTCCCGGGGGTCGAGGGTGGTGATCGGATGGGGCGTGGAGTTCTCGTCCGTCGGCGGAGCCGGGGGGTTCAGGCCCCGGTCCGGTCGGCGGCGAGGCGGTGCAGGGTGGCGAGCACGTCGTCCAGCCAGGCGAGGGTCATCCGCTCGTACTCGATCCCGCCGCGCAGCACCACGTGCTGCAGCTGCTGCCGGGCGTCGAGGGCGGTCGGGTCGGGGAAGTCCCGCTGCTCGCCGTGCAGGTAGCGGGCGAGCAGGGCGGCATGGCTCTCGCGGTGCCGCTCGACCTCGGAGAGCAGGGCGGCCGGGTCGTCGAAGGCGGCCGCGCGGATCTTGACCGCCAGCTCGTGCCGGACGGTCTCCGGTTCGACCGGTTCGCGCAGCCAGCCGGCCAGCGCCGCCCGGCCGGGGCCGGCCGCGGAGTAGACCTTCTTGTCCGGCCGGCCGTCCTGGGCGACCTCCTCGGCGGAGATCCAGCCGTCCGCCTCCATCCGCCGCAGCACCCGGTAGATCTGCTGGTGGGTGGCGGTCCAGAAGCGTCCGATGGAGCGGTCGAACCGCCGGGCCAGCTCGTAGCCGGAGCCGGGCTGCTCCAGCAGCGAGACGAGGATCGCGTGCTCCAGTGCCATGGCGGCATCCTGCTATGCAACGAGTTGCATAGGCAAGGGCGCCCCGGCCGGGTGAGACGCAGCTCACCGCGGTGCGCGCCGGGTGTGGGCGGTGAGGTTAGCTTCTCGGGCGAAATGGTGCAAAACGGCAGATCGGCGCCAGAATGGTACTGGGCTTGCGCCCTCCGTGTACCGGACGTAGGAGGTGGTATCGGTGTCTACCCAGATTCCGATGGGCATGGAGCACCATCCGGACATCGTCGAACTGCGTGAACACTACGAGCGGGTCACCCTGACTCCGCGCGCCCAGGCCGTCGAGGCCCTGGCTGTCCTCGCCGGTCTGTTCCTGGCGGCCTCGCCGTGGATCGTCGGCTTCACCGCCTTCAGCACGCTGACCGTCACCTGCCTGATCGTGGGTCTCGCCTACTGCGTGCTGATGGCCGGGTACGGCTCAGCGTACGAGCGCACCCACGCACGGGCCTGGGCGGCGACCCTGCTCGGTGCCTGGACGATCATCTCGCCCTGGGTGGTGTCCGGAGCGGTCGACCGCGGGAAGAACATCGTGACCTGCATGATCGCGGGTGCCGTGATGTTCCTGCTGGGTCTCGCGGCGATCTCGATGGCCACCATCACGTCGAACGGCGCGTCGATGCGACGTGGCCGGGCCGGCCGGGCCGGGGGCTGACGCCACCCGGTAGTCCGGAGCCGGGGTGCGGGCGGTGAGGCCGCCGCCCGCACCCCGGCGCACGCCGTCGGGCCGCTACGGCCGGGGGCCGGTCAGGGGCGGGCGCCCCCGGTGCGTGGTCACGGGCGGGTCATCCGCAGCACGTCGAGGGCCTCGTCCAGCTGCTCGAGGGTGAGCTTGCCCTGCTCCAGGTAGCCGCGCTCCAGCACCACCTGTCGGATCGTCTTGCGCTCGGCCACCGCCTGCTTGGCGACCTTGGCGGCCTCCTCGTAGCCGAGGTAGCGGTTGAGCGGGGTGACCACCGAGGGCGAGGACTCGGCGTACTCGCGGGCCCGTTCGACGTTGGCGGTGATGCCGTCCACCGTGCGGTCGGCGAGCAGCCGGGCGCTGTTGGCGAGCAGCCGGACCGACTCCAGCACGTTGCGGGCGATCACCGGGAGCATCACGTTGAGCTCGAAGTTGCCGCTCGCGCCGGCCACCGTGACGGTGGTGTCGTTGCCGATCACCTGCGCCGAGACCATCAGCACCACCTCCGGCAGCACCGGGTTCACCTTGCCGGGCATGATCGACGAACCGGGCTGGAGGTCCGGCAGGTTGATCTCCCCGAGGCCGGTGCGCGGGCCCGAGCCCATCCACCGCAGATCATTGGCGATCTTGGTGAAGCCGACCGCGACGGTGCGGAGCTGACCGCTCAGCTCGACCAGGCCGTCCCGCGCGCCCTGCGCCTCGAAGTGGTCCCGCGCCTCGGTCAGCGGCAGGTCGGTGGCCCGGGCGACCTCCTCGATCACGGCGGCGGCGAAACCGGGCGGGGTGTTGATGCCGGTGCCCACCGCCGTCCCGCCGAGGGGCAGTTCGGCGACCCGGGGGAGCGTCGCCAGCAGCCGCTCCCGCCCGTGCCGGACCTGCGCCGCGTACCCGGCGAACTCCTGGCCGAGGGTCACCGGGGTGGCGTCCATCAGGTGCGTCCGGCCGGACTTCACCACCTCGGAGAACGCCGCGGCCCGCCGCTCCAGGGCCTCCGCCAGGTGCTCCAGGGCCGGGATCAGGTCGTGGGTGACGGCCGCGGTGGCCGCGATGTGGATCGAGGACGGGAACACGTCGTTGGAGGACTGGCTGGCGTTGACGTGGTCGTTCGGGTGGACGGGGCGGCCGAGCCGCTCGCCGGCCAGGGTGGCGATCACCTCGTTGGCGTTCATGTTGGAGGAGGTGCCCGAGCCGGTCTGGAAGACGTCCACCGGGAACTCGTCGTCCCAGCGCCCCTGGGCGACCTCCTCGGCGGCGGCCGCCACGGCCTGTGCCGTCTCCTCGTCCAGCACCCCGAGCCGGGCGTTCACCCGGGCCGCGGCGGCCTTGATCCGGGCCAGCGCGGCGATGTGGGCCCGCTCCAGCCGCTGGCCCGACACCGGGAAGTTCTCCACCGCCCGCTGGGTCTGCGCCTGCCACTTGGCGGCGGCCGGCACCCGGACCTCGCCCATCGAGTCGTGCTCGGTCCGGAACTCCTGCTGCTCACCCATGACGCGCTGCACCTCCTGGTCGGCCCCGGCCGGGTCTGCTCCCCGACCGGCTGCGGTCTGCGCAGACGACAGCCGCGCAGGGGCTCCCGGTATTTCCGCGCCAGGTGGGGGAACCGGCCGACCTTCACTCGAAGGGGTGAAGATCGCGACCGGCCGGTCCGAGCGCGCCGGTCCGCTTCGTACGCTCGTGCACGCACCGGCTTCACACGCCCGTGCAGGCACCGGGGGAGACGATCACCGAGCAGGGGGCGGACATGGCGGCAACACGGCGCGACCGGGACGGGCTGAGCAGGCGTGAGCTGCTCGGCGCCTCGGCGGCCCTCGGCACGGTCGGCTGGCTGCTGCGCGGCACGATCGGGCCGGACAGCGCGCGGGCCGCCGTCCCGGTGCCGCCCGAACTGCCCGTCGGCACCGAGCTGTACCAGCGGGTCTACCAGAACTGGTCCGGCGAGGTCCGCACCGACCAGCTCTGGACCTGTGCCCCGCGGACCCCCGAGGAGGTCCCGCCGCTCGCCGACTGGGCACGCGCCCACGGCTGGCGGCTGCGCGCCCAGGGCTACCGGCACACCTGGGCGCCGCTCACCGTCGCCGACGACACCCCCGGCTCCGCCCGCGTCCTGCTGCTGGACACCACCCGCCACCTCACCGCGCTCACCGCCGACTCGCCGACCACCGTCCGGGCGCAGACCGGCGCCACCATGGAGAGCCTGCTCGCCCACCTGGCCGGCCGCGGCCTCGGGGTCGCCAACTGCCCCGCGCCCGGCGAACTCACCGTCGGCGGCGTGCTCGCCATCGGCGGTCACGGCACCGCCGTCCCGGCCGTCGGCGAGCTCCGCCCGGACGGCCACGGGTACGGCTCGGTCAGCAACCAGGTCGTCCGGCTCACCGCCGTCGTCCACGACCCGGCCACCGACCGCTACGCGCTGCGCACCTTCGAGCGCTCCGAGGCCGACAGCGCCGCGTTCCTGGTCCACCTGGGCCGGGCCTTCGTCACCGAGGTGGTGCTCCGGGCCGGCCCGGACGTGCCGCTGCGCTGCGTCAGCCGGCTGGACATCCCGGCGACCGAGCTGTTCGCCCGCCCGGGCACCCCGGGCGGCATCCTCGGCCGCCCGCGCACCCTCGCCGACTTCGTCGACCGCGAGGGGCGCGCCGAGGTGATCTGGTTCGCCTGCACCGAGCGCCCCTGGCTGAAGACCTGGAGCGTCGCGCCGCAGCGCCCGCTCGGCTCCCGCACCGTCGACGAGCCCTACAACTACCCGTTCTCCGACAGCATCCCGGAGCCGGTCGCCCGCCTCGCCGGCCAACTCGTCGCCGGCGCCTGGGGGTCGGCCCCGCTCTTCGGCCAACTCCAGTACCTGGTCGCCAAGGTCGCCCTCACCGGGGACCTCACCGACGTGCTGCTCTCCGGTGGCGTGCTCCGCGAGCTGCTCTCCGGCGAACTCCTCACCCACCTGCTCGCCGGCGGCCTGCGCTCCGACCTCTGGGGCCCCTCCCGCACCCTGCTGCAGTACGTCCGCCCGACCACCCTGCGGGTCACCGCCAACGGCTACGCCGTGCTCGCCCGGCGGGCCGACCTCCAGTGGGTGGTGTCCGAGTTCGCCGCCTACTACCGGCAGTTGCTCGCCGAGTACCAGGCGCGCGGGGAGTTCCCGGTCAACGGCGCGGTGGAGATCCGGGTCACCGGCCTGGACGACCCGGCCGCCAGCGGCGTCCCCGGCGCCCGGCCGCCGCTGCTCTCCGCCCTGCGCCCGCGCCCCGACCGCCCCGACTGGGACACCGCCGTCTGGCTGGACGTCCTCAGCCTCCCCGGCACCCCCGGCCTGCACCGCTTCGCCCGCGACCTCGAACGGTTCCTGCTCCGGACCTTCGACGGCACCCGGGCCGGTCTGCGGGTCGAGTGGTCCAAGGGCTGGGCGTACACCGAGGACGCCGCCTGGGCCGACCCGGACGTGCTCGGCCGGGTCGTCCCGGCCAGCCTGCGCGACGGCGGCGGCCCCGGCTGGGACGAGGCGGTCGCCGTACTGGACCGCCACGACCCGCACCGGGTCTTCGGGAACGCCTTCCTGGACACCCTGCTGACGGTCTGACGCCTGGGCCCCGGTTCTCCGCCGAGCGGGTCCTACACGTGCTCCATGACCATGACCGCGACGGTGTCCGGCGCGAGGGCGCGGAAGATGTGCGGGGCGTCCCCGGGGTAGCTGACGTAGTCTCCCGGGTGGAGTTCGACCGGCTCCGCCGGCGGGCCGACCAGGGCCCGCCCGGCGCTGAGCACCACGTGCTCCACCGTGCCGGGCATGTGCGGGTCGGAGGCCCGGGCCTCGCCCGGCTGCGCCTCGATCCGGTAGACGTCCCGGCGGGCGTTGGGCGGGCAGGAGGCCAGCAGGGTGGCGGCGTAGTCGGCCCGCTCGGAGTGGGTGACCGGCCCTTCGCCGGCCCGGATCACCCGCACCACCGGTCGCGGCGGGTCGACCAGCCGGCTGAACGGCACGTCCAGCGCGACGCCGAGCGCCCAGAGCGTCTCCACGCTCGGATTGCCCGCGGCCGACTCCAGCTGGGAGAGCGTCGACTTGGCGATCCCGGCCCGGCGGGCCAGCTCGGCCATGGAGAGACCGGCCCGCTCGCGTTCGCGCCGGATGGACGCGGCGATCAGCCCGATCAGCTCCGAGCCGGCCGCGCCCGGCCCCCCGACTCCGTCGCCCGCGCCGCGGGACCCGGTGTTCGCACTCATCGGCGTTCGCTCCACACGTACGGGCGTTCGCCTTGACGAACGACAGCTTTCGGGTTCACTCTACTGGACATGCGTTCGCTCCTCCGAACACTCGACCGTGCCACGCTGCGGGACATCGCCCTGGTCTGCGTCGCCGACGCCCTGGTCGGCGCCTCCTTCGGTGCCATCAGTGTCTCCGGTGGCCTGCCGCTCTGGCTGCCGATCGCCATGTCGGTGTTCGTCTTCGCCGGCGGTGCCCAGTTCGCCGCCGTCGGCGTCGTGCTCTCCGGCGGCGGCGCGCTCGCCGCCGTCGCCACCGGCCTGGTGCTCAACGCCCGACTGCTGCCCTTCGGCTTCACCGTCTCCGACGTGCTCGACGGCCCGTGGTGGCGGCGGCTGCTCGGCGCCCAACTGCTCACCGACGAGTCGGCCGCCTTCGCCCTGCTCCAGTCCGACCGGCGCCGGCGCCGCGCCGCGTTCTGGGTCTGCGGCGTGGCGCTGTTCGTGGTCTGGAACGCCTCCGTGGTGGTCGGCGCGCTGGCCGGCGGCCTCATCGGCGACACCGACGCCCTCGGCCTCGACGCCGCCTTCCCGGCCGTCCTGCTCGCCCTGGTGCTGCCCTCGCTCACCGACCGGCGGACCCGGGCCGCCGCGCTGGCCGGAGCCGTGGTCGCGGTCGCCGCCACCCCGTACCTGCCGGCCGGCCTGCCCGTGCTGCTGGCCCTGCTCGGCCTGCTGTTCGCCGGGCCGCGGTCCGGCCGGCCGAACGCTCCGGAGCCGGCTGCCCAGGGCCCCGCCGCGCCGCGCCCCGCACCCGCCGCCGAGGGAGTCCACTGATGCCACTGCTCGCCGTCCTCCTGCTCGCCGCCGGCACCTACGCGTTCCGCCTCGCCGGCCCGGCCCTCGGCGACCGCTTCACCCTCTCCGACCGGCTGCGCCACCTGCTCGCGGTGGCCGCCGCCGTCCTGCTGGTCGCGCTGGTCGCCACCGGCGCCCTCACCCAGGGCCACGGCTTCGCCGGCTGGGCCCGGCCGTCCGGCGTCCTGGTGGCCGGGCTGCTCGCGCTGCGCCGTGCGCCGTTCCCGCTCGTCGTGGTGGCGGGGGCCGCGACCACCGCGCTGCTGCGGCTCTGTGGAGTCGCCTGAGACGGGCGTCCGGACCGGCCGGCTCAGCCCTGCGCGGCGTTGCCCAGGCGCTCCTGCTGGATCTCGGGCCGCTCGCTGTCCCAGAGCAGCTCCCACACCCGGAACACGCAGTGGTAGTCCCGCATGCTGCCCTGGGAGATCAGCAGATAGGTGTCACCGTCCCGGAGCAGGGTGCGCCGGCGGCTGTTGAACGGGTGCTGCGGGGTGTACGACGGGACGAGCCGCCGGAGTTCGGCGAGCGCCTCCTCGCGGCTGCCCTCGATCTCGGCCAGCACCTTGGTGCCCCAGATCCGGTCGTTGCCGACCCCTTCGGTCTCCTGGACGACCAGTGCCCAGCGCGTCATGCCCCACCCCTCGTTCGGATTCCCGTCCGCCCCGCTGAAACGATCATCCTAGGGGGTGGCGGTCGGGAGGAGTCCGCCGGACGGGGAGGACCCGTCAGGTGGCGGCGGCCGGGAGGGCCTTGAAGAAGACGGTGGTCGGATGGAGTTGACCCGCCGGGTCGGTCGCGTAGCCGGGAATGGTCCCCACCCTGGTCCAGCCCGCCGCCCCGTACATCCGCTCGGCGGGGCTGCCCGTCTCGGTGTCCAGCACCAGCAGCCGCAAACCGTGCCCGGTACCCGCCGCCTCCAGCGCCGCCAGCAGCCGCCCGGCCAGCCGCTGCCCCCGGTCCGCCCGGCGGACCATCAACTTGGCGACCTCGCCGCGGTGCCGGCCGTTGGCGGTGACCGCCGGCCGCAGCTGGACCGTCCCGGCGATCCGGCCGTCCGCGTCGGCGCGGGCCACCCAGAGCAGCAGTCGCCCGGCCTCGACCTCGGGGGCCAGCGCCCGCCACCAGGCGGTCGCCTCGGCGGGGTCGAGCGGAGCGAGGAAGCCCAGCGAGGAGCCGTCCGCGACGGTGTCCGCCAGCAGCGCGGCCAGCTGCTCCGCCGAGTCGAGCAGCGCGTCCGCCGTCAGCCGTTCAATTGTGTACATGCTCACTCCCTCGCCCTCGTCCGGAGGCCCGCTCCGTACGGAATACTCGCCGGTACCCGCCGCGGCCGACACCCCTCTTCCGGCCCGGCCCGGTGCCCGCCGAGACTACAAGGAGCTGCCATGGCGAAGCCGACCCGGATCGACCCGGCCGACCTGCTCGCCGTCGGTGACCTGCTGACCGACGAGGAGCGGCTGATCCGCGACACCGTGCGGAAGTTCGCCGACGAGCGGATCCGCCCGCACATCGGCGACTGGTTCGAGCGCGGGGTCTTCCCGGCCCGCGAACTCGCCCCCGAACTGGGCGCCCTCGGCGTGCTCGGCATGCACCTCGACGGCTACGGCTGCACCGGCTCCACGGCCGTCGCCTACGGGGTCGCCTGCATGGAGCTGGAGGCCGCCGACTCCGGCCTGCGCAGCTTCGTCTCCGTCCAGGGGTCGCTCGCGATGCGCTCGATCCACGCCTACGGCTCCGAGGAGCAGAAGCGGCGCTGGCTGCCGGGCATGGCCGCCGGCGAACTCATCGGCTGCTTCGGCCTCACCGAACCGGACTTCGGCTCCGACCCGGCCAACATGCGCACCCGGGCCCGCCGCCGGGGCGGCGACTGGGTGCTCTCCGGCTCCAAGATGTGGATCACCAACGGCAGCGTCTCGGACGTCGCGGTGGTCTGGGCGCAGACCGAGGACGGCGTCCGGGGCTTCCTGGTCGAGCCCGGCACCCCCGGGTTCACCGCCACCGACGTGCACGGCAAGCTGTCGCTGCGCGCCTCCGTCACCAGCGAGCTGGTCTTCGACGAGGTCGTGCTGCCCGCCGACGCCGTGCTGCCCGGCGTCACCGGACTGCGCGGGCCGCTCTCCTCGCTGGGCGAGGCCCGCTACGGGATCCTCTGGGGCACCGTCGGCGCCGCCCGCGACTGCTACACCACCGCCCTCGACTACGCCGGGAGCCGGGTGCAGTTCGAGCGCCCGATCGCCGGCTTCCAGCTCACCCAGCAGAAGCTGGTCGAGATGATGCTGGAGGTGGAGAAGGCGTACCTGGTCGCCCTGCGGATCGGCCGGCTCAAGGACGAGGGGGCCGCCCGCCCGGCGCACATCAGCTTCGGCAAGCTCAACAACGTGCGCGCCGCGCTGGAGATCGCCCGCAGCGCCCGGACGGTCCTCGGCGCCAACGGCATCACCACCGAGTACCCGGTGCTGCGGCACGCCAACAACCTGGAGTCGGTGCTCACCTACGAGGGGACGAGCGAGATCCACACCCTGGTCCTCGGCGAGGCCATCACCGGGGAGTCGGCGTACCGCTGACGGCCGCCCAGGGGCCGCCGCCCCGGCCCGCCGCCCGGAATCCGGTGGCCGGGCCGGCGGCGGCCCGGCTACCGTCGGCTCCCATGAACGGACCGACCCGCACCCCCGCGACCACCACCCTCTGGCGGCCCACCGGGCCCGAGGAGCTGGCCCTGGTCGAGGCGGCGGACCGGCGGGCCTGGCCGCCCCGGCTGCCGGACCAGCCGATCTTCTACCCGGTGCTGAACGAGGACTACGCGATCCGGATCGCCCGGGACTGGAACGTGCCCGCGTCCGGCGTCGGCTACGTCACCCGCTTCGAGGTCGACACCGCCTTCCTGGCCCGCTACCCCGTCCGGCAGGCCGGCGGCCGGACCATCCTCGAACTCTGGGTGCCCGCCGACGAGCTGGCGGAGTTCAACCGGCACATCGTCGGCCGCATCGAGGTCGTCCACGAGTTCCGGCCGCGGCCGTGACGGCCGTACCGGGCGCGCCCGTGCTGCTCACCCCGGACCGGCAGACCGGGACGACCGTCCTGCTCGCCGAGGCCGCCGCCGCGCGCGGCCTGCCGACCGTCCGGCTCACCGGTCCCGACGTCCTCGACCGGCTCGCCGGGTGTCCGGTCCACTGGTTCGGCGGTCCGCTCGCCGGCGCCCGGATCGCCGACCGGCTCGGCCTCGCCCTGCTGGAACCGGCGGACGACTGGCTGGCCCGGCTGCCCGAGGAGTTCACCGGCCGGCGGATCGAGCTGACCACCCTCGCCGAGGCCTGGACGCTGCGCGGCCCGGCCTTCGTGAAGCCGCCCGCCGACAAGTCCCTCCCGCCGGCCGTCTACGCCGACGGCTCCCGGCTGCCCCGGCACGGCGAGCGGATCGGACCGGACACGCCCGTCCTGGTCAGCGACCCGGTGACGTTCGGGTCCGAGTACCGGCTCTTCGTCCTGGACGGCGAGGTGGTCACCGGCAGCCGCTACGCCCGCTTCGGCCGGCTGGACCCCGGGCCGGTGTCCGAGGAGGCCGTCGGCTTCGCCCACCGCCTGCTGTCCGCTGCCGGGGACGGCCTGCCCAGCGCGGTGGCGCTGGACGTCGGCCCGCTGCTCGACCCGTACGACCCGGCCGAGCGCTGGGCCGTCGTCGAGGCGAACATGCCGTGGTTCGCGCACTCCTACACGGCCGACCCGGCCCGGATGCTGGACGTGGTGCTGCGGGCGGCCGGACCGGTCGCGGCGCTGCGGCCCGCCGACCGGCGGTTCGTCCGGGCGGGCGCCGGGCCGGACTGAGGCCCGCGGTCCGCTCCCGCGGTCCGCTCCCCGCCGCCCCGCCCACCGGGGAGATCCGGCCCCCGGACGTCGCCGCCCAGGTGTACGCCTCCCTCGGCCGGCCGATCGACCCGCACTGGACTCTGGACGGCCCGCCGTTCCCGGTCGCCGTGCCCGCGCCGGCGGGGAGCCGCCCCCCGGCGGCCCCTGAACGGCCCGCCCGCCCCGGCCTGTCGGGGGTGAACCCCGAGACGGCGGCGCCGCGTATACCCCTGAAGGTGGAGACGGTACCCCCAAGGTCGGAGGGACGGTCGCGACCTGGTGGTGACGCCACGGCAGCCCACGGCGGGTCAGGATGGAGACACCCCGGTGGACCGGGCACCGACGCGGAGCGCCGGGCACCGGGTACGGGACCGAACAGGGAGAGGGCAGGGCGGGCATGAACGGCATCGTGAGCAAGGTCGCGCTCGGAGTCGCAGGTACGGGCATGGCCGTCGCCGTCGCCACCGTGGCGGTCGGCCCGCGGGTCTCCGACTGGTACGACGGCCGCCACCAGGAGCAGGCCAGCTACAGCACCGGCAGCGCGGCCAAGGCCGACCGGCAGTCGGTACCGTCCTGGCTGCCCGACAACGCCTCCACCGTCCAGTACCTGATGTCGACCACCGGCGACGACCGCCTGCTGCGCGCCACCCTGCCCGACGGGCGGCTGCCGGCCGGCTGCGTCACCGCCCAGCCGGGCAGGGCCGTCCACCCGGTGCCGGCCGCGCTGAAGGCCGGCTGGTTCCCGCAGGGCGTCTCCTCGAAGATCACCGGCTCGTGCGGGCAGTACAACGTCACCCTGACCGGCAACCAGCTCTACGCCTGGCAGGACGGGGCCGCCGTGCGGGCCGCCCTGCGCGCGCAGTCGGCCGCCAAGCACTGAGGAGCCGGGCACCGGACGGACGGGCACCGGGGGCGGGAGTGGGCCGCGCGGCCCACCCCGGGTGTCGCCCCGCCGGGCCGCTGGGGTAGGACGGAGCGAGGACAGTCCAGCGCCCGCCCCCGAGGAGCCCCATGCCTGGTTCGACCGTCGGTCCCGCCGGCCCCGCCGGCGAGACGTCGACCGCGCCCGCGGCCCGGGCCACCGGGTCCGGCCGGACCGCCGCCGCCCCGGGGCGCGGCACCGTCGCCGTGCTCGGCGGTCTGGTCGCCCTCGGCCCGCTCACCACCGACCTCTACCTGCCCGGCCTGCCGGCGATCGCCGACGACTTCGCCGCCGAGCCGGCCGCCGTCCAGCTCACCCTGACCTTCTCGATGTTCGGGGTCGCCGCCGGCCAGCTGATCTTCGGACCGCTCAGCGACCGCTTCGGCCGCCGGCCGCCGCTGCTCGTCGGCCTGGTGGTCTACACCCTGGCCAGCGTGCTGTGCGTGCTCGCGCCCACCCTGCCGGTGCTGATCGCGGCGCGCTTCGTGCAGGGCGCGGCCGGTGCGGCCGGCCTGGTCATCGGCCGCGCCGTCGCCCGGGACCGCTTCGAGGGCGTCGCGATGCTCCGCTTCCTGGCCTCGATCAGCCTGATATCCGGCCTCGCCCCGATCCTCGCCCCGGTCGTCGGTGCCCAGCTGCTCCGCGTCACCTCCTGGCGCGGCACCTTCGGCGCCCTCACCGCACTCGGCCTGCTGCTCACCCTGATCGCCTTCGCGGCCCTGCGCGAGACCCTGCCGCCCGCCGACCGGCACGGCGGCGGGCTCGTGGCCACGCTGCGCACCATGAAGGGGCTGTTGCGGAACCTGCCCTTCCTGGGCCTCGTCCTGACCAGCACCTTCGCCTTCGGCTCGCTGTTCGGCTACATCAGCGGCTCCTCGGTGGTGCTCCAGCACGTGTACCACGTCTCGCCGCAGACCTACAGCCTGCTGTTCGGCCTCAACTCGCTCGCCATCGTGGGCGTCACCCAGCTGAACGGGCGGGTGCTCGCCCGCCGGTTCACCCCCGGCGCGCTGATGCTGGCCGGCCTCGGCACGGCGGTCGCCGCGGGGGTGGCGCTCGTCCTGCTCACCGCGGTCTGGGACCTCGGCCTGGCCGGGATCTGCCCGGCGCTCTTCGTCCTGATGGGCAGCCTCGGCGTGATCCTCCCGAACTCGGCCGCCCAGGCGCTCAGCCTGGTCCCCCCGCGGTCCGCCGGCTCGGCCTCCGCCCTCATCGGGACCGGCACGTTCCTCTGCGGCGCGCTGGTCGCGCCGCTCAGCAGCCTCGGCGGCACGCCGTCGGCGGTGCTCCTGGCGGCGGTCGTCCTCGGCTGCGCCGCCCTCTCCGCCATCGCCTACCTCGCGCTCTGCCGCCCCCGCCGCCCGGCGGTGGCCGGATAGCGGGGGCGCGTGGGACGCCGCCGCCGGCCCGCCGCCCCGTCGGGTCAGACGCCGACGGCGGCCTGGCCGCGGGCGAGCAGGCGGGTGCGGGCGTAGGCGGCCAGCTCGGGGCCGGCCGCGGTCGCGGCGGCGTCCTGGGTGGTGCCGCCGGGGCGGTAGGTGCCCGAGACGGTGTAGTAGCCGTAACGGCCGATCGTGGTGTGGGTGTTGGCGCAGCCCGTGGTCACGCACCAAGCGATGCCGGCGGGTGTGGTCAGCCCCTGGATCTGGCCCTTGTGGGCCTGGCCGACGGCGTCCGCCTGCGGCTTGTGGTCGAAGACGGCGACCCCGACGGTGACCGCGCTGTCGCCGGAGGTGTACGTCGCGCGCAGCAGTTTGCGGCAGGACTGACCGCTCGCCACGTCGCCGAGGCCGCCGGTGGTGGCCTGCCAGCAGGTGTCCGTGCTGCTGGTGGCGATCCGGTTCCAGGTGCGCCCGCCCACGGTGAGGCTCGGGGCGGCGAACAGGGTGCCCGGGTCGAGCGGGGCGGTGTCCGTCGCGGCCTCGGAGATGACCGTCAGCGGGTCGCGCGGTGCGCTGCTCGCCGGTGCGGGCGCACCGGCGGGGGGCACGGCCGGGGGCGCGGCGGGCGGGGGAGCGCCCTGGGTGGCGCCCGCCCCGGGCTTGCCGGGGGTGGCGGTACCGCTCGGCCTGCCGCCGGACTTGCCGGGCGAGGGGGTCGGGCTCCCGGGGGCGGTGCCGGTGGGGCCGGGCGCGCCGGTCGGCGCGGTGGCCGTCGCGGTCGGTGCCGCCCCGGTGGTGAGGCCCGTGTCCGCGCCGGTCGGGTCGGCGGTGGGGCCGGGCCGGAGCGTGGCGGTGCCGGTCGGGTGGTCGTTCCGGGAGCTGCCGGAGACCGTGATCGCCGTCGCCGTCATCCCGCCGACCAGGGCGGTCGCGAGCACGCTGGCACCGATCACCCGCAGCCGCTTCCGGCGCCGGATCTCCTCCTCGTGCTGTTCGGCCATGGCCGCCCAGTCGGGCTGCCGCGGGGCGGCGGGGCCGGCGAGGTACGGCGAGCCACCGGCGTACGGCGCCCGGGCGGTCGGCCCGGCCTGCGAGGGATCGGTCCGGGGCGGGCCGGCCTGCGCCGGATCGGCCTGCGGTGGGTCGGCGGGTGCTCCGGCCGGTGGCGGGAGGGAAGCCCCGCCGGGTGTTCGCGTGCTGTCCGTCGTCCCCACCCCGTCCGTCATGGTCGGTGATCCTATGACATGACTGATGGGCCGGGAGTGGGCGGAGGGACGGCCGTGTCCTGCTCGTGGAACGGACGCCCGCCGGGGGCGGCGCGACGGGAGGTCGCGCCGCCCCCGACGGGACGGTGGGGTGTCGCGGGCGGGATCAGGCGATGGCGAAGTCGTCGCCGAAGACGTTGCCCTGGCCGTACCAGCCGTGCAGGTACACCGTCACGGTGCCGGAGGCGCCGGTGGTGAACGGGACGGTCAGCTTGGTCCAGCCGGAGGCGTTCGTCCAGGTGCTGGCGGTGGCGCCGCCGCTCACGCCGAGGTAGGCGTAGCTGCCCTGGACCCAACCGCTCAGTGTGTACGAGGTGTTGGGCGACAGCGTCACGGTCTGCTGGCACTGGCCGGTCTGGCCGGCGGTGGCCGCGGCCTGCAGGGCGTGGGCGCCCGAGTGGGCCGGGGTGGCGACCACCGCGCCGCCGCTCTGGCAGGTCCACGGGGCGAGGCTGCCCGTCTCCAGGCCGCCGTTCACCAGGCCGCCGGGCGGGGTGACCCCGGTGACGGTGAGGTTGTAGGTGCTGGTGTGGCTGCCGGAGGTGGCGTTGCCGGTGATCGTCAGCGGGTAGGTCCCGGCGGCGGTCGCGGCGGTGGTGGTGATGTTCAGGGTGGCGGTGCCGCCGGCGGTGACGCTGCCGGGGGTGACGGTGGCGGTGACGCCGGCCGGGGCGCCGGTGACGGTGAGGTTGACGCTCTGGGCGGAGCCGGCCGTCACGGCGGTGGAGACGGTCGCGCTGGTGGCGGAACCGGCCGCCACGGTGCCGGAGTTCGGGTTCACCGCGACCGAGAAGTCGTTGCCGGGCTGGGTGCTCGTCACCTTCAGCGAGTAACTGCTGGTGTGGCTGCCGGAGGTGGCGTTGCCGGTGATCGTCAGCGGGTAGGTCCCGGCGGCGGTCGCGGCGGTGGTGGTGATGTTCAGGGTGGCGGTGCCGCCGGCGGTGACGCTGCCGGGGGTGACGGTGGCGGTGACGCCGGCCGGGGCGCCGGTGACGGTGAGGTTGACGCTCTGGGCGGAGCCGGCCGTCACGGCGGTGGAGATCGTCGCGCTGGTGGCGGAACCGGCCGCCACGGTGCCGGAGTTCGGGTTCACCGCGACCGAGAAGTCGTTACCCACCGGGGTGCTGCTGGTGTACTGGGAGAAGATGTGGCTGAAGTCCCACTTGCCCTGGCTGATCCCGGAGCAGTCGTCCCGCCCGCCGGTGCCCGGGCAGCCGCCGTTGTCGCGCTGGAGGGCCCAGAACGACAGCGTGTTGATGCCCTTCGAGACCGCCCAGTTGTACACCGCGGTCGCGTTGGCGACGGTGAAGGTCTCCGCCGGGCCGAAGTCGTCGATGCCGACCATCTCGGTGACGCCGATGGAACCCCACAGCTGCGCCGGGGTCCTGGTCGGGTAGAGCTTGGCCAGCTGGTTGTAGAGGCCGGTCGCCGCGGTCTGGGTGTCGGCGGCCATGTCGTGCGCGGCGTTGTCGTAGTAGTCGAAGGTCATCAGGTTGACGACGTCGATCCGGGCGTTGTTCGTGACGGCGTTCTTCAGCACCGCGAGGCCGCTGGAGGCGAGTCCGCTGGTCGTCGTCGGCAGCGTGTAGGAGAACTGGATCGAGCGGCCGTTGGCGGCGGCCCAGTCCTGCACCAGCTTGATCGCCTTGTTGCGGCGGTCGATGCCCGCGGTGTTGGTCAGCGAGTTGTCCTCGATGTCCAGGTCGATCCGGCTGATGTCGTACGTGGTGATGACGTTCTCGAAGGCGGCCGCGATCTGGTTGACATCCGTGCAGCTGTCGGCCAGTTCGGTACCGGTGTTGTCGGCGGTGTAGCCGCCGAACGACGGGATCACGTCACCGCCGTTGGCCCGGATGGTGGCGATGTCCGCGCCGAAGGTGGCCTGCGAGACCGGCATCGAGCTGTCGCCGTTCCAGTACGGCGTGCAGGAGCCCTTGGTGGCGGCCTGGAGGAACGCCATCGTCAGGTGCTTGGCACCGGACTGGGCGGCGAGCGCGGCCGGGCTCTCGCCCGTCCAGGCCTCGAAGTACGGGGCGAAGACCCGGGTCGGCAGCGGGGTGGCGGCTTCGGCCGAGGCCGTCCCGACGGCGACCAGGCCGGCCGACGCGGCCAGTGTGACACAGGCCGTCAGGGCGGCCTGGAGTGTTCTGCGTAGACGCATGGAATTCTCCAACAGACTTGGTGGGGCGAGACGTTGGTGAAGAGCGGGGCTGCGCGGCGAAACCGTGGGACCGCGCAGCTGGCATTGCTGCGGAGCGGATGCTGCGGAATGTGGTGGGGGCGTGCGGCGGGTGGGCGTACGGAGCCCCCGTGCCACCCGGACGGGCGGACGACAGTGTGTGGGCAGGCGTGCGCCGTGCGGGTCGGGGGTGGAGCGGAGCAGGGCAGGGCAATGCCTCAGCCGCCGGTGGTCACACCCCCACAGTGCATCCCGGTCGGATCGACATGCTTATGGTTGGACTAGACCACTCGTCTGTCAAGAGTCCTAACTGTTCGTCGGCGGACGGGTCGGGCGGTCACCGGACGCACCGTCAGGTCCGCGCGGGCGGCGCCGCCGGAGCCCCACCGGCCCCAGGGGCGCGGCTCGGCGGGAGGGCCGCCGCCGGGGCCGGGAGCGTCTCAGGAGGCCTGTGCGAGCAGCTCGTCGACGAGCTCGGCGACCCCGTCCGGCCGGCGCCACCGGACGGCGGGGCGGTGCGCCGCCAGCCCGCGGATGGCGGTGGTCAGCCAGGCGTCGTCACCCAGCAGCTCGGCCCGCTTCCGGTCGACGACGAGGCCGAGCAGCGACTGCAGGAGCACGATCTCGCGGGAGGGGTAGAACGCGCGGTGGTGGCTGAACCCGGCCGACCACATGTCGTAGGGATGCCGGACCATGGCCCGCAGGCAGGAGCCGTGGGTGGTGATGCCCGGGGTCCTGCTCAGCAGGCCGCCGACCCTGGAGCTGGAGAACCGGTCGGCGGTGACCGCCACGCCCAGCTCCATCAGCCGGTCCCAGGCCACCGGGTGCGGCTCCCGGCCCACGACGCGGTGCACCAGGCCCTCGGGCTCGAAGGTGAGGTGGGCCCGCTGTCGGTGGTCGCCCAGGATCCAGCGGCCGTCGACCCGGACCAGCGGGCCGAGGCGGTCCGCGACGGGCTCGGCGCGCCCGGCGGCGGCGGACGCGGCGGACGCGGTGGTCGCGGCGGCGGGTGGCGGGGCGGCGGCGTTCGGCTCGGTGGCCACGGTGCTCCTCGGGCAGGCGTCGGCATCATGCCGACCAGTCTTCCCGGCTCACCTGGTAGCGACCGTACACCTTCGCACCGCTACCCCGTACGGCAGTTCGGGAATCGCCGCCGCACGGCGGGCGATCCGGACGGTGCCACGCCGCCTTGGTGCCGTGGCCGCGCGCCGGTCGTTGCGCGCGGCCACGGCGGGCCCGGTGCTCAGGACACCGGGCGGCTCGGGGCGGTCCGCCCGTGGTGCGGGACCGTCAGGCCGGCGGGCAGAGGGTGGCGCGCAGGGCGTCGATGATCTTCTCGGCCTTCTCGGCGCCGAAGCCCTGCGGGTGGTCGGGCGCGGTGAAGCGCTGGTTCACCAGCTCGACCAGCTTGGCCCGGTCCTTGGGGAACTGGTACATCGCCTGGCACTGGTTGCGGGCCCGGTCGACGGCCTCGTCGGGCTTGCCGCCGACGATCGCCGGGTCGATCGCGTCGAGCGCGGCGACCAGCTTGGCGGCGTCGGCCGAGCCCGGCTTGGCGGGCAGCCCGGCATCGGCCGGAGGCGCGGGCTTCGGCGGCGCCGACGTGGCGGGGGCGTCGGGGGCGTCGGGGGTGGCGGGCGGGGTCGATCCCGGCGCGGGCCCGTCGGGGCTGCCCGTGGCGGGCGCGCCGGGTGCGGTCGGGGTGGCCGGCGCGCCGGTGCCCGAGGGGTCGGCGGTACCGCCGGGGGCGGGGGTGCCCGGTGCGGACGCGGTGGCGGCGGCCGGGGTGGTGGGGGAGCCGGCCGCGGATCCGTCCGAACCCGAGCCGGACGAACAGGCAGCCAGGCTCACCGCGGCGAACGCCGTGAGGGTGGCGGCGAGGAGACGAGTGCGCATTCCGCCACACTGTCATGTTCGCGCCGCTCAAGGGAAGATCCCCCGACGGCGAAGCGGCGGCGGCCCGGGGGTCGCCCCCCGGACCGCCGCCGCGTGCTGTCACCGGCCGTACGGTCGGCCGGCTCGTACCGTCGGCCCGGCGCGTACGGTCCGCCGGTCGCCGTCACTGCCGGTCGGGCCGTCCGGCCGCCCGGCTCAGCTCAGGCCGTTGGCCTTCAGCCACTCCTTGGCCACGGCGGACGGGTCCTCCTTGTCCACCGCGACCTTCTTCATCAGCGTCGCCAGGCCGTCGGTGCTGAGCTTGGCCGACACGGCGTTCAGCGCGGCGACGGCGGGGGCGTCGACGGCCGTCTTGTTCACCAGCGGGGTGATGTTCTGCGCGCCGAACAGGTGCTTCGGGTCGGTCAGCGGGACGAGCTTCAGCTGGGCGATCTTCGGGTCGGTGGAGAAGACGTTGCCGACCTGGATCGAGCCGTCCTTGATCGCGTTGGCGGTGGTCTCGCCGGTCGGCTTCCACTCCTTGAAGGTCAGCCCGTAGACGTCCTTGAGCGGCTGCTCCTGGCGGGTCTTGAACTCCGGCGGCCCGCCGATGGTGAACTCGCCCGCCTTGGCGGCCAGGTCCTCGATGCTCTTCAGCTGGTACTTGTCGGCGCTCTCCTGGCTGATGCTCAGGGTGTCGTTGTCCTCGGCGGGCGAGGAGTCCAGGATGGCCAGCGAGGCGGGCAGCGTCTTCGCCAGTTCGGCGTTGACCTCGTCCTTGGTCGCGGCCGGCTTGCCGCCGAGGTAGGAGAGCAGCGCGCCGTTGTACTCGGGCAGCACGGTCAGGCTGCCGTTCTGCAGCTGCCCGTAGAGCACCTCGCGGCTGCCGATGTTGAACTTCTCCTCGACCTTGACGCCCTTGGCCTTCAGCGCCTGCGAGTAGATCGAGCCGAGGAGCACGTTCTCGGGGAAGTTGGCCGAGCCGACCACCACGGTCGAGCCCGAGCCACCGGTCGTCGCGCCGGCCGGGGCCGAGGCGCCGCCGCCGAGCGGGTCGCCGCCGGAGGAGGAGCAGGCGGTGGCGCCGAGGGCGAGCGCGGCGACCGTACCGAGGAGCAGGGCCCGGCGGCCGCTTCGGCGGCGTGCGGATGTCGACATGGTGATTGGTGTCCTTTCGGGACGGCAGATGCTCGGTGGGACGAGCGGGACAAGCCTGCGGAGCGGGATCAGGGGGACTCGCGCGAGGAGCGGGCGCGGCGCTGGGCGCGCAGCCCGGGCGGGAGCGCGTAGCGGGCGAGCAGCGCGAAGAACAGCTGGGCGCCGACCGCGAGCAGCACCACGAGCAGCGCGCCGCCCACCGTCACGGCGTAGTTCCGGGTGGCCAGCCCGTCCATCACGTACCGGCCGAGCCCGCCGAGGCCGACGTACGCGGCGACCGTGGCCGTCGCGACCACCTGGACGGTCGCGGTCCGGAAGCCGGCCAGCAGGGTGGGCAGCGCGGACGGCAGGCAGACCTGCCGCAGCACCTGCGGGTGGGTCAGCCCGACGCCGCGCGCCGCGTCCCGGACGTCCGGATCGGTCCCGCGCACCCCCTCCACGGCGGCGACCAGCAGCGGCGGCGCGGCGAGCGCGACCAGTGGGATCAGCACGGCCGTGTCGCCGACCCCGGCGAGCAGCACCGCGAGCGTCACCAGGCCGAGCGTCGGCAACGCGCGGGCGGCGCCGGCCAGCGAGGTGACGGCGGTGGCGCCGCGGCCGGTGTAGCCGATCAGCAGGCCGAGCGGCACGGCCAGCAGGGCCGCGAGGAGCAGGGCCTCGCCGGAGAGCACCAGGTGCTCGGTCACGCGGTGCACGATCGAGTCCGGACCGCTGCGGCGGTCCGGGGAGGAGAAGAAGTCCCCCAGCCAGGAGAGCCAGTTCATCGGCCGGCCCCCTTCTCCCGGACGGCCCAGGGCGCGAGCAGCCGCCGGGCGCCGACCAGGAGCAGGTCCACCGCCAGCGCCAGCGCGGCGATCAGCACGATGCCGGCCACGATCGGGGTCGGGAAGGTGCGCTGGAAGCCGTCGATGAAGAGGTAGCCCAGCCCGCCGCGTCCGACCAGGGCGCCGACGCTCGCCAGCGAGATGCTGGAGACCGCGGCGACCCGCAGGCCGGCGACCAGGTACGGCACGGAGGCGGGCAGTTCGACGGCCGTCAGCCGGTGCCACGGCCCGTAGCCCATCGCGGTGGCCGCCTGGCGGACCGAGTCGGGGACGGCGTGCAGGCCGTCCACGGTGGTGGGCAGCAGGACGGCGACCGCGTAGAAGGTCAGCGGGATCATCACGGTGGCCTGGGTGGCCAGCCCGGTGTAGGGGATGAGCACCACGAAGACCGCCAGCGAGGGCAGCGCGTAGACGACGTTGAAGACGGCGGCCAGCGGCTGGTAGAGCCGGGGGTGGCGGGCGCAGGCCAGGCCGAGCGGGACGGCCAGCAGCAGGCCGATCAGGACCGGGAGCAGCGCGATCACCGCGTGGTCGGCGAGCAGGTCGCCCAGGTAGCCGAGGTGGTCGCCGATCCAGTACCACCGGACGATCGGTTCATCGTCCACCGGTGGCTCCGTCGATCGCGTCCTCGTCCACCTCGCCCGCCCCGGGCGGGTCGTAGGCCTTGGCCATCGCTATCTCCTCGGCCCTGGGAGCGGGCGCGGCCGCCAGGGCGGTCAGGACGGCCTCCCGGCTCGCCGTGCCGGTGGCCCGGCCCTCGGCGTCCAGGGCGACCGCGACCCCGGCGGGGGAGAGGACGGCGGCGTCCAGCGCGGAGCGCAGGGTGTCCGCCTGCGGGTGGTACCCGGCGACGGGGTGCAGCGCGGCGGCCGGGGCGTCCCGGTCGATCCAGCCGATCGGGCGGCGCTCGTCGTCCAGCGTCAACTCCCACCGGCCGTAGCGCAGTCCGTCGGCCACCGGGCGGACGGTGACGGCGGTGGCCGGGCGCAGGCCGAGCCCGCGCAGCCCGCGGTCACGGCCGAGGAAGGCGGCGACCTCGGCGTCGGCGGGCGCGGTGAGCAGCGTGTGCGGGTCGGCGAGCTGGGCGATCCGGCCCTGCTCGCGCAGCACCACGACCTGGTCGCCGAGCCGGATGGCCTCCTCGATGTCGTGCGTGACGAAGAGGACCGTCTTGTGCAGTTCGGACTGCAGCCGCAGCAGCTCGTCCTGGAGTCCGGCCCGCACCACCGGGTCGACGGCGCTGAACGGCTCGTCCATCAGCAGCACCGGCGGATCGGCGGCCAGCGCCCGGGCCACGCCGACCCGCTGCTGCTGGCCGCCGGAGAGCTGGAACGGGTACCGCTTGCCGGTCTCGGGCGCGAGCCCGACCAGCTCCAGCAGCTCGGCGGCCCGGGCCCGGGCCCGCTTCTTGTCCCAGCCGAGCAGGTAGGGGACGGTGGCGATGTTGTCGATCACCTTGCGGTGCGGGAAGAGGCCGGCCTGCTGGATCACGTAGCCGATGCCGCGGCGCAGCTTGGCCGGCTCCAGCTCGGCGACGTCCGTGCCGTCCAGGAGCACCCGGCCCGAGGTCGGCTCCACCATCCGGTTGACCATGCGCAGCAGGGTCGTCTTGCCGCAGCCGGACGGGCCGACCAGCACCGTCGTCCGGCCGGTGGGCACATCGAGGTCCAGGCCCCCGACGGCGATGGTGCCGTCGGGATGGCGCTTGCCGGCGCCGTCGAATCTGATCACGGGGAGTTTCCTCTGTCTCGGCGCCGCCCGGTGGTGGCGCCGATGGTGTCGGTCTGTCGGTCGTGGCGGTTTGTCGACAAGTGACGGCCCGTGAAGCGGCCGCCCTTCGTCGGATCAACTGCCCGGGCGTTCTTCCGCCCGCGTGGCTGCCCTGCGTCGGACCGGCGGAAACTCCGATCAGACTATGACCTGAATCATCTCCTGTCCGTGATTTACCCTCCGCGTGGGGCGGCCGCCCCCGGGAGGCCGGGCCCGGCCCGGGTCCGTCGGGCCGGCCGCCGAGGGGCCGCGTCGGCGCTGCCACCGGGCCGGACGCGCCCCGGACCAGGTGGGTGGGAGCGCCCTGCGGGCGCTCCGCTCAGCCGCCCTGCCGTTCAGTCGCCCTGCCGTTCAGCCGCCCTGACGCGTCGGCAGTCCGGCGGCCGCCCAGCCGACGAAACCGTTGTCCAGGTCGGTCGCCCGGTGCAGCCCCAGCTCGCGCAGCGAGGCGGCGGCCAGGCTGGAGGCGTAGCCCTCCGAGCAGACCACGACCACCTCGACGTCGTAGCCCTCGGCCTCCGGGATCCGGTGACTGCCCGTCGGATCGAGCCTCCACTCCAGCACGTTGCGCTCGATGATCAGCGAGCCGGGGATCTCGCCCTCGGCCGCCCGCTGCGCCGCCGGCCGGATGTCCACCAGCAGCGCGCCGCCCAGCTGGGCCTGGTACGCCTCCCGGGCCCGGGGCCGGTGGACCCCTTCGCGGGCGCGCTCCACCAGGTCGTCGATCGTGGTCACCATTGCTCCGGTCCTTCCTGCGAGGTGCGGACCAGTCCGCCGGCCCGCAGTTCGTAGTGCGCCATCGAGTCCAACGGCGGTGAGTAGGCGTGCAGCGTGACCGCGGGGCCGGCGCCCGTGTTGCGGACGTCGTGCACGTATTCCGGGCCGAAGGCCCGGGCGGTGCCGGCCGTGATCCGGCGGATCAGCAGGCCCTGCTCCGGCCCGCCGAGCGAGAGCTCCTCCAGCTCGCCGAGGGCGACGGCGAACGCGCCGCGCGAGCCGCCGTGGTCGTGGAAGCCGGTGGACTGGCCGGGCAGCCAGCTGATCAGCCAGACCTCGTGGTCCTCGTCGGCCACCAGGCGCCGGTACCAGCGTTCCTCGGTGGAGAGCCGGACGTGGTGGATCCACTGGTCGGGCTGCTCGGCGAGGTCGCGGACGATCGCGCGCAGGGACTTCGGGGTGAGCGGGGTACCGGTCCGCGCGGGCGCGGTGGTGGCGGAGCCGGCGGCGGTCGGGGCGTCGGGGGCGGCTTCGGTGCGGGCCGGGCCGGCCGGGGTGCCGGGGGCGAGGTCCAGGCTCATGTGGGCGTCCTCGGGGAAGGCGGAGCGAGCGGAGGTACGGCCGTACCCGGCGAGGGATGCAGGCCTGCCGGGTACGGGTGCGCCGGGAAACGGGGCGCGTCAGGAAGACGGGTACGGCTGCGCGGCGCGGGCCCTGGCGGACGTCACAGGGCGGGACCGGCGAGGAGGGTCAAGGTCAACAGGCACAGATGGAGCTCGCCTGGCGTCGCAGATCGACGTGCAGGCGGCAAACCAGAGTGGTGCCGGAGTCCATGCGCCGGATCTTTCCCGACCCGCGGGGCGTGAGTCAAGCGGGCCCGGTCACTCGTGCGTGGCGCGCCGGGGTGCGGGAGGCGCCGCGGCCGGGCGCGCTGCCGTGCTGGTCGGAGCCGCCGGGGCGGTCGGCGCGGGGGCCGGCGCCGGGGTCGGTGCGGGGTCGGCCAGCGTCGCGCCGAGCACCGGGGCGGCCTGCTCGCCCAGATGGCGGCCGAGCGTCTGGTAGGCGTCGAACTGCCGGTGGTCGAACCACTGGTCGCTGGTGCTGTCGTTGGGGAACGCCGCGTTGGCCGCCGCGTAGGCGTGCAGCTCGTACGGCATGCCGACGGTGAGGACGGCCTGGACGACGATCAGCGTGCCGTGGTGCCGCCACTCGTCGCCGTGGGAGCCGTGGTGCCGGTCGCCGACGGCCGGGCCGACGCGGGTGTCGTCGCCGGGGGCGTCGAACGGGTCCGGGTAGCGGATGTCCCCGGTGATCACGGCCCGGGCGGAGAGCCGGCCCGCCAGGCGTGCCGCCAGACCGCGCAGCGACGTGTCGTCGCTGCCGGGGATCAGCAGCTCCGGCCGGTGCAGGGTGATGACGATGCCGAGCTCCTCGCGGGCAAGGGTGATCGCCGCCGCCAGACTCGCCGCGACCGGGGCGTCCCCGCTGGCGTCGACGCAGACCGCCGTCCGCACGCGGTGCCGGAGCAGCTCGACCAGGCCGAGGTTCTCGTAGTGGCCGCCGTCGGTGGTGAGCAGGAAGCGGTCGTCCATCGGGAAGCGGCCGCTCAGCTCGCGCAGCTGGTAGGGGAGCCGGCGGACGGCGGGCTGGGAGGGGAGCCGCCAGTCCCGCCCCGGCGCCCAGAGCGGCCCGAGCGCGGCCGGGTTGGGCAGCCAGGTGCCCAGCCGGGCGTTGGTGACGGCGAACAGGCCCTGGTAGGCGCGGGACTGACGGCCCATCGCGGAGGAGAACGCGGCGCCCGAGACGGCCATCGCGGACTGCACGGTGAGGTCCCTGGCGATGTGCCGCCGGGTGCGCCGCTCCAGCAGGTCGGTGCGGGCGTAGCCGACGTCCGGCCCGCCCACGTAGTCGTGCGAGAAGGTGAAGGAGACGGCCCGGCGCCCGGGCGGCGTGCGGGAGCTGCCGGACAGGTTGGCCGCCGCCGCGAAGATCATCTGAGGGACGTCGGGGTGCCGGGCGCCGTAGTGGCTGAGCCAGGTCTGCTCTCGGTAGAAGTGGTACGGCCGGGCCAGTGCCTCACCGTCCTCGGTGGCGCGGCGGACGGCGAAGGCGGAAGCCAGCCGGCGCCGGTAGAACGGGTGCAGGCTCATCCACGTCTGGTCGAGGTTGAGCCCCACCGTCCCGAGCACGAGGGGCAGCAGCACCTGCGCGGTGGCGGGCCAGGCGTGGCCGGTGGCGACCGCCCAGCCGAGCGCGAGCAGCGCGCCCGACGACAGCGTGGCGAGCGCCGCCCACACCAGCAGGTACTGGACCAGTCCGTCCGTCACCCCGCCGCCGAGCCGCCGGGTGCTGTGCAGCAGCCCGCCGAGCGCCGCCGCGCCCTGCTCGACGACCCGGCGGCCGCGCCACAGTATGCCGAGCAGCAGGGTGAGGTAGCTGAGGAGGACGGTCAGGCTGAGCCCGGCGCCGGTCTGCCGGGCGCCGACCGCCAGCTCCTGCTGCAGCCAGACCGCGCCCCAGGCCAGCCCGGGCACCACCAGCACCCCGGCGGCCACCAGCGCGGCCAGGGCGAGGGCGCCGTGCGAGAGCCGCCGCAGGGTGCGCGGCAGCGGGGTGTCCCAGCCGAGCTGCGAGAAGGCGAGCAGCCAGAGCAGCCAGCAGAGCGCGGCCGCCGCGAGCAGCCCGAGCAGCGCGAGGACGGCCGGCTGGCGGACGGCGAGCGCGCCGAGCCGGCCGGCCCCGCCGGTGCGCAGGCCGACGGCGGCCAGCGCGTCCAGGTCGGTCAGCGGGACGAAGTGGTAGAAGCGGCTGAGCCCCAGGCCGAGCACCAGGACGGCGGCGAGCAGCAGGGCCAGCGCCGCGACCAGGCCGCGGAGCAGCGTGCCGAGGGCGACCAGCCACTGGCCGGCCCCGTCCGCGAGGTACTTGGCGTGCCGCCGGAGGTGGTCCTCCTCCGGCGAGCCGGGCTCCAGGACGTCGTCCGCCGTCAGGCCGGAGACGGCGTGCTCCGGGCCGCCGGGCGCGGAGTCGCTGAGGGCGAGCTGCAGCGCGCCCGTGGTGTAGCCGCCGCCGGAGACGGAGACCAGGTAGCGGGCCTGCTTCAGCCAGGGCCGCAGCGCCTGGAGGACGCCGAGGGTGACGCAGGCGGAGCGGATGCCGCCGCCGGAGACGCAGAAGCCGAGCCGGGCGGGCTCCCGGCCGGGCGGCACCCGGGTGCCGTTGCGCCAGCGGGCGTGGCGGTCGAGCGGCCCGTGCGGGCGCGGGCCGGCCGGCCAGCGCCCGCCGTGGCGGGTGGCCACCGGCCACGGCGGGATCAGCTCGGGGCCGGCGTCGGCCGGTCCGGCGCTCCCGGCGCGGGCCGCCGCGGGCGGCCGCCGCAGGATGCCGCGCGCCGCGCGGTGGACGGTGATCGTGAGCACGGCCAGGGCCATCGCGCCGGCCGGCAGCAGGAGCAGCCACTTGACGGTGGCCAGCGCGGTGGCGGCGGCGAAGGGCGCGTCGGAGCCGGCGTGCGGGCCGGGGCCGGTGCCGAGCCCGTCCAGCCCGATGCCGAGCAGCGCGTTCTCCGCGATGTCCAGGGCGCCCGCGAGCAGGCCGACGGCCCCGGCGGCGATCGCGGTGAGCCGCCAGTGCGGACGGGTGAGCACGTACCGGCCGAGCAGCCCGGCCGCCGCGAGGGTCAGGGTCCAGCCGCCGAGCAGCCAGGGCTCGGCCCGCAGCGCCGCGAGGTGGTCGGCGGCCCGCCCGGCGACCACGGCTCCGGCGGAGGCGGCGGAACCGGCCAGTTGCAGCCGCACGCTCCGCACCGCGGGCGCCCACCGGGCGAAGAGCAGGCTCCCCAGCACGAGGGGCAGCGGCACGGCCAGGGCGAGCAGCAGCCCGGCCCACGGCGGTACCGGACCCGGCGGAGGGTCGGGGGGCGCGCCACCCGGCCCGGGCGCGGCGGATGCGGCCTTCACCTCGACCTCCCCCCGTGGGCCCGGCCCGGACGACCGCCGGGAACTCACCGTCCGGAGCGCCCCGGTGACGGACCGGAGCAGCGTCCACCGGCGTCTTACCCCGGCGCGCGGTACTTCGCACCCGGATTCACCCGAATGGGTAAGGAGTGCGGCAGTGGGGTAGTTGAGCGTTTCATCCCGTCCAGAAGCATCCGCGTGTCCGCGTAACAGGATCGCCCCGGCCGCGTTACGTCCGACGTATTGTCAGGCCACCGAGGCCGGGCCTACGGTCTACAGACCACGTTCTACGCACGTAGATGTGTGCGTCGCCGCATGCCGACGCGTGCCGGAACCCGAGGCAGATCCGCCCCGTCAACCCTCAGACCGCAGGCCCGACCCCCCCGGCCGGGCCACGGAGTTGCGGAGGTACCCATGTCGCAGATCGTCCGTGCCGCCCTCGTGCAGACCCGGTGGACCGGTGATCAGGAGACGATGATCGCCCTCCACGAGCGCCACGCCCGCGAGGCCGCCGCCCAGGGGGCGAAGATCATCGGTTTCCAGGAGGTCTTCAACGCCCCGTACTTCTGCCAGGTCCAGGACCCGGAGCACTACCGCTGGGCCGAGGCCGTCCCGGACGGGCCCACCGTCCGCCGGATGCGGGACCTCGCCCGCGAACTCGGCCTGGTCGTCGTCGTCCCCGTCTACGAGGAGGAGCAGCCCGGTGTCTACTACAACACCGCCGCCGTGATCGACGCCGACGGCAGCTACCTCGGCAAGTACCGCAAGCACCACATCCCCCAGGTCAAGGGCTTCTGGGAGAAGTACTACTTCAAGCCCGGCAACCTCGGCTGGCCCGTCTTCGACACCGCCGTCGGCAAGGTCGGCGTCTACATCTGCTACGACCGCCACTTCCCCGAGGGCTGGCGCGCCCTCGGCCTGGCCGGGGCCCAGATCGTCTACAACCCCTCCGCCACCAGCCGCGGCCTCTCCGGCTACCTCTGGCAGCTCGAACAGCCCGCCGCCGCCGTCGCCAACGAGTACTTCGTCGCCGCGATCAACCGGGTCGGCACCGAGGAGTACGGCGACAACGACTTCTACGGCACCTCCTACTTCGTGGACCCGCGCGGCCAGTTCGTCGGCGACGTCGCCTCCGACAAGGAGGAGGAACTCGTGGTCCGCGACCTCGACCTCGGCCTCATCGAGGAGGTCCGGCAGCAGTGGGCGTTCTACCGGGACCGCCGGCCCGAGGCCTACGGTCCGCTCACCGAGGCGTGAGGGAGGCACCCACCGTGACCCGCACCGTCATCCGCGGCGGCCTCGTCATCACCGCCACCGACGAGATCCACGCCGACGTCCTGATCGAGGGCGAGCGCATCGCCGCCCTCGCCGCCACCGACAGCGACGCCGCCCGGGCCTGGACCGCCGACACCGTCATCGACGCCACCGGCCACTACGTCGTCCCCGGCGGCGTCGACGCCCACACCCACATGGAGCTGCCCTTCGGCGGCACCGCCGCCTCCGACACCTTCGAGACCGGCACCCGCGCCGCCGCCTGGGGCGGCACCACCACCATCGTCGACTTCGCCGTCCAGCCGGTCGGCGGCTCGCTGCGCGAAGGCCTCGACACCTGGCACGCCAAGGCCGACGGCAACTGCGCCGTCGACTACGCGTTCCACACCATCGTCTCGGACGTCAACGACGCGGTCCTCAAGGAGATGGACGCCCTCGTCGACTCCGGCGAGTCCACCTCCTTCAAGCTCTTCATGGCCTACCCCGGCGTCTTCTACAGCGACGACGGCCGCATCCTGCGCGCCATGCAGCGCGGCGCCGCCAACGGCGGGCTGATCATGATGCACGCCGAGAACGGCATCGCCATCGACGTCCTCGTCGAGCAGGCGCTCGCGGCCGGCCGCACCGACCCCCGGTACCACGGCGAGGTCCGCCGCGAACTCCTGGAGGCCGAGGCCACCCACCGCGCCATCAAGCTCGCCCAGGTCGCCGGCAGCCCGCTCTACGTCGTCCACGTCTCCGCCGCCTCGGCCCTCGCCGAGCTCGCCCGGGCCCGTGACGAGGGCCTGAACGTCTTCGGCGAGACCTGCCCGCAGTACCTCTTCCTCTCCACCGACAACCTCGCCGAGACCGGGGCCGACGGCTTCGAGGGCGCCAAGTACGTCTGCAGCACGCCGCTGCGCCCCCGCGAGCACCAGGAGGCGCTCTGGCGCGGGCTGCGCACCAACGACCTCCAGGTGGTCTCCACCGACCACTGCCCGTTCTGCTTCGCCGGCCAGAAGGAACTCGGCCGCGGCGACTTCTCCAAGATCCCGAACGGGCTGCCCGGCGTGGAGAACCGGATGGACCTCCTCCACCAGGCCGTCGTCGACGGCCACCTGACCCGCCGCCGCTGGATCGAGGTGGCCTGCACCACCCCCGCCCGGATGTTCGGCCTGCACCCGCGCAAGGGCACCATCGCCCCCGGCGCCGACGCCGACGTGGTCGTCTACGACCCCACCGCCGTGCAGACCGTCTCCGCCGCCACCCACCACATGAACGTCGACTACTCGGCCTACGAGGGGCGCCGGCTCACCGGCCGGGCCCGCACGGTGCTCTCCCGCGGCACCGTGATCCTCGACGACGGCACCTGGCTGGGCCGCGCCGGACACGGCGCCTTCCTGCGCCGCGACACCTGCCAGTACCTCACCTGACCCGCTCCCCGTACCGCCGTGGCCCGGGGCCGTGCGTCGGCCCCGGGCGGCCCCACCCTTCCCTGGAGCTCCCCGATGGACATCGGCCTCGTCCTGCAGACCGACCCGCCCGCCCGCCTGCTCGTCGACCGCATGGTCCGCGCCGAACGGGCCGGGTTCAGCCACGGCTGGACCTTCGACTCCTGCGTCCTGTGGCAGGAACCCTTCGTGATCTACAGCCGGATCCTCGCCGAGACCACGACGCTGACCGTCGGCCCGATGGTCACCAACCCCTCCACCCGCACCTGGGAGGTGACCGCCTCCCTGTTCGCCACCCTCAACGACATGTACGGCAACCGCACCGTCTGCGGCATCGGCCGCGGCGACTCCGCGATGCGGGTGGCCGGCCGCCGCCCCGCGACCCTCGCCCGGCTCTCCGAGGCCATGCACGCCATCAAGGAGCTGGCCGAGGGCCGCACCGTCGAGGTGGACGGCACCGAGATGCACCTGCCGTGGGTCCGCGAAGGCGCCCTGCCGGTCTGGATGGGCGCCTACGGGCCCAAGGCGCTCGCCCTCACCGGACGCCAGGCCGACGGCTTCATCCTCCAACTCGCCGACCCCTACCTCACCGAGTACATGATCAAGGCCGTCCGCGCCGCCGCCGCCGAGGCGGGCCGCGACCCCGACACCGTCACCATCTGCGTCGCCGCCCCCGCCTACGTCACCACCGACGACTCCCCGGCCGCGCTCGCCCACGCCCGCGAACAGTGCCGCTGGTTCGGCGGCATGGTCGGCAACCACGTCGCCGACCTGGTCACCCACTACGGCGAGCACTCCAGCCTCGTCCCCGAGGCCCTCACCGCCTACATCAAGGACCGCCAGGGCTACGACTACAGCCACCACGGCCGGGCCGGGAACCCCGACACCGCGTTCGTGCCCGACGAGATCGTCGACCGCTTCTGCCTGATCGGCCCGCCCGCCGCCCACCGGGACCGCCTCGAACACCTCCGCTCCCTGGGCGTCGACCAGTTCGCCGTCTACGCCATGCACGACGCGGTCGAGGCCACCATCGACGCCTACGGCACCGACGTCATCCCCCGGCTCCGGCAGGAGGCGCGCCCCGGTGAAGGGTGACCCGCCGCCGACCGACCGCGCCGCCGCCACCGGCCAGTACGAGCACGGGGACGGCCGGGTCGAACCCGACCCCGCCGCCCCCGCGCTGCCCGCCAACGGCTTCACCAACGACGACCTGCGGCCCGTCCCGGTCGCCCGCCGCACCTGGACCACCTACAACTTCCTCGCGCTCTGGGTCGGCATGGCCCACAACATCCCGTCCTGGACGCTCGCCTCCGGCCTGGTCGCGCTCGGCATGGACTGGAAGCAGGCCGTCCTCACCATCGCCCTGGCCAACCTCGTCGTGCTCATACCGATGCTGCTCACCGGCCACGCGGGTACCAAGTACGGCATCCCGTTCCCGGTCTTCGCCCGCGCCTCCTTCGGCCTGCGCGGCGCCAACCTGCCGGCGCTGCTGCGGGCCGCCGTCGCCTGCGCCTGGTTCGGCATCCAGACCTGGATCGGCGGCGAGGGCATCTTCCTGCTCGCCGGCAAGCTCCTCGGCGAATCCTGGCGCACCGCGGCCGAGTTGGGCGGCCACCCGTGGACGCAGTGGCTCTCCTTCCTGCTGTTCTGGCTGATCGAGATGGCCGTGATCGCCCGCGGCATGGAGACCCTGCGCCGGTTCGAGAACTGGGCGGCCCCGTTCGTCATCGTCGGGGCCCTGGCCCTGCTGGCCTGGATCACCGTCAAGGCGGGCGGCTTCGGGCCGCTGCTCGACCAGCCGTCCCGGCTCGGCTGGGGCGGCGACTTCTGGAAGGTCTTCTTCCCCGCGCTGATGGGCATGATCGGGTTCTGGTCGACCCTCTCGCTCAACATCCCCGACTTCACCCGCTTCGGCGGCAGCCAGCGCGCCCAGATCCGCGGCCAGGCGCTCGGGCTGCCCACCACGATGACCCTCTTCGCGCTGCTCTCGGTGCTGGTCACCTCCGGCTCCCAGGCCGTCTACGGCGAACCGGTCTGGGACCCGATCGCGCTCGCCGCGAAGATGGAGAGCCCGGTGGGCATCCTGTTCGCCCTGCTGACCGTGCTGGTCGCCACGCTCTCCGTCAACATCGCGGCCAACGTCGTCTCGCCCGCGTACGACCTCGCCAACCTGCTGCCCCGGCTGATCACCTTCCGGACCGGGGCACTGATCACGGGTGTGATCGGGATCGCGCTCTTCCCCTGGAAGCTGATCTCCGACCCGCACGTCTACATCTTCACCTGGCTCGGCCTGGTCGGCGGCCTGCTCGGCACGGTGGCCGGCGTGCTGATCGCCGACTACTGGGCGCTGCGGCGCACCCGTCTGCTGCCGGCCGAGCTCTACCGGCCGCACGGCGCCTACTGGTACACCGCCGGCTGGAACTGGCGGGCCGTGGCCGCCCTGGCCACCGGCGGCGTGCTGGCCGTCGGCGGCTCCTACGGCGGCCCGTTCCCGGTCGACGGCCTGCTGCCCGCCCTCAAACCGCTGGCCGACTACGGGTGGGCCGTCGGCTTCGCCACCTCGTTCGCCCTCTACCTCGTGCTGAGCCGGGGGACGGGCCGGCGCCGGCGGTAGGGGCGGGCCCGCCGGGGCCGTGCCGGGGGCCGTTCCGGGGGCGCGTGGGGGCGGGTGGGGGCCGGTGGGGCCGTTCGGGGTCAGGAGGCGAGGCGGTCGACGGCGGCCAGGACCCCGGCGGTGCCGTCCTCGGCGGCCAGCGCGGCGGCGACGGCCCGGGCGCGCTCCCGGTAGTGCGGCGTGTCCAGCGTGCGGCGGACGGCGGCGGCCAGGCGGGCGGACGTGAGGGCGGGGAGCGGGACCGGCCCGGGGGAGGTGCCCAGGCGGGTGAGGCGCGCGGACCAGAACGGCGCGTCGAGCTGGGCGGGCACGGGGACGGCGGGCGTGCCGGCCCGCAGGGTGGCGGCGGTGGTGCCGGCCCCGGCGTGGTGGACGACGGCGGCCATCCGCGGGAACAGCCAGTCGTGCGGGGTGTCGTCGATGGTGAGGACGTCGTCGGAGTCGGCCGCGCCGAGGCCGCTCCAGCCGGCCTGGAGGACGGCCCGCACCCCGGCGGCACGCAGTCCGGCGAGGACGGTGGCGCTCAGCGCCGCCGGATCGGGGACGACCAGGCTGCCGAAGCCGACGAAGACCGGCGGCGGCCCGGCGGCGAGGAAGTCGACGAGGCGGTCCGGCGGTCGCCACCCGGGCTCGCTGTGCGGCCACCAGTACCCGGCGACCTCCAGGCCGGGTCGCCAGTCGGCGGGGCGCGGCACGACGGTCGGGGAGAAGCCGTGCAGCACGGCGTGGGCGCGCCGGGTCCGGGCGATGCCGCGCGCCGGCAGGCCGAGCCGGTGGCGCAGCCCGCGGACGGCGGGGGCGAAGAGGCGGTCGGCGGCGGCCTCCACGGCGTGGCCGGCGAGCAGGTTCCCGGTCCGGCCCAACGACCGGGTGCCGGTCACGGAGGGCGCGAACTCCCGGGTGGGGGCGATCGGTTGGAGGTAGAGGCCGATGCTGGGGATGCCGGCGGCCTCGGCGGCGACCTGGCCGAGCGGGGTGGTGGCACTGGTGGTGAGCAGCAGGTCGGTGCCCTGGGCGGTGGCCGCCACGATGGCGTCGCCGAGGGCGGGCATGAAGGAGCGGCCGAGGCGCAGGAGTTGGAGGAGGGACAGCGGTCCGGAGCCGGACCGCAGGACCCGCTGGCCGCGGTCGGAGGCGAGTTCGGCGCGCGGATCGACCGGGAGCGGGCGGAACTCCAGGCCCGCGGCGCGCACCTGGCCGGCGAAGGTGGTGTGGGTGGCGACGGCCACCTGGTGGCCGGCCGAGCGGAGCCGGGCGCCCAGACCGGTGAAGGGCGCCACATCGCCCCGGGACCCGGCGGTGGCGATCAGGATGCGCATGGCCGCAGTATCGCGGCGCGGCCGGTCGCGCCGCCGGGTGCCACGCCCGGCGCACTGCAACCGAGGGGGCGCACGGCGGCGTCCTCGCCGGTGAGACGGCCCGCTGGGAGTGCCGTGACGGAGGGCGGGAGGACGCATGAGCATCATCGCGTGGATCGTGCTGGGTCTGGTGGCCGGGGCGCTGGCGAAGCTGCTGCTGCCGGGCAGGGACCCGGGCGGTCTGGTGGTGACCACCCTGATCGGCATCGCCGGGTCGTTCGTCGGCGGCTGGATCTCCTCGCGAATCCTGGACAAGCCGGTCTCGGCGCACTTCTTCGACCTGGCCACCTGGGGCTCGGCGATCGGTGGCGCGCTGGTCCTGCTGATCCTCTACCGGATCTTCTTCGGCAACTCCCGCAGCTGAGCGCCGTAGGTGACCGCCTGCGGTGGCCCCTGCCGGTGACCGGCAGGCCGGGTCGGGCGTCGGAACCGCCCGACCCGCCCGAACCGCCCGACCCGGCCGGCCGTGCCGGCTACGGCTCGGCCACCCACCCGGGCAGGTCCTCGCGGGCGTCCAGCCAGGCGGCGGGCACCCCGGCGAGGCCGGTCCGGGCGGCGACCACGCCGCCCGCGATCGCGCACGTGGTGTCCATGTCGCCCCAGCCCTCCAGGGTGTGCCAGAGCGCGTCCGGCAGGGAGTCCGGGTGCGTGGCGGCGGACCAGAGGGCGAACGGCACGGTGTCCGGGGCGGAGATCAGGAGCCCGGACCCGAGGACCTGAGCGGCGTGCCGGACGCTGGTGTGCCCCGGCAGCCGGGCGGCGGTCCGCAGTCCGGAGCGGACGTCGCTGTCGGGCAGCCGGGCGGCGACCTCGGTGAGCCACTCGGCCCTACCGGGCGGTCGCTGCCCCCGGCTGCGGGCGGCGAGCGCCGCCGCCAGCGCGACCGCGACGGCCCCCGCCACCGCCTCCGGGTGGAAGTGCGTGGTGAGCGCCTGCAGTTCGGCCTGCCGGGCCACGGTGTCCAGGTCTTCGGCGAACCAGGCGCCCAGCGGGGCGGCCCGCATGGCGGCGCCGTTCCCGTAGGAGCCCTGCCCGCCGAACTGCTCCGCGGTGACGCTCCGCCAGTCGGCGCCCGCACCCACCGCCCGCAGCACGCCGTGCATCGACGGCCCGTACTTGCGCCCGTACGCGGTGGCGTACTCCTCGGCGAACCCGGCCGCCAGTTCGTCCTGGTGGACCGCGCCGCGGTGACGGAGATGACGGACCAGGACGAGCGCCATCGCGGTGTCGTCCGTCCAGTGCCAGGGCGCCTAGCGGGGCAGCCGGGCGGCCAGTGCGGCGGGAGCCTCGTCGAGCGGGGCGGAGAACCAGCGGTCGCCGAAGGCGTCGCCGAGGGCGAGTCCTTGCAGGCTGTCCAGCGCCGGTCCGGTGGCACGCAGGCCGTCCTCCCGAGGGGAATCGATCATGCGTGGGAGTCTGCCGGGTGCCGCCACGGCGGGGCGAACGCTTTTCGGCGGTGGGGCCGGGCGCGAGCCGGGCCAGGATGTGCGGCCCCGGGTGAGCGGCCCCGGGTGTGCGGGTCCGGGCACGAGGGTGTGGTCGGTCAGCGGGTGAGGAGGCCGCCGAGGAGGAGCTTCCAGAGGGCGGCGAAGCGCTCCGGTGCCTGGGGGTCGGACCACTCGGCGGCGTACGCGGGGTCGTGGAAGTGTGCGGTCGCCTCGAACAGGGCCCGGGCGGTCGGGCCGACCGGAGCCGGCCCGAACTCCCCGCTGTTCACCCCGGCCTGGACGATCCGGCCGATCTGTTCGACCAGGGTGTCGATGTGGGCCTCGACGGTGCTGCTGGTCTCCGCGACCAGCACCAGGTAGGTCGCGAACAACTGGGGGTCGTCGAGCGCCTTCTTCCGCTTGGCGGCGAACAGCGTCTCCAGCCAGCGGTGCAGGCGCTCCACCGCCGGGCCGGACTCGGCGGTGATAGACGCCAGGCTGTCGTGCGCCTGGTCGAGCCAGCGCTGGGTGACGGCCTCGCGCAGCGCCGCCTTGCTGGGGAAGTGGCGGTAGACGCTGCCGTGGCTGACGCCGAGGGTGCGGGCGACGTCCACCACGGTGGCCTTGGCGGGGCCGAACCGCCGGAGGACCTCCTCCGTCGCGCCCAGGATCTGCTCGGGAGTGAGTGCGCTGTCCGTGGTCACGGGGAGGTACGTCCTAACGGGGTGGTGCGTCCGTCGCCGGGGCGGCGGACGGTGCTGCGGCTGACGGGCGGGCCGGGGCAGGGCCCCGCCCCGGCCGCGAACCGGCGACCGCCGGGGTGCCGGTCAGTGCTCGCTGTCGAGGTGGGCCATCTGAGCGGCAGCGTACCTGTCCCCGGCGGCGGACCCGGCGGGGACGGCGGCCTCGATGGCGGCGAGGTCGGCCGGGGTGAGGGCGACGTCCAGCGCACCGAGGGCTTCGGCGAGCCGGTCGCGACGGCGGGCGCCGACCAGCGGCACGATGTCCTCGCCGCGCGAGGCGACCCAGGCGATCGCGACCTGGGCGACGCTCGCGCCCCGCTGCTCGGCGACCGCGCGCAGCGCCTCGACCAGGTCGAGGTTGTGGGCCAGGTTGTCGCCCTGGAAGCGGGGGCTGTGGCCGCGGAAGTCCGAGCCGGCCAGCGCGCGCCCGTTGTCCCAGTGCCCGCTGAGCAGCCCGCGCGAGAGCACGCCGTACGCGGTGACGCCGATGCCCAGCTCGCGGGCGGTGGGCAGGATCTCGGCCTCGATGGACCGCGAGAGCAGTGAGTACTCGATCTGCAGGTCGCTGATCGGGTGCACGGCGGCGGCCCGGCGCAGCGAGTCGGCGCCGACCTCGGAGAGGCCGATGTGGCGGACGTGACCGGCCTTGACGAGGTCGGCGATCGCGCCGACCGTCTCCTCGATCGGAACGCTCGGGTCCAGCCGGGCCGGGCGGTAGATGTCGACGTAGTCGGTCCGCAGCCGGCGCAGCGTGTAGGCGAGGGCGGTCTTGGTGGCGGCCGGGCTCGCGTCGTAGCCGAGCCACTGGCCGTCCGGGGCGCGCTGGGCGCCGAACTTCACGCTGATCTGCACGCTCGCGCGGTCCCGGCCGCGCAGCGCGTCGTGGATCAGCAGTTCGTTGTGGCCCATGCCGTAGAAGTCGCCGGTGTCGAGCAGGGTGATGCCCGCCTCGAGTGCGGCGTGCACGGTCGCGATGCTCTCGGCCTCGTCGGCCGGGCCGTAGAGGTCGGACATGCCCATGCAGCCGAGGCCGAGGGCGGAGGTGGTGGGGCCGGCGGCGCCGAGCGGGCGCTGCGGGATCCGGGAGGTCGTGGTCACGGGGTGCTCCGGCGGGGTGAGGGGGTGGAGGTCCGGCGGCCACGCGGGGCGCGGGCCCGCCGGATTCCACTATGGCACCTCGACTGACAGATTTCAAAGTTTGTCAGCCGTCATCTGTCAGTCGTCACCTGTCACCTGTCATCTGTCACCTGTCATTCGTCAGTCGCTCACCCGGCTGCGGTTCTCGTAGGCCAGATCCGTGTACTCGGGGTGGCGCAGCATCCAGCCCTTGATGAACGGGCAGGTCGCCAGTACCGCCAGGCCCCGTTCGCGTGCGTTGTCCAGCGCGGCCCGAGCCAGCGCGCTGCCGATCCCCTGCCCCTCGTACGCCGGCTCGACCACGGTGTGCGGGTAGACCACCAGCCGGTCGCTGCGGATGTACTCGGCGAAGCCCGCCGGGGCGCCGTCCACCCGGGCCTCGAAGCGGTTCTCGGCTTCGGCGTCGTGCACGGTGACGGTCATCGAAGGCTCCTCGCGGTAGGTCGCGGAGCCGGGGCCGGCCCCGGTCCATCATCGAGTTCCGGAGGCCGCACCGCCCGTCGGTCGGCCCGGTGTTACCGCGGCCGCGCCGTCTCCACGCCGGACGGCCTCGCCGTCCGGTGGACCGCGGGTCGCCCCCGACGAGGGGCAACCGGGCGCCGGGGCACCGCACTTGGGCCGGTGCCGGGTCGCCCGGGCCGGTGCCGGGCGCGCCGCCCCGGTGCTCTCGCCCGGTCACCTCCGCCGCGACGTCCACCCGGCCGACGGGTCGCGCCACGAGTGCCTCCGCCGCCGCCGCGTATCGCGACGGACGGCCGCGCCGACGGCCCGCTTCCTCGTACCGGGCGCTGAGCCGGGGTCACCCATCCGGCGTGGAAAACCCGCGCCTTGGGCGTTTGGGCTGCCGAACCCGGGCGCCGGGTCCATGGTGGAGATGGGCGCGATCCGGCGACCGCGCTCGCGCGCCGATCCAGGCCCGCGCGCCGTGCGCCCGCCGCCGTTCTCCGACGGGTGCCCGAGGCAGGGCCCGGCCCTCCGGCGCGCTGGGAGCAGGGCCACCTCGCAGGAAGCCGAACGGTTCTTCTAGGCTCACATCTCGGCTTCCCCGTGGCGGTGCCGTAGCTGCGCCCGCCGCATCGAAGCCGCCGTCCACGGGGGCTCCGGGCCGACCGGGGCCTCCGGATCGAGCGAGGAGGACGCAATGCCAAGCATGCCGCCCAGCCGTTCCACCGCACTTGGGCCAGACGGGCCGGCCTGGCAGGTCGTACGCCGGGCCGGGGCCGCGCGCCCCGGCTGGTCCGGGCACCCGGGCTGGTCCGGTCGGCCGGTCCGGCCGCTGAATACCGGCGGCGGCCGCGGAGGCGAGCGTTGAGTCCTCAAACCGTCCGGCCGCCCGCCGCGTCGACCGTGACCACCGCGGCCGCCGGCCCCTCCTCGGCCACCGTCGCCCCTGTGACTCTCGCCACAGCCACAGCCACAGCCACGGCCACAGCCACAGCCACGGCCACAGCCACAGCTGCGGCCACGGCCCCAGGTCCAACCACCACCACACCCAAGGCCGCGGCCATCGCGGAGGCGGTGCAGGCGGTGCGGTCCGCACCGACACCGGCCGCGACACCAGCCGCGACGCCGCCCCGGCCCGAGCCCGCCCCCTCGGCCCGCCCCACCGCCTCCGCCCAGGCGTTGCCCGTGGGGCCGCCCGCCCCTCCGGCCGCCGACGGTGATCCCCACGCCGGCCTGACCGCCGCCCTCCCCGGACTGCCCCAGGCCCTCAGCTCCCGCGCCCGTACGCTGGCCGGAGCCGTCCGACGCCGCTGCGCGGACCTCGCCCGCATCGAGTCGCCCAGTGGCGACGCGCCCCGACTCGACGCCCTCGCCGAGGAGTTGGCCGCCGGATTCCGCGCGACCGGCGCCACCGCCCACCGCGAGCCCGGCCCCGCCGGTGATCACCTGGTGCTCCAGTGGGACGGCCAGGACGAGAGCCTGCCGCACCTCCTCGTGGTCGGCCACCACGACACCGTCTGGCCGGCCGGGATCCTGAACGACTGGCCGGTGACCGAGCAGGACGGCACCCTCAGCGGCCCCGGCGTCGTCGACATGAAGGGCGGACTCGCCGTCCTGGAGGGCGCGTTCGCACTGCTGGCCGACCTCGGTCAGCGCCCGCACCGCACCGTCCGGCTGGTCGTGGTCTCGGACGAGGAGGTCGGCAGCCCGGACGGCAGGCGCCTGGTCGAGCGCCAACTGCGCGGCGCGGCGGCCGTCCTGGGGCTCGAACCGCCGCACCCGGACGGCCGGCTCAAGACGGCCCGCCGGGGCAGCACCCGGGTGCGGCTCACCGTCACCGGGCGGGAGGCGCACGCCGGCAACGACGCCGGCGAGGGGGTCTCCGCGGTGGACGAGCTGGTCGACCAGCTGGTCGCGGTCCGTGACCTCGCCCGCCGGCCCGGTACCGAGCTCAACGCCGGGCGGATCAGCGGCGGTACCCGCGCCAACGTGGTGGCCGGCCGGGCCGAGGCCGAGCTGGGTCTGCGCTTCTCCACCGGTGAGGCGCAGCGCCGCACGCTCGACAGCCTCGCCCGGCTCACCGCGCTGCGGCCCGGGGCCCGGGTGCGGACGGAGGTCCTGTCCAGCCGGCCGGCCTGGCCGGAGCGCACCGCCAACCCGCTGCTGCGGCACGTCCGATCGCTCGCGGCGGTGCTCGGGCAGCAGTTGGACGGCGGCCCGGCCGGCGGCGCCGGTGACACCAACTTGCCGGGCTCGCGCGGCCTGCCGACGCTGGACGGCTTCGGCGCGGTCGGGGCCGGGGCGCACGCCCGGCACGAGCACATCCGGATCGATCAGCTGGCGCCCCGGATCGCGCTGCTGGCGGCGCTCCTCGCCGTACCGCTGCCGCGCCTGCGGGACCGGTCGGAGGGGTGAGCGCGCCCCCGTCGCGGTAGCGGCGGGCCGGGCCGGGTGGGCCCGTCGTCCGACCCCGGACGGCGGGCCCACCGCCGTGGGGCCGGTTGCGGTGAGCGGCTCCCCCGCCGGGGCCGCCGTGACGCGCCGCGACGGACGGGTCGCTGCCCAGCGGGGTCCGGCGAGGCCACAGCGGGGCCCCGGTGAGGCCCCCGGGGAGACGGCGGCCGCCACCCGCGCCCCCGCCCGGGGCGGTCCCCGGCGCGGGAGCGAGTCCCGGCGGACCCCGGGCGGCCCGGTTCCCTTGTCAGGGCGCCGCCTCACCGCGCACAATGGTACCGACCGAACGGTCAGTCGGTTGCCGTGAGGGCGGCGGCCGAGCCCGGCACACCGCGCTGCCGGTGGCCGGTGCACGGGGCGCCGCTGCGGGGACGCGAGCGGATCGCGCCCGGGCACCGGCCACCGGGGCACCGGCCGCCGGGCGCGGACCGCAGGGACAGGACGCGAGAGGGGCGAGTGGTGACAACAGAGGTGGCCGAACCGGCCTCCGCGCAGACGCAGGAGGAGCGGTTCGAGGCGGTCGTCGCCGCCGAGCAGCGGATCGAACCCCGGGACTGGATGCCCGACGCCTACCGGGCCACCCTGATCCGCCAGATCGCCCAGCACGCCCACTCCGAGATCATCGGCATGCAGCCCGAGGGCAACTGGCTCACCCGTGCCCCGTCGCTGCGCCGCAAGGCGATCCTGCTCGCCAAGGCCCAGGACGAGGCCGGCCACGGCCTCTACCTGTACGCCGCCGCCGAGACCCTCGGCGTGGACCGGGCGGAGCTGACCGAGAAGCTGATCTCCGGCCGCCAGAAGTACTCCTCGATCTTCAACTACCCGACCCTCACCTTCGCCGACGTCGGTGTGATCGGCTGGCTGGTCGACGGCGCCGCGATCTGCAACCAGGTACCGCTCTGCCGCTGCAGCTACGGCCCGTACGCGCGCGCGATGGTCCGGATCTGCAAGGAGGAGTCCTTCCACCAGCGCCAGGGCTACGAACTGCTGATGACGCTGATGCGCGGCACCGACGCCCAGCGGCGGATGGTCCAGGACGCGGTGGACCGCTGGTGGTGGCCGTCCCTGATGATGTTCGGTCCCTCCGACGCGGAGTCGCCGAACACCGCCCGCTCGATGGGCTGGCGGATCAAGCGCCACACCAACGACGAGCTGCGGCAGCGCTTCGTCGACATGACCGTCCCGCAGGCGGACCACCTCGGGGTCACGCTGCCCGACCCGGCGCTGCGCTGGAACGAGGACCGGGGCTGCTGGGACTTCGGCGAGCCGGACTGGTCCGAGCTGACCAGGGTCATCCAGGGCCAGGGCCCGTGCAACGCCCAGCGGGTGGACCGCCGCCGCGCGGCCCACGAGGACGGCGCCTGGGTCCGCGAGGCGGCCACCGCCTACGCGCGCAAGCGCCGGGCGGAGAGCCGCCCGACCGCCCCGGCCGCCACCTCCCCGGCCGCCACCGCCCCGGCCCCGACGGCCGGACCCGAAGCGCCGAGCGCGCAGAGCGAGGAGAACGGAAAGTGACCGAGTCCAAGGCCGGCTGGCCGCTCTACGAGGTGTTCGTGCGCCCCCGGCGCGGACTGAACCACGTCCACGTCGGCTCGCTGCACGCGGCCGACGACCGGATGGCGCTGCTCGCCGCCCGTGACCTCTACACCCGGCGCAACGAGGGCGTCAGCCTCTGGGTGGTCCCCTCCGCCGCGATCACCGCCTCGACCCCGGACGAGCGCGACCCCTTCTTCGCCCCCAGCGGCGACAAGGTGTACCGCCACCCGACCTTCTACGACATCCCCGAGGATGTCCCGCACATCTGACGGGGAGCAGCACGACCATGACAGACGACCACGTCTACCTGAGCCTCTCCGAGGCGTCCGACGAGCCCGAGGGCGAAGGCCGCTGGGCGTACGGGACGGGCTTCGCCGACCCGCTGCTCGGGGTGGACACCGCCGTGCCGCCCGGTCTGGACGGCGCCGACCTCGCCGCCTACTGCCTGATGCTGGGCGACGACGCCCTCGTCCTCGCCCAGCGGCTCACCGAGTGGTGCACCCGGGCGCCGGAGCTGGAGGAGGAGGTCGCGCTCGCCAACCTGGGCCTCGACCTGCTCGGCCAGGCCCGCCAGCTGCTCACCCGGGCCGGCCAGGCGGACGGCTCCGGCCGCACCGAGGACGACCTGGCGTACTGGCGCGAGGAGCACGACTTCCGCAACGTCCGGCTGGTCGAGGCGGAGAACGGGGACTTCGCGTTCTCGGTCGCCCGGCTGCTGGTCTTCGCGACCGCGCGCGGCGCGCTGTACGAGGCGCTGGCTACGCACCGCGACCCCGTGCTGGCGGCGGTCGCCGCCCGGGGCGTCAAGGAGCTGGCCTACCACCGCGAGTACGCCACCGCCTGGACGCTCCGGCTCGGCGACGGGACGCCGTACTCGGCGCTGCGGATGCAGGCCGGTCTGGACGCGGTCTGGCCGCTGGTGGAGGAGCTGTTCACGGCGCACCCGGTGGAGCTGCGGGTCGGCGTGGACCCGGCCGGCCTGCGCGAGCCGGTGCTGCGCTCGCTGGCCGCCGTCCTCGCCGAGGCCGGGCTGACCGTGCCCGAGGTGCCGGGGCTGGCCACGGTCGGCGGCCGGGCCGGGCGGGACGGCGTGCACACCGAGGCGCTCGGTCCGCTGCTGGCCGAGTTCCAGGTGGTGGCCCGCGCGCACCCGGGGGCGACATGGTGACCACCACGCGCGGCCGGGCCTGGGAGGTCGCGGCGAGCGTCCCGGATCCGGAGCTGCCCATGCTCACCCTGGCCGACCTCGGGGTGCTGGCCGAGGTGGAGGAGGGCGGTTCGACGGTGACCGCCTGGCTGACCCCGACCTACTCCGGGTGCCCTGCCGTCGCCGAGATGGCGGCCGATGTGGACCGCCGCCTGCACGCGGCGGGGTACCCGGACGTCCGGGTGCGGCTGCGGCTGGACCCGCCGTGGTCGACGGACCTGATCACCGAGGAGGGCCGCCGCAAGCTCGCCGAGGCGGGCATCGCGCCGCCCGACCGGGCGTCGGCGCACCGGTCGTCCCCCGGCCTGCTGGCCCTCGGCCCGACCCGCCGTGTGGTGGCCTGCCCGCTCTGCGGCGGCACCGACACCGAGGAGCTGTCCCGCTTCGGCTCGACCGCCTGCAAGGCGCTGTGGCGCTGCCGGGACTGCCGCGAGCCCTTCGAACGCGTCAAGGAGATCTGAATGGCCGCCAGCCCCGCCCCGGCCACCGGCCCCGTCCCGGCCACCAGTGCCGAGCAGGCCGCCGGCCCCGCCCCGGCCACCAGTGCCGAGCAGGCCGCCGGCCCCGCCCCGGCCGCCCGGCGTCCGGCCTTCCACCACCTGCGGATCGCCGAGGTGGAGCGGCTCTGCGACGACGCCGTCGCGGTGACCTTCGAGGTGCCGGAGGCGCTCGCCGAGGAGTTCGCGTTCCGCCCCGGACAGACGCTGACGCTGCGCCAGGTGGTGGACGGCACCGACGAGCGCCGCTCGTACTCGATCTGCGCCCCCGTCGGCGGCCCGCTGCGGATCGCCGTCCGCGAGGTGCCCGGCGGACTGTTCTCCCGCCGGCTGGTGCGCGAGGCGCGGGCGGGCGAGGAGGTCGAGGTGCTGACCCCGTCCGGGCTCTTCACCCCCGCGCTCGGCGAGCCCGCCGACCACGTGCTGCTGGCGGCCGGCTCCGGCATCACCCCGATGCTCTCCATCGCCGCCTCCGTCCTGGCCGCCGACCGCACCTCCACCGTCACGCTGCTCTACGGCAACCGGCGCAGCGACACCGTGATGTTCGCCGACGAGCTGGCCGACCTGAAGGACCGCTACCTCGGCCGGTTCCAGCTGGTGCACGTGCTCTCCCGGGAGACCCGGGACGCCGAGCTGCTCAGCGGGCGGCTGGACCCGGAGCGGGTCGAGGCGCTGCTGACCGCGCTGGTGGACGTGCCGGCGGTCGGTCACTGGTGGCTCTGCGGGCCGTTCGGGATGGTCACCGGCGCCAAGGAGCTGCTGGCCGGGCTGGGCGTGCCGACCGCGCGGGTGCACCAGGAGCTGTTCCACGCCGAGGACGAGCCGGCCGCCGAGCGGACCGAGCCGGCCGGTCCGGCGGACGGCGTCGCGCACAGCGAGGTCACCGTCGTCCTCGACGGGCGCGGCAGCACGCTCACGCTGCCGCGCGACCGGTCCGTCCTGGACGGCGCCCAGCGCTCCCGCCCCGACCTGCCGTTCGCCTGCAAGGGCGGGGTCTGCGGTACGTGCCGCGCCCTGGTCACCGAGGGCGAGGTGGAGATGCGCCGCAACTTCGCGCTGGAGGAGAAGGAGCTGGCCGCCGGCTACGTGCTGACCTGCCAGGCCCGCCCGCTCACCGACCGGGTGACGGTCGACTACGACCGCTGAGCGGGCACCGCGGCCGCCCCGGCCGGCGGTCCGAGCAGCGCGACGATGTCGTGGACGGCGGCCCGGCCCGCCCGGTTGGCACCGACGGTGCTGGCGGACGGGCCGTAGCCGACCAGGTGGACGCGCGGGTCGGCGGTGGCCCGGGTGCCGGTGAGGGCGATCCCGCCGCCGGGGGAGCGCAGGCCGAGCGGGGCGAGGTGGCCCACCTCGGGGCGGAACCCGGTGGCCCAGACGATCGCGTCGACCGCCAGCTCCCGCTCGCCCCAGGCGACGCCGTGCTCGGTGAGGCGGTCGAACATCGGCCGGCGGTGCAGGGCGCCGAGCTCCTCGGCCCGGCGGTAGGCGACGGACGGGCCGAGCCCGGTCACGCTCACCACGCTGCGCACCGGCAGCCCCTGGCGGACCCGCTCCTCGACCTTGGCGACCACCGCGCGGCCGTACTCGGGGGTGAACGGGCCCTCGTGGAAGACGGGCGGGGTGCGGGTGACCCAGACCGTCTCGCCGACGGCCGCGACCTCGGACAGCACCTGGACCGCCGAGGCGCCGCCGCCGACCACCAGGACGCGCTTTCCGGCGAACTCCGCCGGCCCCCGGTACTCGGCGTAGTGCAGCTGCCGCCCGGCGAAGTGGCCGGGGTAGTGCGGCACGAAGGGGCGGGTCCAGGTGCCGGTGGCGTTGATCAGCGCCCGGGTGGACCAGGTACCGGCGTCCGTCCCGACCAGCAGGCGGGCGTCCGGCCGGTCGGACTCGGAGCGCACCGCCCGGACGTGGACGGGGCGCACCACCGGGAGCGCGTGCTTCGCCTCGTACGCCGTGAAGTACCCCGGGACCACCTCGCGCGCGGGCGCGTCCGGGTCGGGCTCGGGCAGTTCGAAGTCGGGCAGGTCGTGGAAGCCGTGCACGGTGGCCATCCGCAGCGAGGGCGCGCGGTGCGCCCAGGCGCCGCCGGGGGCGGAACCGGCGTCGAGGACGACGAAGCCGCCGTCGGCGTCCTCCCGGTAGGGGGCGAAGCCGCGGCGGCGCAGATGGTAGGCGGCGGACAGACCGGCCTGCCCGGCCCCGACCACCAGGACGTCCACCCGTCGGGTCGTCCGGCCGGCCCCCGGGGCGGCGTCGGCGGCGAGCGGGGCGGCCCCGGGCTCGACCGCCCCCAGGTTGGTTGCACCGTAAACAGTCACGCCGGTGAAACATCCGGCGGGCGGGGAGTGTTCCCGGCGCGGGGGAGGACCCTCGCGCCGGGTCCCGGCGGTGGGTGCGGCCAGGGGCTCCGGCGGCCGGCTCAGGTGAGCGGGGAGATCACCACGGCAGTGCCGTAGGCGCAGACCTCGGTCCCCGCGTCCAGCGCCTCCGTCACGTCGAACCGGAACATCAGGACCGCGTTGCCGCCGCGTGCCTTGGTCTGCTCGACCAGGCGCTCCATCGCCTCGTTGCGGCTCTCCACCAGGGTCTTCGTCAGACCCCGCAGCTCGCCGCCGACCAGTGACTTCAGGGAGGCGCCGATCTGGCTGCCGATGTGCCGGCTGCGGACCGTCAGGCCGAAGACCTCGCCGATGACGTGGTCGACCCGGAAGCCGGGGATGTCGTTGGTGGTCACGACCAGGACCTGGGCGTCCGGGCGCTGCCCGCCGCCGAATTCGTCGATGTTAGCCATGGGGCCATCCTGCGGGCTGCGTACCGCCGGTGGGCAGAGGCATGGCCGGGAACCGGCGGAGAAGGCGTCGAGATGCCGGACGGACCGGTGATCGGTCGGCGGAAAGGCCGTACCGTAGCCCCATGGGCGAGCGAAGCGATCATCCACAGGGGCCGGGCGCGGCGGAGGACTCGGGCGCGCAGGAGATCGAGGCGACGGTGGTGCTGGGCCTGCGGATCACCGACTGGCCGGCGTTGCGGGCGGCCGCGATCGCGGCCGTCGAGGAGCTGGACTTCGCGGGCGTCGACCCGGCGGGTCAGCGGCGTGAGCTGCTGCGCGAGGTGTCGGAGGACGCCAACGCGGCGCTCGGCGCGTTGCTGCACCCGGACCGGCTGGTGGCCGCGATCGCCGGTGTCGAGGCGATCGGCGGCACGCTGGAGATCAGCGTGACCGAGGACTTCGCGCCGGATTTCGCCGAGTTGTTCCCGCTGGACGGCGGCGAGGACGAGGACGGCGGCGGCGGGGCCGGCGACTGGACGCTGACCCCGCGCACGGCCTGCCTCCTCCACGCCCAGCTGCTGGGCCTGGCCGACGCCGCGTACGACGACCTGGAGGAGCACGAGGACGAGCCGGTCGGCGACGGGGACGAGACGGACTGGACGGTCTTCGCCCGGCTGCCGCAGCGCACGTGGCGCCAGCACCGGAACTGGCGCCGGGCGATGGCCCGCGCCTTCGACGACCTCGCCGACGACCTCGCGCTCGGTGAGTGGCCGCTGCCGCGGAACCTGGCCGAGGAGATCGCGCTGCGGATGGCCCTGGTGGACGCCCGCACGCTGCTCGGCGCGCAGCCGGAGTCGGTCGCCGACATGATGGGCGACCTGCCGGCCGACCTCTACGACTACGACTGGGACGGCTGCCACGACGAGCTCTTCGGGGTCTTCGGGCCGGACGACGGCGATCCGGAGCTGAGCACCGAGCAGCGCACCGAACTGCTGCTCGCGGCGACCCACCCGGAGGGCTGGTTCCTGGTGTACGAGGACGCCGAGGAGCGGGATCCGCAGCGTGGCTACCGGCGCTGACGGCGCGGGTCGGGGCGGCCCGGCCGGGTGGGGCGGGGGGCGCGGCGGCCGGTTAGGCTGCGGGCATGTCCGATTTGTCAGACATTCCTGACGGGCCCGCCCCCGGCGCGGGCCTCGCCGACGCCGGTGCGGCCGCCGCGCTGGGTACCGCCGTCTCCGGCGCCCGCGCCACCGGAGCCGCCGCCGGAGCCGGTGCCCACGACGCCGCCGGAGCCGCCGATGCCGGGGCCCACGACGCCGCCGGTGCCGACGACCGCGTGCTGGAGCGGCTCACGCTGGGCCTGGAGGGCGTCGAGGCCGCCCAGCGCGGGCGGCGGGCGCAGGCCCGGGAGAGCTTCGAGCGGCTCTGGCACGAGCTCGGTGAACGCGGCGACGTCTTCCACCGCTGCGTGCTCGCCCACTACCTGGCCGATCTGCAGGACGATCCGCACGCCGAGCTGGAGTGGGACCGCCGGGCCCTGGCCGCCGCCGACTCGCTGACCGCCGAGCGCGCGCAGACCTACGCGGCCGCCCTCCAGGTCCGGGCGTTCTACCCGGCCCTGCACCTCAACCTGGCCTCCGACCACCTCAAGCTCGGCGAGCCCGAGCCGGCGCGCGAGCAGCTGGAGCGCGCCGTGCGGAGCCTCGACGCGCTGCCGCAGGACGCGTACAGCGCGGGTATCCGGACCGCCGTCGAGGAGTTGCGGCAGCGCCTGCGCTGACCGGCCCGCCGGCCCCCGGTGGGAGCCCCGGGCCCGGCGGTGCGTCCCGGCCGACCTGGCGTGATCACCGCCGCGTGCGGGCTGGCATGCTGGACGGGTGACTTCTCCGTTCGACGCCCCCGTCCCCGCCCCTGCTCCCGAGGACCGCGACGCCCGGCCGCAGTACGTGCTGCCGCTGGTCGTCCGGCTGGAGCGGGCCACCCCGCCCGGGCGGACCGACGCGCTGGAGACCTCGGCGCGGGCCGTGCTCACCCTGCTCTCCGACCCCCGGGTCACCGCGCCGGACGGCGAGTGGGCCGAGCGGGTCGAGGCCTGGGAGGACGCCCGGATCCGCAAGGTCGTCCGGCGCGCCCGGGGCGGCGAGTGGCGCCGGGCGGGCGAGCTGCCGGGCATCACGGTGGCCGGCCGGGAGGCGGAGGTGCGGGTGTTCCCGCCGGTCCCGCTCGATGGCTGGCCCAAGGAGCTCGCCAAGCTCCAGGTCTCCGGCACCGATCTGGAGGAGAGCGGTCCGGTCGCCGAGTCCGGGGCGGGCCTGCCGGTGCTCTGGCTCAACCCGGAGCTGGAGATGAGCGCCGGCAAGACGATGGCCCAGACCGGCCACGCCGCCCAGCTCGCCTGGTGGCGGCTGGACGACGCGCAGCGCAAGGAGTGGGCGGAGTCCGGCTTCGCGCTGGCGGTCCGGACAGCCACCCCGCAGGCCTGGGCGGAGCTGGTGGCGAGCGGTCTGCCGCTGGTCCAGGACGCGGGGTTCACCGAGATCGCCCCGGGGAGCTGCACGGTGGTCGCGGAGCACCCGGCGCTGCGGCGCGGCTGACCGGGGCCGGTGGGCGGGCCGGGCGACCGCCGCCGGTCACCCGGCGCGGACCGCGTACCGGCGCACCGAGCGCAGACCGGCGCAGGCCGCCGCGGCCGCCCAGAGGGCCATGATCAGCAGACCGGTCCAGTGGCCGTAGTGCACCGTCGGGTCCGCCTGGGTGCGCATCGCGTGGAAGCCGGCCCGGTCGGGCAGGAACTGCGCCGCCTCGCGCACCCCGGGGATCGCCGTCAGCACGGTGGTGCCGAGGAAGAGCATCGGGGTGAGCAGGCCGAGCGCGGCGCTGAGGTTGCGCAGGACGGCGGTCAGCCCGAGGCAGAGCACGATCAGCAGCGGGTGGTAGAGCACCCCGGCGAGGAAGCTGCGCCCGGTACCGGGAACGGTGAGGTCCACCCCCACGGTCGCGGCGGTGGCCAGGAACGAGCCGGCCGTGGAGACCAGCCCCAGCAGCAGCCCGAGCCCGGCGCCGAGGGCCAGCTTCGCGCCGTAGAGGCGCCCGCGCCGGGGGACGGCGGTGAGCGAGGCGGCGATCATGCGGGTGTTGAACTCCTGCCCGATCAGCAGGACGCCCACGCAGGCCACCGCGACATGGCCGAACTGCAGGCCGTAGTAGATCCCGATGGACGGGTCCTCGCCGGGGGTGTGGTCCACCTGCCCGTACGCGGCGTTGACGGCGGCGGTGATGCCGACGGTCAGCGCGAGGGCGACGAGCGGAGTGCTCCACTGCGAGCGGAGGGTGGTGAACTTGAGCCGCTCCGAGCGGAGCACGGCGGCGGTGGTCATCGCGGGGGTGTCCTTTCCGGCAGGTCCGGTCGTGGGGAGTGGCGGTCAGGCGTCGGCCCGGCGCAGCGCGCGCAGGCCGCCGTACGCGGCCGCGGCCGCCCAGAGGGCCATGATCAGCAGGCCGGTCCAGTGCCCGTAGACGACCTGCGGATCGTCGGCGTAGTGCAGCGCGTACTGGCCGGCCCGGTCGGGCAGGAACTGCACCACGCGGCGGACCCCCGGCACGCCGGCCAGCAGCGGGGAGAGCAGGAAGACCGTCGGTACCAGCAGGCCCATCGCGGCGGTGAGGTTGCGCAGCACGGCGGTCAGGCCGACGCAGGTCACCACCAGCAGCACCGGGTACAGCACCCCGACGGTGGCGCTGCGGAGCAGGGCGGGGCCGTCCCAGGCACCGGTGGCGTAGGCGGCGTAGCCCGCGAAGGAGCCGGCCGTCCCGAGCAGGCCGACGACGAGGGCCACCAGCGCGCCCAGGGTGAGCTTCCCGGCGTAGAACCGCCCGCGCCGGGGGACGGCGGTGAGCGAGACGCCGATCATGCGGGTGTTGAACTCCTGCCCGACCAGCAGGACGCCGAAGCAGGTCAGGGCGGCCTGGCCGAAGTTGAGGCCGTAGTGGATCCCGATGCCGGGGTCGTCGATCAGGCTGGCGTCCTCGTCGCCGAGCGCCGCGGCGGTGGCGGTGCCGAGCCCGGCCGTCAGCAGGACCGCCAGGAGCGGCGTCAGCCAGAGCGAGCGCAGGGTGACGAGCTTGATCCACTCGGACCGCAGGACCTGCCCGAAGCCCGTCGGGGCGGACCCCGGGGCCGGCGCCCTGCCGGTGCGGACGGGCGTGCCGGTGGCGCTCATGCCGCCACCGCCCGGTACTCGACACTGTCGGCGGTCATCCGCATGAAGGCCTCCTCCAGCGAGTCCTGTTGGACGGCGATCTCGTACAGCACCACGCCGTTGGCCGCCGCCAGTGCGGCGATCCGTTCCGGCTCGGCGCCGGTGACCTCCCAGGCGCCGCCGTCCACCGCCTCGGCGGCCAGGTCGGAGCCGGCCAGCAGGGCGGCCAGCTTCACCGGGTCCACCGCGCGGACCCGGACCCGGGTGCGGCCGTGGCGGTCGAGGAAGTCGGAGGTGGCGGCGTCCGCCAGCAGCCGGCCCCGGCCGATCACCACCAGGTGGTCGGCGGTGAGCGCCATCTCGGTCATCAGGTGCGAGGAGACCAGCACCGACCGTCCCTCGGCGGCGAGTTCGCGCAGCAGGGTGCGGATCCACCGGATGCCCTCCGGGTCGAGGCCGTTGACCGGCTCGTCGAGCATCAGCACCGGCGGATCGCCGAGGAGCGCGGCGGCCACGCCGAGGCGCTGGCGCATGCCGAGCGAGAAGCCGCGGATCCGGCGGCCGGCCGCGTCGGCGAGACCGACCTGGCCGAGCACCTCGGCCACCCGGCGCTCCGGCAGGCCGCCCGCGGCGGCCAGCCAGCGCAGGTGGCCGCGGGCGGTGCGGCCGCCGTGCAGGGCGTGGGCGTCCAGCAGCGCGCCGACCTGCCGCAGCGGGTCGGCCAGTTCGGCGTAGGGGCGGCCGCCGACCAGCGCGCGGCCGGCGGTCGGCCGGTCCAGGCCGAGGACCAGTCGCATGGTGGTGGTCTTGCCCGCGCCGTTCGGCCCGAGGAAGCCCGTCACCACACCGGGCCGGACCTCGAAGTCGAGGTCGTCGACCACGCGTGTGCCGTCGTACTCCTTGGTGAGGCCCTGAACCTGGATCACGGCTGCCCTCCCTCTCTGTCGATGGCCCTATTCGACCGGAGCGGAGGCTGCGGCGGATCCCGCCGGGGAGGGGACCGGCCTCCCTCCCGGGAGGGAGGCCGTCCGTGCCCCTGGCCTGGCAGGATGGCCGGATGCCCAGGATCCTCGCGCCGCTGCTGAGCGCCGCCACCTACGCGCGGTGGCTCCATCTGCTGATCGGTCTGATCTTCGCCGGCGTCGTCCTGCTGGTCTTCCCGGGGACGGAGGGGCGCAGCCTCGGCGGGCTGCTCGCGCTGGCCGTCCCGCTGGACGTCGCGCTGCTCGTGGCGGCCGCCCTGGTACCCGCGATGCGCCGGGCGGAGGGTGTCCAGGCCCGGTTGCTGCTGATGCCCGCGCGGGAGCAGGACATCGCGGCCGAGCCGGCCCGCGGCTTCGCCGACCGGCGCCGTACGGCGGCCTGGCTGATCGGGCGGGTGGCCCTCGGGACGGCCGTCGGCTTCCCGTCCGTCCTGGTGCCGGCCGCCGCCGTCGGGCTGCTCGTCCGGCCGGAGCCGGACCTCTTCGGCCTCCGGCTCCCGGCGCGCGAGGGGTTCACCTGGTACCCGCTGCTGGCACCGGTGCTGATGTTCGCCCTCGGCTGGCTGGTGGTCTGGGCGGGCCGTCTCCAACTCGCCATGGCGGTGCGGTTGCTGGGGCCGTCCCCGGCCGAGCGGCTGGCCGCCGCCGAGCTGCGGGCCGAACGCCTGCTGGAGCGCAACCGGCTGGCCCGGGAGCTGCACGACTCCATCGGCCACGCGCTGACGGTGACGGTCATCCAGGCGGGCGCGGCGCGGGAGGTGGGCGACCCGGCGTTCGTCGCCAAGGCGCTCGAAGTCATCGAGGAGACCGGCCGGCAGGCGATGGAGGACCTGGAACGCACGCTCGTCCTGCTCCGCGAGACCCGCGACACCGCCGGTACGGGCGGGGCCTTCGAGGGCGCGGACGGCGCCGACGGCCCGGCCACCGAGCGGCCCGGCATCGGGCAGCTGCCCGCCCTCTTCGACACCGCGCGCGCGGCCGGCAGCCCGGTCGAGGCGTGGATCGGCGTACCGGCGGCGAAACTGCCCGGGGTGCTCTCCCGGGAGGGTTACCGGATCGTCCAGGAGGGTGTCACCAACGCCCTCAAGTACGCGCCGGGTGAGCCGATCACCGTCCGGATCACGGTGCGGGAGGGGCAGTTGGAGCTGCGCTGCACCAACGCGCTGGCGTCGTCCGCCGTCCGCGCGACACCACACCGGGGCGGCAAGGGACTTCGCGGCATCCGCGAACGGGCCACCCTGCTCGGCGGCGAGGCCGCGGCGGGGCCGGAGGCCGGGCAGTGGGTGCTGGCCGTGCGGATGCCCCTACGCTTGGGCGCGTGATGATCGACATTCTGCTGGCCGACGACGAGGAGCTGGTCCGGGCCGGGCTGCGGGCCGTCCTGGAGGCGCAGGGCGACCTGCGGGTGGTCGGCGAGGCCGCCGACGGCGCCGAGGCGGTCGCGATGGCGCGCGAACTGCGCCCGCACGTGGTGCTGATGGACGTCCGGATGCCCCGGCTGGACGGTCTCGCGGCGACCCGCGCGCTCGTCGGGGCCGTGCCGCCCGGCGGGCAGCCGCCGAAGATCCTGGTCGTCACCACCTTCGAGAACGACGACTACGTCTACCAGGCCCTGCGCGCCGGGGCCGACGGCTTCCTGCTGAAGCGCTCCCGCCCGGCGGAGATCGCCCACGCCGTCCGGCTGGTCGCGGCGGGTGAGTCGCTGCTCTTCCCGACCGCGATCCGCCGTCTGGCCGCCGGCCAGGGCAACCGGGCGGCCCGGGACACGATGGCCCGCGCCGCGCTGACCGAGCGCGAGGCCGAGGTGCTGCGCCTGGTGGCCCGGGGGCTGACCAACGGTGAGATCGCCGAGCAGCTCTTCCTCGGCGTGCAGACGGTGAAGACGCACGTCAGCAGCGTGCTGGCGAAGCTCGGGGCGCGGGACCGCACCCAGGCGGTGATCGCCGCGTACGAGTCCGGGTTCGTGGAGCCCTCGGAGTAGCCGGGCGCCGGCCGGCGGCTCCGGGCGGCGGCCCGCTCAGGCCGGGTAGGCGTGGGTCTGGACGGCCTTGACCGAGGCCCAGACGGACGTGCCGGTCGCCAGGTCGAGTTCGGCCGCGGCGGCGGGGGTGAGGTCGGCCGCCATCGGGAGGGCGCCGGCCAGGTCGGCGCGGACCTGGTCGCCGTGCAGGTCCAGCCCCGCGATCTCCAGCTTCCAGACGTTGCGCGCACTGCCGTGCGGCCGCTCCCGGTGCAGCGTCACGGCGGCCGGCGGGAAGGCCACGAAGGCCGGGCCGGTCAGCTCCTCGGAGGTGGCCAGCTCGGTGCCGTCGGCCAGCGTGACCCGGCGGCCGTCCGCGAGGCCCTGGTACAGGTTGAGACCGACCAGGCGGGCGATGTAGTCGGTGCGCGGCCGCCGGGCGATCTCGGCGGGGCTCCCGGACTGCACCACGCGGCCGTCCTCGATCACCACCAGCCGGTCGGCCAGCACCATGGCGTCCAGCGGATCGTGCGTCACCAGCACCGCCACTGCCTCGAACTCGGCCAGGTGGCGCCGAAGTTGTGAGCGGACGTCGAGCCGGGTGCGGGCGTCCAGGGCGGCCAGCGGCTCGTCGAGCAGCAGCAGCCGGGGCCGGACGGCCAGCGCCCGGGCGAGCGCGACCCGCTGGGCCTGGCCGCCGGAGAGCCGGCTGGGGCGGGTGCCCGCGTGCTCGGCCAGGCCCAGCCGCTCCAGCCAGCCGGCCGCCTCGGCCCGGGCCGCGCGCTTGGGCCGGCCCTGGCAGCGCGGGCCGAACGCCACGTTGTCGAGTGCGCTGAGGTGCGGGAAGAGCAGGTAGTCCTGGAACACCACGCCGACCGGCCGTTCCTCGGCGGGGGTGTGCAGCCGCTCGGCCGGGTCCTCCAGCACCCGGCCGTCCAGCCGCAGATGGCCCGCGGTGAGCGGGAGCAGCCCGGCGAGGGCCCGCAGCGCGGTGGACTTGCCTGCGCCGTTCGGCCCGAGCAGGGCGACCACCTCGCCGGGGGCGGCGGTGAGCGCGAGGTCGAGGCTGAAGGCGGCGCGGTCCACCCGCAGCCGGGCGTCGAGGGCGTGCTTCGCGGCGGTCATCGTGGCAGTGTCCCGGGGGAGGTGCGGGGCGGCGGGGCGCCCACGGAGGTGGCGGGCAGGGCGCGGGTGGGCAGGGAGCGGGCGGAGGGCTCGGCGCGGCCGCCGGCCGGGGTGCCGGTCACGGGGTGGACAGCCAGCGGTCGCGCAGGCCCGCCAGGACGGCGATGGAGACCACCAGCAGGACGAGCGAGAGCGCGATCGCCGCCTCCGGATCCGACTCCATGGCCAGGTAGACGGCGAGCGGCATGGTCTGCGTCCGGCCCGGGAAGTTGCCGGCGAAGGTGATCGTCGCGCCGAACTCGCCGAGCGCCCGGGCCCAGGCCAGCACCGCGCCGGCCCCGATGCCGGGGGCGATCAGTGGCAGGGTGACCCGGCGGAAGGCGGTCAGCCGGGAGGCACCCAGGGTGGCGGCCGCCTCCTCGTAGCGCGGGTCGGCGGCCCGCAGCGCGCCCTCGACGCTGATCACCAGGAAGGGCATCGCGACGAACGCCTCGGCGATCACCACACCGGTGGTGGTGAACGGCAGGGTGATCCCGAAGGCGGAGTCCAGCCAGGAGCCGACGATGCCGCGCCGCCCGAGCACCAGCAGCAGCGCCACCCCGCCGACCACCGGCGGCAGCACCAGCGGCAGCGTGACCAGCGCACGGACCAGCCGGCGGGCGGGCAGTTCGGTCCGCGCCAGCACCCAGGCCAGTGGCACCCCGAGGACCAGCGACACCCCGGTGGCCGCCGTCGCGCAGAACAGCGAGAGCCGCAGCGCGTCCCACACCTCGGTACTGGTGAGCTGTTCCGGCAGCGTGCTCCAGGGGGCCCGGACCAGCAGGCCGACCAGCGGCAGGGTCAGGAACGCCAGCCCGAGCAGGGCCGGGAGCAGCAGCGCGACCGGGACGCGCCGCCCGCGCCGTCGCCGGTGCGCCGTGCCCGCTCGCGGGGGCTCGGCGCCGGAGGCGGCGCGGACGCCGGAGCCGGCGGTGGTGCGGCGGCTCATGGTGCCTGGAAGCCCGCCGCGGTGAGCACCTGCTGGGCCTCGGGCGACTGGATGTAGGCCACGAAGGCGGCGGCGCCGTCCTTGTGCGGCGCCTTGGCGAGGGCGGCGATCGGGTAGTCGTTCACGGCCCTGGCGGCCTCGGGGAAGTCCACGCCGTCGATCTTCGCAGCATCGGCCTTCACATCGGTCCGGTAGACCAGCGAGGCGTCGACCTCGCCCAGCTCGACCTTGGTGAGCGCGCCCTTGACGTCCTGCTCCAGGGTGACCGGGGTCAGGTTGACGTCGGCGGCCTTGAGCGCGGTCAGGGCGGCGGCGCCGCAGGGCACCTCCTTCGCGCAGAGGGCGACCTTGACCCCGGGGGCGGTGAGGTCGTTCAACCCGGCGACGTGCTTGGGGTTGCCCTTCGGCACGGCGATGGTGAGCGTGTTCCTGACGAAGGTCTTCGGCTCACCGGTGGCGCCGCCCGCGTCGGTGACCGTCTTCATGGTCGCAGGGCTGGCGGCGGCGAACACGTCCGCCGGGGCACCGGAGTTGATGCTGGTGGCGAGGCTGGAGCTGCCGCCGAAGTTGAAGGTGACCTTGGCGCCCGGGTTGGCCGCCTCGAACGTCTTGCCGAGGTCGGTGAAGGTCTCCTTCAGCGAGGCGGCGGCGAAGACGGTGATCGAGCCGGACACCCTGGCGGCGCCGGTCGACGCCGGGGTGTCCGCCCCGGCGGCCGGGGCTGCGGTGGACGAGCCGCCGGAGGCCTTGTCGCCGCCGTCGCTGCCGCAGGCGGTGACCCCGAGGCTGAGGGCGAGGGCCGCTGCGGCGGCGACGGCGAGTCTGCGGGAGCGCACGGCACGGATGCTCATCGGTATTCCCCTCCTGGGCGCGCCGGAAGGGGCGCGGGGACGCTGCCGCAGGTGCGGCCATTACGCCGATCATAGTGCCGCAAATGCGAGCGGAAAGTGCCTGTCTCATTGCACAGGCAGGTGCCGCCGGGATTCGTGCCCCGGCTGTGGGAAGGCTCAAACCGGGCGGTCGGCCGGCCCCTCGGCGAGGGGGCCGACGCCGCTGCGCGCCCCTGCCGAGCCCGCCGCCCGGCACCTCCGCGGCGGGCGGGCGTCGAGCGGGGGATCCCCGCGCCGGCCGGGAAAACCCGTCGCGCGCGAGCAGCACGAGGGGCGAGAGTGCTCACCGGGCGTGAGCGCGCCCGGTCAACCCGGCCGGGCAGCGGTCCGCCCGTGCGCACCCGCGCCCGTACACACCCGCGCCCGTACGCACCGCCGGCCGACCGGCCGGGCCAAGGGGAGGAGCCCACCCGTGTCCACACTGCGTGTCACCGCCGAACGGCTGACCGTCCTGGCGCACCCGAACGCCGACGCCCTGGAGCTGGCACAGGTCGGGCTCTACCGGGCGGTGGTGGCCAAGGGCGCGTACCGGACCGGCGACTACGCCGTCTACATCCCCGAGCAGGCCGTGCTGCCCGCGCCGCTGATCGAGGAGCTGGGCCTGACCGGGCGGCTGGCCGGGAGCGGCGCCGACCGGGTGAAGGCCGTCCGGCTGCGCGGCGAACTGTCGCAGGGCATCGTCTGCCGGCCCGGTGCGCTGGCCGGCACCGATCTGGCGGCCGCCGCCGAGCGCGGCGAGGACTTCGCCGAACGGCTGGGCGTGGTGAAGTGGCGGCCGCCGATCCCCACGGCGATGAACGGCGAGGTGGTCCGCGCGCCGGACCTGCTGCCGTGGGTGGACATCGAGAACCTCAAGCGCTTCCCCGGGATCTTCGAGCCCGGCGAGCCGGTCGTACTGACCGAGAAGCTGCACGGCAGTTGCTGCCTCGTCACCTACCACGCCGCCGGGGGAGAGGTGCAGGTGGCCTCGAAGGGCATCGGCGCCCAGGGGCTGGCGCTGGCCGAGGACGGGCGGAACCTCTACTGGCGGGCCGTCCGGGCACACGGCATACCGGCGGTGGCCGCCCGGCTGGCGGAGCGGCTCGGCGCCGAGCGGGTGGGCATCTTCGGCGAGGTGTTCGGCGCCGGTGTGCAGGACCTCACGTACGGCGAGTCCGGCCGCACCGAGCTGCCCGGCTACGCGGCGTTCGACGTCTCGGCGGTGGTGGACGGGCAGCTGCGCTGGCTGTCGGCGGCCGAACTGCTCGGCGGTGAGCTGCCGGTGGTGCCCGAGCTGTGGCGCGGCCCGTTCGACCCGGACACCGTGCTGGCGCTGGCCCAGGGGCGCGAGACGGTCTCCGGGCGCGAACTGCACGTGCGCGAGGGCGTGGTGGTCCGTCCGGTGGCCGAGCGGTACAGCCCGGTGGTGGGCGGCCGGGCGATCGCCAAGGTGGTCGGCGACGCCTATCTGACCCGCAAGGGCGGCACCGAGTACGAGTAGGAGGGCTCGCCGGCCGACCGCCGGGCGGGGCGGCGCAGGACCGGTTCATTCGAGCACAGCCTCCCCAGGGTGCGGGCAGCTTTCCATATCTTCGGGTGACTTCTTTCGGGGTCCCGATAGCGTCCCACGCACCCCGGACCGGAAGCGCACGTTCGGACGGCATATGACGGGTGATCGGCCCCTCCGGACCGGTCACCCGCCCGCCGGCCGTGCGGAGCCCGCCCGGTCCAGGGAACCCGGGGCGCGGCGGGGGCCGCCCCGGGCCCCGACCGCTCGACCGGAGGTCCCATGGGCACGACGAGCCACCTCGGCTCCGGCTGGGTGACGCCCGCGCTGTCGTGCGTGGTGGCCTGCGCCCTCGCGGCGCTCGGCCTGCGCCGCACCCTGCGCGGTCTCGCGGCGACCGGCGCCGCCCGGCGGAACCGGCTGCTCACCGCGGCGGCGGCGATCGGCTCCGGCATCTGGACGATGGACGTCGTGGCGATGTCCGGCTTCACCCCCGACGGCGCCGAAGCGTGCCACGGCGTTCCGGCGGCGGTGCTCGGCCTGCCGGTGGCCGTCCTGGTCACCGGTCCGGGGGTGTGCGCCGTCGGGTACGGGCGCCGCCGCGGCCCCGCGCTCCTGGCCGGCGGCGTGATCACCGGCCTCGGGATCGCCGCGGTGCACTACCTCGACCTGGCGGCCCTGCGGACCCGCGGCGGCCTGCGCTTCGACCCGGGCACGGTGGCGCTCTCGGTGCTGGTCGCGGTCGGGGCGGCCACCGGCTCGCTCTGGGCCGTCGTCACCCTCTGCAGCGCGGCGGCCGAGACCGCCGCCTCCCTGGTGATGGGGCTCGCCGTCAGCTGTCTGCACTGCGCGCGGACGGCCGCCGTGCCCGCCCGGGCCGGGCTCGACGGGACCGACCCGATGGAGTTCGTCCTTCCGCTCGCCGTCGGGACCGGGTCCTTCCTCTTCCTCGCCGCCGCCTTCGCCGCGCTCTCGCCGCCGGCCCCGGACCGCGCCGCCCGCCGGGAGGCGAGCGAGCTGACCATCGAGGAGTTCCCGGCGGCGCCCGCGCGCCCCGGGCCGGGCCGGCACGACCGCGCGGCCTGACGCCGTCCCGGCCGCCGGCCCGCCGGGCGCGACGGGCCGTCCGGAACGGTTCGGGGGCGCCACCCGCGGACGGGTGGCGCCCCCGCGCCGGTGCGCGGAACGGGTCAGCCGCGGGTCTGGAACGCGATCCTGGTCCAGCTGGAGCCCGGGCAGTTGCCCCAGACCGCCCACGGCTGCGTCCGGGCGCCGATCCAGAGCCCGGTGGTGGAAGTGCCGTTGGCGCAGTAGGTGATGGTGCGCAGCTCGCCCGAGTAGATCCGGCAGTTGCCCTCCCAGCGCCAGCCGTAGTCGGCGGTGATGGTGCAGCGGTAGGAGGCGGTGACGGCCTCGGCGGACGCGCCCGGACCGGCGGAGATGGACTGGTCGCCGGCGGCCGGCGCGGCGGACGCCGGCAGGGTGGTGGCGCCGACCGCGCCGAGGGCGGCCGCGGCCACCATCCCGAACTTGGCGATGTTCCTGGCGATACAACCTGACATGGGTGCTCTCTCCTCGCTCGTGGTGCCTGCCCCGGCCGGGCGTCGGGAGCCGGAAGTCCCCGGCTGCGCCCGGACGATGACGCGTTGCACACGAATGACTGCGGAGCGTGAGACGACAATCTATGATGTGACCTGTGTCACAGGCTGGTTGTCGGCCGGGCCGTCAACCGTGCCTCCGGGGTGCCGATGTCCGAGGGGGCGGCATGGAGTTCAGTGGTGGGTGCCGGGGCGGGCGGGAGCCGGATCCCGGACCCGCCTCCGACACGGCCGAGTTCAACCGGGTGTTCACGGATCTGCTGCCCCGGCTCCACCGCGCGGCCGTCGGGCTCACCGGTAGTCGGGCCGCCGCCGACGACGTCGTCCACGACGCGTATCTGCGGATCGCCCGCGGCCCCGACCGGTTCCTCGGCCATCCGCAGCCCTACGCCTACGCGTTCACCACGATGGCGAACCTCGTCCGGGACCAGTGGCGGCGCGAACGCCGCCGGGTGCCGCCGCCCGAGTGGGCGGCCGACGAGCAGGCCTGCGCCGATCCGCTCGGCGGCGGGCTGGGGGAGCTGCTGGCGCGCTGGGAGGTGCTCCGGCTGCTGGGCCGGCTGACCGCCAAGCAGGCCCGGGTGGTGCAGCTGGTCGACCTCGACGGGTACAGCGTCGACGAGGCCGCCGCGCTGCTCGGCCTGCACCGCTCCACGTTGGCGGTCACCCGGCGCCGGGCGCTGGCCCGGCTCCGGGCGGTCCTCGAAGGCGAACGCGAGCACGGACGCGGTGACGAGGGAGGCCGGGGGTGCGAGGGGCAGTGTGCCGGCGGGCTCCCCGGCCGCAACCCGGTCGAACGCGCGGGAGACCGCGACCGCGACCGTGCCCGCCGCTGCGACCCGGTCCGGGGCCGCTCCGGCCCCGAGGCGCGGCCGTGCGCCCAGCGGTGGCGGCGGGGAGGGGCCGCCGACGCACCGAACTGACGGCAAGTCAGCTGATGCGGGTCCCCGGCCCGTACGCTGCCCATCGTGATCGCGTACGAGGAACACCGGATCCGCACCCTGGCCGAGGACGGCCGCTGGTCCGAGCTGCTCGGCCACTACCGGCGCGCCCGGGCCCTCGCGGCGGCGCGCGACGGCGAGCAGCGGGCGGCGGCGGAGACCGCGTCGCTCGGCCACCTGATCGCCTACGCCGCGCCGCCCGAGCTGGCCGTCCGCCTGTTCGACCGCGATGGCGGCCCGGGCAGCGCCGCCGGAACGGCGGACCACGACGCCGGTCCGCTCTGGGAGGTACTGGCGACCCGGCACTCCTGGCTGCGGCTGGCCCCGCTGCTCGGTCCGGCCCCGGTGCGCCGGCTGGTCGCGCACACCCGGGTGCTGATCGGCGAGGACCTCTCGTACGGGGCCGAGCCCGATCCGGAGGGCGTCCCGCTGCAACTGGAGCCCTGGGAGACGGCCGGCTGGGGCGAGGGCGTGCGGGTCCGGGACTACCTGCCGGCCGGCGGTTCGCGCAGCGCCCTGCTGACGCTGCCCGCCACCCGGGAGGGGCTCGGCCCCGTCCTGCTGCCCGAGCCCGGTACCCGGCTGCGCGGGCAGCGGGCCACCCGGGGGCTGGCCGCGCTGGCGGACTGGGTGGAGGTGGTCTGCGCCCGCGGGCCGGCCCCGCAGGCCGCCGCCCTGGTGGCGCCGGGGCGGCGGGTCACCGGGGGGTACCTGCCGTTCGCGCTGGCCTACCCGGTGCTGCTGCTGGCCGGTGTGGTGGACCGGGCGCACGGCTCGGCACAGGGCCGGCTGGCGCTGTGGCGGGCGCTCGGCGCGATGGCCGGCGCGGGCGGCCCGAACCGCGCCGAGGTGAACGCCCTGGTGGCCCGGATGCGCTGCTTCACCTGGTGCGAACCGGAGGACGGGCTGCGCCATCTGCACATCGCGGTGGAGGATCCGGCGAGCGGTCTGAGCTGGGCGGTCAGCGGATCCGACGATTTCTGACCTCGCCCGGCGGCGTTCACCCGGTCGCCGGGCGGCGACCGGGTGCGGACGGGCGGATCCCCGGCCCGGCGCCGCTCGGGGGGTTGGGCGGGGCGCCGGGCCGGGGGGCTCGGTGGCGGTGGCTCAGGCCGCCGGGGCGGCGCTCTGCGCGGGGACCGGGTCCGGCCGCACCTCGGGGGTGGCGGGCGCGTCGGGCGCGCCGTGGGTGTCCACCAGCGTCCGCTCGTCGAACGGGATCGTGCCCGCCAGCACCTGCCGGGCCCGCTCGCGGTCGAACTCGCCCGTCCAGTGCCCGATCAGCACGGTGGCCACGGCGTTGCCCGCGAAGTTGGTCAGTGCCCGGGCCTCGGACATGAAGCGGTCGATGCCGACGATCAGGCCGACCCCGTCCACCAGCGCCGGCTTGTGCGACTGCAGTCCGCCCGCGAGGGTGGCCAGCCCGGCGCCGGTGACCCCGGCCGCGCCCTTGCTGGCGATCACCATGAAGACCAGCAGCGACAGCTGCTCGCCGATCGACATCGGCTTGTCCATCGCCTCGGAGATGAAGATCGAGGCCATCGTGAGGTAGATCGCGGTGCCGTCCAGGTTGAAGCTGTAGCCGGTCGGCACGGTGATGCCGACGACCGGGCGGCTGACGCCCAGGTGCTCCATCTTGGCGATCAGGCGGGGCAGCGCGCTCTCCGAGGACGAGGTGGAGAGGATCAGCAGGAACTCGCGGCCGAGGTAGCGCAGCAGGGTGAACACGTTCACCCCGGCGACCAGCCGCAGCAGCGTGCCGAGCACCACGACGACGAAGAGTCCGCAGGTGAGGTAGAAGCCGATCATGATCACGGCGAGGCTCTTCAGGGCGGCCGTGCCGGTCGCGCCGACCACCGCCGCCATCGCCCCGAAGGCGCCGACCGGCGCCACCCACATGATCATCGACATGACCCGGAACACCAGTCGCTGCACGTGCTCGATCCCGCGCAGCACCGGCGCCCCGGCGGTGCCCATCGCCTGGAGGGCGAAGCCGGCCAGCAGGGCGACCAGCAGGGTCTGCAGCACCTTGCCCTCGGTGAGGGCCGAGAACATGGTGGTCGGGATCATCCCGAGCAGGAAGTCGGCGGTGGACTGGGCGCCCCCGGCGGCCGCCTGGGCGTGTCCGGACTTGGCCAGCGCGGCGGTCAGGTGCAGCCCGCCGCCGGGCTCCAGCAGGTTGCCGACCAGCAGGCCGATGGCCAGGGCCACGGTCGACATGGCGAGGAAGTAGCCGAGGGCCAGTCCGCCGACCTTGCCGACCTTAGCCGCCTTGGTCACCGAGCCGATGCCCAGCACGATGGTGCAGAAGATCACCGGGCTGATCATCATCTTGATCAGATTGACGAAGCCGGTGCCGATCGGCTTCAGCTCCACCGCGAACGACGGTGCGGCCAAGCCGACCACCACGCCCGCGACCACCGCCACGATCACCGCGAGGTAGAGGTAGTGGGTGCGGTCCCGGCGTCTGCCTCCCGCCTGTGGCCCTGCTCCAGTGATCGACATCCGCGGCTCCTTCGCCTGCAGTCCTGGCGGCCCCGGGTGGTGGGCCGCTCCGACTATGGGCCGCGCCGTGACGGAGGTCACGTTTGCGTTCATAGAGTTCACACCCCGCCCGGGCCCGCGGCGGACCGGGCGGGGCCCGCGGGGGCCGGGCCGGGTTCCGGCGGTGGTGCACACTGTCAGGCATGTCCGCGCGCACCCTCCCCTCGCCGCGCCGGCCGGTGCGCAGCCTGGCCGGACAGCTCTTCGTCGTCCAGGTGGTGATCGTCGCCGCCGTGGTGGCCGGTGGCGCCGTGCTGGCCTACCTGTTCACCGCCGACCGCACGGAGGACGCCGCCCGCCGCCAGGTCACCGCCGTCGCCCGCTCGGTGGCCGACGCCCCGTCGGTGCGGGCGGCCGTCGCCGGGCCGGACCCGACCGCCGTCCTGCAGCCCTACGCCGAGCAGGTGCGGGTGGACACCGGGGTCTCCTTCATCACCGTGATGGACACCACCGGGGTGCGTTGGACGCACCCGCTGCCCGAGCAGATCGGCAAGACCTTCCTCGGGCACATCGACTGGGCGCTCGCCGGGGAGACCCGCAGCGAGACGTACACCGGCACGCTCGGGCCGTCGGTGCGGGTGGTCACCCCGGTCCTGGACGCGGACCACCGGGTGGTCGCGCTGGTCAGCGCCGGCATCACGGTGCAGTCCATCTCCGCGCAGCTGCGCGGGCCGCTGCTCGCGCTGGTCGGCGTCGCGGTGGCCGCGCTCGCCCTCGGCGGTCTCGGCACCTACCTCGCCAACTCCCGGCTGCGGCGGCACACCCACGGCATGGGGCCGGCCGAGCTCAGCCACCTCTACGAGTACCACCAGGCGACCCTGCACTCGGTGCGGGAGGGGCTGGTGCTGCTCGACCGCAAGCACCGGGTGGTGCTCTGCAACGACGCGGCCCGCGAACTCCTGTCGCTGGCGGGGGAGGTGGAGCGGCGGCCGATCGACGGGCTGGGGCTGCCGGCGGCCCTGGTGGCCGCCGTGCTCGGGCACGAGCCGGTCCGGGACGAGGTGCACCTCACCGCCGAGCGGGTGCTGGTGCTCAACACCTCCACCATCGGTACCGGCCTCGGCCGGGTCGTCACCCTCCGCGACCACACCGAACTGCAGTCGCTCACCGGCGAGCTGGACTCCGTGAAGAGCTTCACCGAGGCGCTGGGCGCGCAGGCGCACGAGGCCGCCAACCGGCTGCACGCCGTCGTCTCACTGATCGAACTCGGCCGCCACGAACAGGCGGTGGAGTTCGCCACCGCCGAACTCGAACTCGCCCAGCAGCTCACCGACCGCGTCGTCGCGGCCGTCGGTGAGCCGGTCCTGGCCGCCCTGCTGCTCGGCAAGGCGGCCCAGGCGGCCGAGCGGGGCGTGGAGTTGACGCTCACCGAGGACAGCCGGATCGACGACGGTGTGCTGCCGCCCGGGCTCGCCGCCCGCGACCTGATCACCGTCCTCGGCAACCTGCTCGACAACGCGGTGGACGCCGCGATCGCCGGCGCCGCCGGGCACCCGGACCAGCCCGAGGTCACCGTCACCGCCCGGGTCGACGGCGACCACCTGCTGCTGCGGGTCGCCGACACCGGCGCCGGGATCGACCCGGGCGCGGTGGACGACGTGTTCCGGCGCGGCTGGAGCACCAAGCAGGACGGCCACGGGCACGGCCTCGGGCTCGCCCTGGTCGCCCAGACCGCCCGGCGCAACGGCGGCACGGTCGAGGTCGGCCGGGACCGCGGCGCGGTGCTCACCGTCCGGCTGCCGCTCGCCCGCCGGCCCCGGCAGCCCGAGACGGCGGCGTCATGAACAGCCCATCGGACCGGCCCGAGATCTCCGTCCTGGTGGTCGAGGACGACCCGGTGGCCGCCGCCGCCCACACCCTGTACGTCGGGCGCGAGCCCGGCTTCCGCGCCGCCGGGACGGTGCACAGCTGCGCCGACGCGCTGCGCTTCCTGGACCGCGCCCGGGCGGCCGGCCGGCCCGTCGACCTCACCCTGCTCGACCTCTACCTGCCGGACGGCCACGGCCTCCAGCTCTGCGGCACGCTGCGCGCGGCCGGCCACACCACCGACGTCATCGCCGTCACCTCGGCCCGCGACCTCGCGATGGTCCGCCAGGCCGTCTCGGCGGGCGTGGTCCAGTACCTGCTGAAGCCGTTCGGCGCGGCCGCCCTGCACGACCGGCTGGAGCGCTACGCCCGCTACCGCGACACCCTGGGCCGCACCGGCGAGGCCACCGGCCAGGACGAGGTCGACCAGGCGCTCGCCCTACTGCGCACCCCCGAACGCACCGCCCTCCCCAAGGGGTTGAGCGCCCCCACACTGGACACCGTCGCCACCGTGCTGCGGGAGGCCCGCACCGGGATCTCCGCGGCGGCCGCCGGAACCGCCGCCGGCGTCTCCCGGATCACCGCCCGCCGCTACCTGGAACACCTCGTCGACACCGGCCTGGCGGCCCGCGAACCGCAGTACGGCAACGTCGGCCGCCCGGAGCTCTGCTACCGCTGGACGGGCGGCGGCGAGCGGAAGGGCGTCCCACCGGGACGAGCGTGATCCGCCCGTCGCCCTCGCCCGCCGGGGGCCGGCCCCCGATGGCGGCACCTAGCCGGCGGTCCTGACCGCTCGGGCGAGGTACTGGTCGTCGGTGTCGGTGTACCTGTCCAGGTGCCAGCCGGTGGCGGTCAGGAGGGGGCGGAGGTTGGGTTCGGCGCGGAGGTCGTCGGGGGTGAGCGCGCGGCCGTGGCGGGCGGCCAGGGCGGAGCGGCCGACGGGGTGGAAGAGGGCCAGCACGGCGCCGGGGCGGGTGACGCGGGCGAGTTCGCGCAGGGCGCGGTCCGGATCGTCGAGGTGGGAGATCAGCCCGGCGGCGAAGACGGCGTCGAGGGCGGCGTCCGGGAGCGGGAGACGGGCGCAGTCGGCGAGCAGCAGGGCCGCGGTGCCGGGGTGGTGGGCGCCGGCCTCGTGCAGCATCTCGGGGGTGACGTCGACGCCGAGCACCAGGCCGTCGGGGCCGACCGCCGCCCGCAGCGGGGGGAGGGCGCGGCCGGTGCCGCAGCCCGCGTCCAGGACGCGACCGCCCGGGAGCAGGCCGAGGGTGGCGACGGCGGCGTCGTACCGCGGGCCGTCGTCGGGGAACTTGGCGTCCCAGCCGGCCGCGCGGGAGGCGAAGAACGCGCGGGTGCGGGCCAGCTCGGCGGAGTGCTGGGCGTCGCGCCCGGCCGGGTCGGGGGCGCCGGGGGCGGGGGAGGGTGAGGGCGGCATGGGGGCGAGAGTAGCGCGCGGGCCGTAACCGGTGGGCGGTTCACTCGTTGGGGAGGCGGGCTCCGCGTCACCCGCTCGGGTGGTTCTCGCCTCCCGGAGCCCGTGAGACCAGGTCAGGGAAGTAAAGTTAGGCTTACCTAACTTTTTGGAGTCCGCCTTGACGCTCGCCGCCGTCCCCGCCACCGGGCCCGCTGCCGTCCCCGCCCAGGCCCCGGGCGACGCCATCCTGCGCCGCCAGCGCGTTCGCGAGTCCGCCGCCCGCACCTACGCCCGCTCGTTCCCGATCGTCCCGGTGCGCGCCCACGGCATGACGGTCGAGGGCGCCGACGGCCGCCGTTACCTGGACTGCCTCTCCGGAGCCGGCACGCTCGCCCTCGGTCACAACCACCCGGTGGTGCTGGAGGCGATCCGCCGCACCCTGGACAGCGGCGCGCCCCTGCACCTGCTCGACCTCGCCACCGCCGAGAAGGACGACTTCACCACCGCCCTGTTCGAGAGCCTGCCGCCGGAGTTCGCCCGACAGGCCCGGGTGCACTTCTGTGGGCCCGCGGGGACGGACGCCGTCGAGGCGGCGCTCAAGCTGATGCAGACCGCCACCGGCCGCTCCGGCGCCCTCGCCTTCACCGGCGCCTACCACGGCATGACGGCCGGGGCCCTGGCGCTGACCGGCAACGTCGCCGTCAAGGAACCCCTGCCGGGCGGCGGCGAGGTGGTCCGGCTGCCCTACCCGTACGGCTACCGCTGCCCGTTCGGCGTCGGCGGCGAGGCCGGCACCGAGCTCGCCGCGACCTACGCCGAGCGGCTGCTGGACGACCCCTCGGGCGGGGTGGTCCGGCCCGCCGCGATGATCCTGGAGGCGGTCCAGGGCGAGGGCGGCGTCGTCCCCGCTCCCGACGGCTGGCTGCGCGCGATGCGCCGGATCACCGCCGAGCGCGGCATCCCGCTGATCGTCGACGAGGTGCAGACCGGGGTCGGCCGCACCGGTGCGATGTGGGCGGTCGAGCACAGCGGGATCGTCCCGGACGCCATGGTGCTCTCCAAGGCGATCGGCGGCAGCCTGCCGCTCGCCGTCGTCGTCTACCGCGAGGAGTACGACCGCTGGCGGCCGGGCGCCCACACCGGCACCTTCCGCGGCAACACCCTCGCCATGGCGGCGGGCGCCGCCACTCTGCGGTACGTCGCCGCGAACGGCCTGGCCGCGCGGGCCGAGCTGGTCGGCGCCCGGATGGTCGAGCGGCTGCGGGCGCTGGCCGGTGAGCTGCCGGTGATCGGCGACGTGCGCGGGCGGGGGCTGATGCTGGGCGTCGAACTCGTCGACCCGGCCGCCGAACCGGACGCCTGCGGGGCCCGCCCGGCCGCGCCCGCGCTCGCCGTCAAGGTCCGGGAGGCCTGCCTGGCCCGCGGCCTGATCGTCGAACTCGGCGGCCGGCACGACGCCGTCCTGCGGCTGCTGCCGCCGCTCACCATCACCGACGAGCAGGCCGCCGCCGTGCTCGACCGCCTGGCCGACGCCATCGCGGCGGCTGCGGCGGGCGTACGGTGACGACCCCGGTCGAGCCCGGCCGCCCCGACCGGGAGCCCGCCCGCCTCGCCGCGGTGCCCGGAACCGCCCCGGCCCCCGCCCCCGACGCGCTGGCCGGTGGCGCCGGCGGCGGCGCGGCGCTCGCCCCGCTGGTCGCCGAGGTGCTGGCCGCGCTGGCCGCCGGAGCCGCCCGCCGGGCCGGTCCGCTGCCCGCCGGCCGACCCGGGGAGCTCGCCGCGCTGGCCCGCGCGGAGCTGGCCGACGCGCACGGCCCGCAGGCACTCGCCCGGCTCACCGAACTCCTCGCCCACGGCGCCGCCGACCCGGCCGACCCGTCCTGCGCCGCCCACCTGCACTGCCCGCCGCTGGCCGTCGCGGCCGCCGCCGACCTCGCGGTCAGCGCGCTGAACCCCTCGCAGGACTCCTGGGACCAGGCCCCCGCCGCGACGGCCCTGGAGACGGCGCTGATCACCGAGCTGGCCGCCCTGGTCGGCTACGACCCGGCCGGCGCGGCCGGGGTGCTCACCTCCGGCGGCACCGAGTCCAACCTGATGGGCCTGATGCTGGCCCGCGACCAGAAGCTCGACGGCATCGTCGAGCTGGAGGGGATCCCGGCCGGCGTCGAGCCGCGGATCATCGCCTCCCGCGCCGCGCACTTCTCCGTCCAGCGCGCCGCGGCGCTGCTCGGCCTCGGCGAACGCGCCGTCGTCCCCGTCCCCGTCGACCGCGACCAGCGGATGGACCCGGACGCGCTGGCGAGCGCCCTGGCCGGGGCGAGCTGGGCCGGACAGACCCCGATCGCCGTGGTGGCCACCGCCGGCACCACCGACACCGGTGCGATCGACCCGCTGCACGCCGCCGCCGACCTCGCCGCCCGCTACGGCGCCTGGCTGCACGTGGACGCCGCGTACGGGGGCGGCGCGCTGCTCTCGGACCGGCTCGCCCCGCTGCTCGACGGCATCGCCCGCGCCGACTCCGTCTCGCTCGACTGGCACAAGCTCGGCTGGCAGCCCGCCGCCGCCGGCATCTTCCTGGTCCGCCGTGCCGAGACCTATGTCTCGCTCGCCCGCCGGGCCGAGTACCTCAACCCGGCCGACGACGAACAGGCCGGCTACCCGAGCCTGTTGGGCCGCTCGCTGCGCACCACCCGGCGGGCCGACGCCTTCAAGATCGCCGTCACGCTGCGCACCCTCGGCCGCGCCGGGCTCGGCCGGCTGGTCGACGCCTGCCACCGGCTGGCGCTGGACGCCGCCGAGGCCGTCCGGGCGGAGCCGGCGCTGGAGCTGTACGCCGAACCCGTCCTGACCACCGTGCTGTTCCGCTACCTCCCGCCGGGCCGCCCGGGCGCCGGCGCCGCCGACCCGGCCACCGTGGACGCGCTCAACGGCGAGCTGCGCCGGGAGCTGCTGCGCACCGGCCGGGCCGTTGTCGGCCGGACCGAACTCCCGGGCGAGGGCCCCGGGCGGGTCCGGCTGAAGCTGACGCTGCTCAATCCGCACACCACCGCCGCCGAGGTCGGCGTCCTGCTGGGCCGGGTGGTGCGGGCCGGGCGGGACATCGCGGCCGGCTGACCGCCGCGGTCGACCGGTGGGCCCCGCGTCCGGCCGGCTGGTCCCCGCATCCGGCCGAATTGCCGAGGCAAAGACAAAGGCCTTTTCGGGAGCGGATGTTGGAGGAATGCACACTGGCGTGCCATGCTGTCCGGGGGATATTCGGCCGCCCCCGGAAAGCCTCCGTGGACATACCTTCCCGGAGGAGTACAGGCTGATTCCGGCCGCCTGGTGATCAGAATCCGCCAACCCCTCGGCAGGGCTTGCGGAGATCCCGAACGGCGGCGGTAACTTCATGTGGTCGCCGCCCCACCGGGAGCACACGGCTCCCCGGGGCAGGCCGCCTGACCAGGCGCGCGTCATCAGCATGCGGTGCCCCCACCCCCGACTCCGGGTGAACTCCGGCTGCCGTCATGCACTTCTGTGAATTCCCGGTAAAACCGCGTGAACCACCTGAAGCCAGTTCTGTGACCATTCCTGCGAAGCGGAGGCAAGGCATGCGCGAAACCCTCCCGGGTGAACGTGCCACACCCATCGATACGACCGGGTACGAGGCCCTTCCGTTCTCCGACCGCTGCCGCGAGATCTGGCGCCGCGGTGAGCACCTGCTCATCGGTGTCAGTCCCGGGAACAGCTATTTCAGTCACCGCCGAATCGCCGAACTCATCGGGTGGGGGCTGGAGTTCTTCGAGCGGATCGACATCGTCCACGCCGATCTGCATGTCGAGGCACAGTACGAGACCTTCGGTTACACCCCCGAACACGCGCACCGGCGGGCTGCCAAGGAGATCAAGGCCACCGCCCGCCGGATCGCCCGCGGCGTCGAGGAGGCCGGCCACCGCGACGCCGTCCGGGCGCACGCGCTCTCCGAGTTCACCGGCCACCCCGTCTACCGGCGGTTGCACCGGGAGGCCCTCGACGCCCTCCGCGCCGACCGGGACTTCGGCGCGGCCGCCGAGGCGATGGCGCGCGGCTTCCTGGCCGCCCGGCTGGACGAGGGGCTGGCGCCGAACGAGCCCCAACTGGCCGCCGGGCTCCGCTACATAGCCGCCGAGCTGCCGTTCTTCCTGGACACTCCGGCGCTGCTCGGCGTGCGCTCCTCGGTGAGCTGCTACCACCTCCAACTCCCGCTCACCCCAGTGCTGTTCGGTCGCTCGGAGGGTCTGCGGGCGGCGCCCGGCCAGGGCTACGCGGTGGTCCGCCCGGCCGCGCCGACGGCCGCCGCGGGCGCCGTCGCCGGGACCCGCGCGGCCTGACCGCACCCGACCTGACCGCGCCCGGCCTGACCCGTGCCCGACCTGACCCGTGCGGCCCGACCCGGCCGCGCCCGCACGTACCCGCGCCGCGCCCCGCACGTACCCGTGCCGCGGTCAGCCCGGCCGACCGCCCGCGCGCCCGTGCCCCGACCGGTGCCCGCACACCCGCCCCGCCCTCGTGGGGCCGCCCCCCGTACCCGCTGCCCGATTCCAGGGAGTACCCCCATGACCGACCTCACCTTCCCGCTCTCCCGCCGGGGCGACGTCCTGCCCGAGGAGGCGAACCGGCTGCGCGCCGCGCAGCCCGTCGCCCCGGTCCGCACCATGACCGGCGACCCGGCCTGGCTGGTCAGCAGCTACCCGCTGGCCAAGCAGGTGCTGGAGGACGAGCGCTTCAGCCTCAAGGACACCGCCAACCCCGGCGTTCCCCGCCAGTACGCGCTGACCATCCCGCCCGAGGTGGTCGACAACATGGGCAAGATCAACGGCGCCGGCCTGCGCAACGCCGTCATGAAGACCCTCTCGCCACGCGCGGACAAGGAGCTGGACGGCTGGCTGCAGGCCGAGGCGCACCGGTTGATCGACGCCCTGGTCGGCCAGGGCGCCCCGGCCGACCTGCGGGACGGCTTCGCCGAGCCCTACTCCGCCGCCCTGCACTGCCGGCTGCTCGGCCTGCCCGTCGAGGACTGGCGGCGGCTGATGGCGGGCATCGACGTCGCCTTCCTCACCAGCCCGGTGCCGTTCGAGGGCTCCGCGCCCAACTGGTACAAGGACCTCGGCTACGTGCGGGAGCGGCTCGCGGCGGAGCCGGCGCCCACCGAGGGCCTGCTGGGCCGGTTCGCCGAACTGCGGCGCTCGCCGGACGCCGCGGACCGGGTCGGCGACGAGCTGCTGGCCACCGTCGCGCTCTCGCTGTTCGGCGCGGGCGCCGTCTCCACCTCCTCGTTCCTGCTGCACGCCGTCATCCACCTGGCCCGGCAGCCCGAGCTGGCCGAGCGGCTGCGCCGGGAGCCCGCGCTGATCGGCCGGGCGGTGGACGAGCTGCTGCGGGTCAACCTGTCGATCGGCGACGCGCTGCCCCGGATCGCGCTGGCGGACGTCCGGGTAGGTGAGGTGCTGGTGAAGGCGGGGGAGCTGGTGCTGGTCCTGGTCGAGGGGGCGAACTACGACCCGGCCGTCTTCCCGGACCCGGAGCGGATCGACTTCGACCGGGTCGACAACCCGCACCTGGCCTTCGGCGCGGGCCGGCACTTCTGCCCCGCCTCGGCACTCGGCCGCACGCACGCCGAGATCGCCATCACGGCGCTGGTCGAGCGCCTGCCGGGCCTGCGGCTGGCCCTGCCGGTCGAGCAGCTGGCGTGGCGGCCCGGTTTCGTCAAGCGCCTGCCGGAGCGGCTCCCGGTGCTCTGGTAGCCGGTGCCGGCCGGGCCGGCGGTGCGGCCAGGCGGCCGTGCGGCCCGCAGGCCCGGCCAGCTTCTGGCCCCTACCGGCCGAACAGCACGGCGCGGGCGCGCTCCCAGCACTCCGGGTCGGCGGCGACCAGCAGGCCCTCCTCGCCGCCCGGGGCCTCCGGCCGGTAGGGCTTGCCGTCGAGCCGGGCGGAGACCCCGCCGGCCTCGGTGACCAGCAGCGAACCGGGCGCGTGGTCCCACGGCAGGGTGCGCCAGTAGAGGATGAAGTCCAGCGCGCCGTCGACGAGGTCCGGGTACTCGATCCCGGCCGCGTTGCGGCCCGGGGTGATCTCGCCGAAGCCGGCCGCGGCGTTCGCCTCCAGCGTCCGGCGCAGCTCCGGCTCCAGGAAGCGGCTCTTCAGCGAGCCGCGCCACTCGGTCGGCGGGCCGGCCGCGAGGGGCCTGGTCAGCCGCTCGCCGTTGCACCAGGCGCCGGAGCCGAGCTCGGCGGTGTAACAGGTGGCGGTGGCCGGCTGCCAGATCCAGGAGGCGACGGTCTGCCCGGACCGGACCAGCGAGGCCATCACGGCGTAGTCGGGGCGGCCGGCGATGAAGTTCGAGGTGCCGTCGACCGGGTCGACCAGCCAGGCGGCGGGCTCCGTGTGCAGGGCCAGCGCGAGCGACGGATCGGCGGACACGGCCTCCTCGCCGACCACCGGGACGGGCAGCAGCTCGCGCAGCCGCCGTTCGATGATCACCTCGGCCTCGCGGTCCGCGATCGTCACGACCTCGCCGGGGGCCTTCTCCATGACCTCGCCGGCTGCCAGCGCGCGGAACCGCGGCTCCACCACCTCGGCGCACGCCTCGGCGAGAATCTCCGCCACCCTGTCCATCAGCACGTTGCGCGCTCCCTTCGCTGGCTACCACTTTCGCACGTCAGTGCGGTGTTGACCTTCGCCAGCCCCCGGAGCGCCCGTCTCGGGCGCCGGGCGCCGGGCCGGGGGACGCGCTCCCGGTCCGCCGCCCGGCCGCCGTCAGCCGTCCTCGCCCAGGTAGTGGAAGCCCGGGCGGGGGTGCATCAGGAATTCGTGGTGCGAGATGTTCCACGCGTAGGCGCCGGCCATCGCGAAGAGCACCCGGTCCGCGGTCCGCAGGCCCCGCGCCGCCGGGGCGGCGTGCGCGAGGACATCCTTCGGGGTGCAGAGCTGCCCGGCCAGGGTGGCCCGGCCGGTGGTGACGGCCGGGCGCGGCCACGGGTGCGGCCAGGCGTCGACCGGCAGCACGGCGAACGGCTGGTCGTGCCCCCGGGTGGCCGGGGTGCGCAGGTGGTGGGTGCCGCCGCGGACCACCGCGAAGTCCGCGCCGTGGCTCTGCTTCACGTCCAGCACCTCGGTGGCGTACCAGCCGCAGTACGCGGTCAGCGCGCGGCCCGGCTCGATCCGCAGGGTCGGCCCCGGGTGGCGCTCCAGCAGCTTCGCCAGGCCCTCGCCGAAGGCCGTCCAGTCGAAGCGGGCCCGGGGGTCCGCGTAGTCGACTGCCATGCCGCCGCCCACGTTGACCTCCGCCAGCGCGAACCCGTGCCGCCGGGCCGTGCGGGCCGACCACTCGACGATCTGCCCGGCGACGGCGAGCTGCTCCGCCGCCGCCAGCCCGCTCGCCAGGTGGGCGTGCACGCCGCGCAGCCTCAGCCGGGGGAGCAGCGGGCCGAAGGGCCCGAGCGGGTCGGTCAGCAGCCGGGCGCAGGCCTCGGCGCGGTCCGGGTCCAGCCCGAACGGGGTCGGGCGGCCGCCCATCGCGAGCGCCACCGTGTCCAGCGCGCCCGCGCCCACCGGCAGGTTGACCCGCAGCAGGACGTCCACCGCGGCGTCCGGCCGGTCGGTCAGGGCGGCGGCGAGCCGGTACAGCTCCTGCTCGCTCTCGACGTGCCAGCGGTGCACCCCGGCGTCCAGGGCGGCCACGATCTCGGCGGGCGTCTTGCCCGGTCCGCCGAAGGCCAGCGGCGCGTCCGGGACGGCCTGCCGCACGTGGTCCAGCTCGCCGCCGCTGGAGACCTCGTAGCCGTCGACGGCGGCCCGCAGCGCGGCCAGCACGGGCGCCTCCGGGTTGGCCTTGGCGGCGTAGTACAGCTCGACGCGGGCGGGCAGCGCGGCCCGGACGGCGGCGGCGTGCGCACGCAGCGCCGCCAGGTCGTAGACGTACGCGGGCAGCGCCTCCGGGGCGAGCGCGGCGACGTGCCGGCGGACGGCGTCGGTCATCGGTGACTCCAGGTGGGGACGGCGGCGGTCGGGCGGCGGGCGGGCCTGCGCCGCACCCGGTCGGCGGTCGGGGGGCGGGCGGGGCTCACCGGCTGCTCCAGGCCGGCGTGCGGGCGGCCGGCAGGCGCAGCCGCGCGGCCTCCGCCAGGACGGAGCCGGCCAGCGGCGAGGGCAGCCGGACGTAGCCCGCCTCGCGGTCGGGGCGGCGCTCCCAGCGGGTGAGCAGATTCGCCTTGGCGGGCAGCGGCACCCCGGCCAGCAGGGCACGCAGCCGGGGCGGGCGGCCGTGCGCGTCGGCGTACTCCTGCAGGGTGTCCCGGACGGCCTCCCACAGGGCGCCCTCCGCCTCCGGGTGGCGGTCGGCGAGCGCGGCCAGCAGCTCGGCGACGTGGTTGACCAGCAGGCAGTAGACCACCCGGTCCCAGCCGCGCTCGGCGTCGTAGGCCATCGGGCCGGCCACCTCCGGCGGCAGCGCGGCGAGCAGCGCGGCATTGCGGTCGGGGACGAGCTTGGTGCCCTCCAGGTCGCGGAAGAGCACCTGGGCGGGCCGCCCGGCGGCGTCGACGCCGATCAGCACGTTCTGCAGGTGCGGTTCCAGCACCACGCCGTGGTCGAAGTAGGCGGCGAGCACCGGCGGGACGAGCAGCCGCAGGTAGTCCGTCCACCAGGCGAGCGCCTCGCGGGCGTCGGCGTCCCCGCCGAGCAGCCGCGAGATGTGCGCGGAGCTGGTCGGGTGCTCGTCGGCGACGGCGGCGGCCAGCAGCGGGGTGACGCCGGGCCGCAGCACCCCGGCGAAGCCCTCGCGGACGATCAGGCCCAAGCCCTCGTACAGGGCCCGGTCGGGGAGGCCGTCCGCGCCCGGCAGGGCCAGCGTGCGGAAGGCCGGTTCGCGCAGCATCGCGGCGTTCGGGTACCGCTCGGCGAGGTCGCCCAGCGCGGGGGCCAGCAGCCGGGTCAGCGCGACGGCGCCGGTCAGCTCGTACGCCGCGTTCTTGCGCAGGCAGTTGGTGATCCGCACGTTGAGGCTGAACTTCAGGAACGCGCCCGCGCCGTGCAGCGTGCGCACCGAGGCGGTCGCGGCGAAGGGCTCACCGCCGGGCCCGAGGTCCACGACGTCCCCGCGCTCCAGGGCGCCGCGCAGCAGCGGGTGGTCGGCGAGGAGTTCGTACTGCCAGGGGTGGACGGGCAGCAGCCGGTAGCCGACCGGGGCCCGGCCCAGGCCGTCCAGCAGCGCCGTCGCCGAGGCGTCCAGCGAGGACTCCGCGATCAGCTCCCGCCGCACGGCGAGGTGCCGCAGCCGGAACGCGGCGCGCGACTCGGGGGCGTAGGCGCGCCAGTCGCCGCGCTCGGCCGAGCGGGACTTGGGCGCGGGGTGGAAGCGGTGGCCGAACAGCAGGGCCTGCTCGGACTCCAGGTAGCGGTCCGGGCCCGGGGCCGGCCGGTTCTCCAGCCCGGCGCGCACGCCCGCGTGACTGGACGCCAGCTGGTCGAGGAACTCCTCGTTCACCGTGCCGGTGCGCAGCTCCAGCTCGTCCTGGACGTGCCCGGCGAGCTCCCGCCAGGCCAACGGGACCCAGCCCGCGGCCCGTTCCTCCTCGACCGGGCCGGTGAAGCGGTGCGCGCCGAGCAGCGAGGTGCGGCGCAGCGCGACCCGGAGCAGGACGCCCCGGCGGGGCAGGCGCAGCAGCAGCCGACCGTCGGTGACCGCGGTCTGGTGTTCCGGTCCCGAGACCTCCCGCAGCAGGCAGTTGAGCAGGGTGTGGGCGACCGCGTCGTCGGGGGTGGGCAGTTCGTGGTCGGTCAGGTCGTGTGTCATCGGCGACTACTCCAGCGGATGCGGGTCGGGAAGACGAGTGTGGCGGCCGCGGTGGCGGCCAGCAGTGCGGCGGCGGTGCCGACCAGCACGGGGGCGGCGGCGCCGAAGCGGCCGTTGGCCAGCGCGGCGACGGCGCCGGCGGCCACCGCGCCGCCCTTGGAGACGAATTCGAGGGTGCCGAACATCCGCCCCGGTGCCCGGCCGCGGGCGGCCTCGGCGGCCAGCACGGAGAGGCAGACCAGGCCGAGGGTGAGCCCGGCCCCGAGCAGCAGCCGGACGGCGACGAACGCCACCAGCGAGTGCGCGGCGGCGTGCCCGGCGAGGCCGAGCGCGACGAAGCCGAAGCCCAGCGCGATGCCGGCGTGCGGGCGGGCGAGGAAGGCGGTGTGCGTACGGGCGGCGAACGCCAGGTAGCACAGGTGCGGCAGGGCGAACAGGATGCCGGTCGTCGTGCCCGAGACCCCGGGCAGCCGCTCCTGCGCCAGGGATATCAGATAGGGGAACGAGATGACGGTGGCGAAGACGAACACGAACTCGAAGGTGTAGAGCAGGCCGATCGGGGCGGGTCGGGCGGCCGCGGCGCTGGGGGCCCGGTCGCTGCCGGTGTCGGTACTGGTGTCGGTGGCCGAACCGCCGCCGCCCCGGGCGGCCGGGTCGGGCTCCGGCAGGAGCGACAGGAACAGGGCCGCGGTCAGCGGCAGGACGGCCATCAGCAGGTACTGCCGGTGCGGGTCGATCCACGGGGAGAGCGCGCCGACCAGGATCGGCGCGGCGACCAGCGCGGCCCGGGCGCTGCCCTGCATCAGGGTCAGCGCGAGGGAGAGCTTCGAGCCGTCCAGGGCGGCCGCCAGGTAGCCGTTGGTGGCGGCGAAGGTGCCGCCGAGGAAGCCCTGGAGGACGAGCGCGAGCGTGAACGCGGGCAGGCTGTCGGCGGCGCCGGCCAGCAGGAACGAGACGGTGAGGCCGAGTTGGGCGCGGAGCAGCAGCCGTTTGCGGCCGAACCGGTCGGCGAGCCGGCCCCAGAGCGGGGCACCGAGGGCGCTGAACACGGTCGGGACGATGTAGAGCACGCCCGCCCAGCGGCCCTGCGGGTCGCCGAGGGCCGGGAGGATGGCCGTCAGGTACGGCGGCAGGCCGAGGGCGGCGAAGGAGGCGACGAAGTAGCAGGCGGCCACCGCGTGCACCTGGCGCCGGCCGAGCCCCTCGGGGCGGGCGGTGCTGCCGGGGTGCTGTGGCAGGGTGTCGACGCTCATCGGGTGGCCCCGGCGCCGCCCGCCGGTGCTGCCGCGACGGCGTCCGGGCGGAGGTAGTTGGGCCCGTCGGTGTAGTGCTTGTTGATGTCGGCGGCGCCCGAGCGCTGCTTGGTGAGCAGGGTCCCGGCGGTCACCATCGCCTTGACCGGCAGTCGCTCGGCGTCCAGCAGGGCGGCGCGCAGAGGTGCGCCGGCCGGACCGATCCGTTCGGTGGCCTCCACCAGCCGTCTGCGCAACAGGTCGAGCAGGTCGCCCAGTTCGGCGCGGCCGTGGGCGGCGAGGCCGAACGCCAGGGAGCCGGTGCAGAGGTGGCCGGTGATGGTGGCGAAGAGGTCGGTCAGCGGCCGGTCGCCGTCGCCGAAGATCCGGGCGTCGTCGAACTCCGCCCGGCCGGGGCCGTGTTCGCCCAGCGTGGCGGCGAGCCGGCCGGCGTGGATCCGCGGCCCGTCGTCGTCCTTGTAGAGCAGCCGCAGGCCGCCGTCCTCGTCGAACACCACCGAGGTGTTCTGCTGGTGGGACTCCAGCGCGATGCCGTAGCCGAAGAGCGTGGCCTGCCAGTCGAGCAGCAGGTCCAGCAGGGCGTCGTAGAGGGCGACCGGGTCGCCGCCGTGGAAGCGGTCGGCCAGGTGGTCGATCACCAGGCGTCCGCCGGGGGCGGGGGCCAGCAGGGCGGCCAGCGGGACGGTCACGGCGCGGTCCAGGCCGGCGTCGGCGGGGTAGCGGCGGAGCAGCACGGCGAGCAGTTCGTGGCCGGCGTGGGCCCAGCTCTGCTCGTCGGCGTGCAGGATCCGGTCGGCGAAGCGGGGTTCGCGGGCCAGCACGGCCTCGATCAGCCGCTGCCCGGCGGCGCCGTCGACCAGCGTCCCCGGCTTGATGGTGCGGCGGTTGAGCCGGCCCAGGGTGGCGGTGGCGAGCGGGAGTTTGAGGTGGTGGCCGGGGTCGTCGGCGACGGCCACGGTGCGCATGGAGAGGGTGGGCACGACGGTCAGGTAGGGCCGGTCGGCGAGGACCGCGCGGCCGTCGAGGCCGGCCGCCCGCAGTGCCCCGGCGAGCGGCTCGCCCACCGTGAGCGGGTGCACGGGCAGGGTGGTCCAGGCGTCGTCACCGCCCGCCAGGTCGAGGCCGAGCCAGCTCGGGGTGGGCCACCAGCTGGGCAGCGGCCGGTCGCCGTGCACGGTGAGGGCACCGGCCGGGACGGCGAGCCAGCGCAGTTCGAAGGCCGGGTGGAACTCCGGTGCGTAGGCGCGCAGCTGCGGCTCGGTGAGACCGGAGCGGCCGCGGGCGGTGGGGTAGACCGGGTGGTCGAGGTGGGCGGCCAGGGCGTCGTGCCCCAGGGCGGCGGCGGGGCCGCTCCAGCGGGCCGGGTCCGCGCCGTAGAGGTCGGTGAGGGCGGTGTGCACCTCGGCCCGGGTGCGCTCGTGCAGCTCCATGGTGGCGAGGGTCTGCCGGCACTCCTCGGTGAACGCCGCCCAGCCGGGCCGGTCCGCCGCCTCGGCGAGGCCGGTCAGGGCCGCCAGGACGGCTTCCAGACCGGTCAGCGGGGCGCCGTCCAGCTCCAGCAGCGGGAGCCGGGCCGCGTACTCGCTCTGGAAGCCCTCGGCGACCACCGGCAGGGCGAGGCCGGCCGGGGCCAGCAGCAGCCAGCGGCCGTCCGCGCGGTCCTGCGGGGTGCTGCGGGTCCGCAGCCCGAGCACGTCCTCGCGCAGCAGCGCGGAGAGTACCCGCAGCGCCAACTGCTCGGCGGCGGTGGGGGTGCCGGGCCCGGCGTCGCACGGCGGGGCGGGGCGGGTGGCGGCGCTCACGGGGTGATCTCCCAGCGGTTGGCCGCGACGAAGCGGGCGACGGCGGCGTCCACGGCCTGCTGGTCGGTGCCGACGGCCCAGATCACGCCGAGGTAGTCGCGGTTGGTGTGGTGGAGCTCGTGGCGCTCACCGAGCGGGCGGACCGGCTGGTAGCTGAGCCGGACGCCGTCGCGCTCCTCGTGGTGCGGGCCGGGCGCGGCGGTGAGGGTGCCGGCCCGGTCCGCGCAGACCGCCTCGTTGCGGGCCCGCTTCGCGGTGGCCGCGCAGTGCTCCGTGAGGCCTTCGGGCAGCTCACGGCCGAGGTGCGCGGCGAGGATGTGCTCGAACAGCGGGATGTCGAGGATCTCGGCGAGCATCAGGTCGCACTGGTCGCCGATGGCACGGTAGTTGACCTCGATGATGCGCGCCCGGCCGTCCGGCTGCACGACGAACTCGGTGTGGCAGGCGCCGAGTCCGACGCCGACGGCGTCCAGCTGCGCGAGGATCTGATCGACCACCGGCCGCGGGTGGTCGGGGACGAACTCCAGCATCTCCTCGATGAAGTGCGGGGGAGCGGAGAGTCTGGTCCGCAGCCCGCCGAGGACGTGCCGCCGCTTCCCGTCGCCGAGCGTCTCCAGGGTGCACAACTGCCCGTCCAGGAACTCCTCGACGACCAGCGCCGCGCCGGGCCGCCGCCGCTGGATCTCGGCGCAGCGCAGCTCCAGCTCCGCGCGGTCGCCGACCAGCGAGACGTCCTCGCTGGCGACGCCCTCGCGCGGTTTCACCACGGCCGGGAAGGGGACGTCGAACTCCCGCAGCGCGGAGGGGTCCTGGCCGGGGTCGAGCTCGAAGGAGCGGACGGCGTCCAGGCCGGCGGCGGTCAGGTGGCGGCGCAGCTCGCCCTTGTTCTTGGCCCGCAGGGCCGCCTTCCAGTCCTTGGCCGGCAGCCCGAAGTACTCGGCGGCCAGGGCGGTCTGGGTCTGCAGGTGGTCGCTGTTGCTGAACACCGCGTCGGGGGCCTCCCGCCGGGAGATCAGCCCGATCACCTCGCGGAAGTCCCGGACGTCGCACTCCACCACCTCCGGCGCGGACGCCAGCGCGGCGTAGGCGTCCCGGTGCGGCTCGGCGTGGTCGGTGAGCACCGTGACGTCGAGCCCGAGCCGTGCGGCGGCCGGGAGGAAGCCCTGGGTGACCGAGTCGGTGGGGTTGAGGGCGAGCAGGTAGAGCCGCATGTCGGGTCTCTCCGTGACGGGGGCGAGGGGCGAGGGGCGAGGGGCGAGGCCTGGGGCCGGGCGGCCGGGCGACCGGGCGGGCGGCCACGCGGGGCGCGTGGCGCGGGGCGGGGCGGTGGGCCCCCGCCCCGCGCACCCGGGGCGGGCGGCTACTTGGGCGCGTCGACGCCGGCGGCCTTGGCGATGTCACCGAGCATGGCCTCGGCGGCCTGGACGCCGATGCCGGACATCCAGGTCTCGTCCGGCACGTTGAACACCTTGGCGTTCTTGACGGCGTTCAGGCCCTGCCAGACCGGCGTGCCCTGGACCTCGCTCTGCTTGGTCTTGGTCGGGTCGTCGGCGACGGTGACGAAGACCAGGTCGGCGTCGGCCTGGTTGATCTGCTCGGCGCTCACCTCGATGATGTTCTGGTCCACGTCCTGGGCGGCCGGGCGGCTCAGGCCGACGTCCTTCAGCACCACGCCGCTGTAGGAGGCCTTGGCGTAGAGGCGGGTCGGGCCGGCCACGAAGCGGACCACCGAGGCGGTCGGCTCGGTGCCGCCGTTCTTGGCCTTGATCGCCTCGCCGAGCCTGGCCGCGCGGGCCTCGTAGTCGGTCAGCGCCTTCTTGGCCTCGGCCTCCTTGCCGAGGGCCTGGGCGTAGAGGGCGAGGTTCTCCTTCCAGGGGAAGCCGGTGGTCTCGGCGAGCACGGTCGGCGCGATGGCGTTGAGCTTGTCGTAGACCTTGGCGTGCCGGACCTTCGAGGAGAGGATCAGGTCGGGCTTGAGGGAGGCGATCAGCTCCAGGTTCGGCTCGGCCATCGGGCCGACGTCCTTGGTGTCCTTGATCTTGTCCTTGAGGTAGTTCGGGAAGCCGCCCTCGGTCTTCATGTGCGGGGACACCGCGCCGACCGGGGTGATGCCGAGCAGGGTGACGTCGTCCAGCTCGCCGCTGTCCAGCACCACGACGCGCTTGGGCTGGGCCTTGATCTCCGCGGTGCCGGCGGCGTGCGTGACACTGCGCGGGAAGCCGGCCGCGGCGGGGGCGGACGCGGCGTCCCCGGCGGGCTCGGCGCTGTCGCCGCCGTTGCTGCCGCAGGCGGCGAGGAGCGTGGTGGAGAGTGCGGCGGCGAGGACGGCGGCGGGGACTCTGCGGGCGCGGGCGGAGCGGGTCATGACGGTTCCTTCTCTTCGGTGCGGGGGTGCCGGACGGTGCCGGCGGGGTGCGGCGGGGCGGCGGCGCGGTCCACGGGTGAGCGGGGCCGGCCGCGGGGTGGTCGGGCGGGTCAGCGGGCGGCGGCCCGCCCGGTCCGGGCTCGCGGGACGACCAGCGGGGTGCCGGTCTCCGGGTCGGGCACGACCTGGCACGGCACCTGGAAGACGGCCTCCACCAGGTCGGCGGTCAGCACCTCGGCGGGCGGTCCGGCGGCGGCCAGCCGGCCGTCCTTGAGGACGACCAGGTGGTCCGCGTAGCGGGCGGCCTGCCCGAGGTCGTGCAGCACCATGACGACGGTGCGGCCGGCCTCGGCGTGCAGGTCGGCGACCAGGTCGAGGACGTCCAGCTGGTGCCGGAGGTCCAGGAAGGTGGTGGGCTCGTCGAGCAGCAGCAGGTCGGTGTCCTGGGCGAGCGCGAGCGCGATCCAGGCGCGCTGGCGCTGGCCGCCGGAGAGCCGGTCCACCTGCTGGTCGCGCAGGTCGGTGGTGCCGGTGCGGGCCAGCGCGTCCTCGACGGCGGCCTGGTCGGCCTTGGACCAGGGGGTGAGCAGCCGCTGGTGCGGGAAGCGGCCGAGCCGGACCAGCGCCTCGACGGTGATCGCCTCGGGGGTGACGGGCTGCTGCGGGAGCAGGCCCATCCGCTTGGCGAGCGCCCGGGCGGACATCCGGTGGATGTCCGAGCCGTCCAGGGTGACGGTGCCGGCGGCCGGGCCGAGCAGCCGGACCAGGCCGCGCAGCAGGGTCGACTTGCCGCAGGCGTTCGGGCCCACGATCGCGGTGACGGCGCCGCCGGGCAGCTCCAGGTCGAGGCCGTCGACGATCACCCGGTTGCCGTAGCGCAGGTGCAGGCCGTGGGCGGCGAGGCGGTTGCCCGCCGGGTCGGGGGCCGTGGAGGGGGTCGCCACGTCGGGGGTCATCGGTCGCTCCTCTGAGGAAGCCGGCCCTGGCGGATCATCAGCGCCAGGAGCCAGGGCGCGCCGAGGGTGGCGGTGACGGCACCGACCGGCAGGCCGTGGACGGGGATCACATGGAGCACCAGGAGGTCGGCGGAGAGCAGCAGCACGGCGCCGGCGAGCGCGGTGAGGCCGAGCGTGCCGAGGGTGGGCGGTCCGGCCAGCAGGCGGACCAGGTGCGGGACGGCGAGCGCCACGAAGGCGACCGGTCCGGTGAGCGCGGCGGCCAGCGAGGCCAGCGCGATGGAGAGCAGCAGCAGGACGAGCCGGTCGCGGTTCGGGTTCAGGCCGAGGCCGCCGGCCGAGTCGTCGCCGAGGTCGAGCACGGCGACCCGTCGCTGGCTGAGCACCACGGCGACGACGGTGAGCGCGATGGCGGTGCCGCCGATCCAGACCTCGGTCCAGTCCCGTCCGTAGAGCGAGCCGGTGGTCCACTGCATCGCCGAGGAGGCCAGCTCGGCGGGGAACCGGACGATCATCAGGTTCACCGCCGCGGCCAGGCCCTGCTGGACCGCCAGGCCGACGAGCACCAGCCGGGTGACGGCCATCCGCGACCGCCAGGCGAAGCCGCCGAGCAGCAGGGCGGCGAGCAGCCCGCCGCCGAGCGCGGCGAGCGGGATCAGCTCCTGCGAGGCGCCGGTGGCGAGCATCAGCACCGCGCCGAACGATGCGCCGCCGGTGACGCCGATGGTGTCGGGGGAGGCCAGGGGGTTGCGGAAGAGCCGTTGCAGCATCGAGCCGGCCACCGCGAGCGCGGCGCCCGCGATCAGGGCGGAGACCACCCGGGGTGCCCGGAACTCCTGCACCACCAGCACGTTCCCGGCGTCGCCGAGCCCGACCAGGGCGCGCAGCGCCTCCCAGACCGACATCTCGACCTGGCCGGTGCCGAGCGCGATCCCGGTCAGCAGGACCAGCAGGGCGGCGGCGAGCAGCGACCAGGCGGCGGTGCGGGCCCGGCGCCGGGCCGCCGTGCCGACGGCGGTGGCGGGCACCGCCGGGGTCAGGACGCTCATCGGGCCACCTTCCGGGCCAGCACCGCGAGCAGCGGCGCGCCGAGGAAGGCCGTCACGATGCCGACCTCGATCTCGGACGGCCGGGCCACCAGCCGGCCCAGCACGTCGGCCGCGAGCAGCAGCAGCGGACCGGTGATCAGGCAGCCCGGCAGCAGCCAGCGGTGGTCGTTTCCGAGCAGCGGCCTGACCAGGTGCGGCGCCGCCAGCCCGACGAAGGCGATCGGTCCGGCGACGGCGACGGCGCTGCCGGCCAGCAGGACGACGGTCAGACCGCCGAGCACCCGGATCCTGGCCACCGGCACGCCGAGCGCCTGGGCGCTCTCGTCGCCGAGGGCGAGCGCGTTGAGCGAGGGGGCCACGGCGAACGCGCCGACCAGCCCGAGCGCCAGGAACGGCAGCAGGGGCGTCAGGGTGTCCAGGTGGCGCCCGGCGATGGAGCCGGCCAGCCAGAACCGCGCCTCGTCCAGCGTGCGGTGACTGGCCAGCATCAGTGCCGAGGTCCAGGAGGTGAGCACCACGGTGAGCACGGTGCCGCCGAGGGCCAGCCGGACGGGGTCGAGGTCGCCGCCCCGGCGGGACATCGCGTAGGCGGCCACCGCGGCGACGGCCGCGCCGGCGAAGGCGAACCAGAGGTACTCGACCGGCCGGGTGAGGCCGAGGGCGTAGATCGCGGCGACCACGGCGAAGCCCGCGCCCGCGTTGATCCCCAGCGTGACGGGTGAGGCGAGCGGGTTGCGGGTGACGCCCTGGGCGACCGCGCCGGCGGCGCCGAGCGCCGCCCCGATCGTCAGCCCGATGACCGTCCGGGGGACCCGAAGGCCCGTCACCACGTCGGCGTCGCCGCCGTGCCCGGCGCCGGTCAGAGCGTCGATCACGGTGGAGAGCGGGATGGAGCGGGAGCCGAGAGCGAGGCTCAGCGCGGCGCACAGCACGAGCGCGCAGACGCCGGCGGCCAGCAGGAGCGGCCGCCGTAGCGTCGGATGTCGGGGGACCGCCGGGGCCGTGGCGGCCGGCGGGTCGGTTCTCAGCACAGGGCGAGATCTTAGGTTAGGCAATCCTTATCTCGTCAAGTCCTGGCGACTTGGTACGGACCAGGCCGAGTTCGGCCCCCGTGGCGCGCGTACCGCGTATAAGGTGAGGCTCACCTTAGCCGATCTCGGGGAGTACCGATGATCTTGGGGGCCACACCCGTGCCCGCCGCCCCATGCGCCCCTTGTCCTCTCTACGCGGACTACCGGCGGCTGCTGGACCTCGCCCCGGCCCTGCGGGTCGACGTGCTCGGCGCGGTCGAGGCCGCGCCCACACGTGCTCAGGGCTGGTACTCCGCCGTCGAGCTGGCGGCGGATCCGACCGCGCTGGCCGACGCGCTGGCCGGTGAGGAGGCCCGGATCGCCGCCGAGCACGGCAAGGCCCCGCGCCCCCACGTCACCGCCTCCCGGCTGCTGCACCACTACCTCTGGTCGGTCTGCGTCCTGATCGCCGGCCCCTGGCACCTCGCCCGCCGGGTCCCCGTCATCGACGGCGCGGACCTCTGGATGCACGCCCCCACGGGTGACTTCGCACTCCGTCCACGCGCTCACAGCACGCTGCCGGGCGACGACGAACTGCGCGCCGAACTGCGCGCCTCCGTCGTCACCCACGTCGAGCCGCTGCTCACCGCCTTCTCGGGCGCCACCCGGCGCGGCACCCGCGCCCTGTGGGGCATGGTGACGGACGATCTGGCCTCCGCCGTCTGGTACCTCGGCCGGATGCTCGGCGAGGAGTCCGCCGCCGTCGCGGCCGCCGGAGCGGTGCTGCCCGGCGGCACCCAGCCGCTGCTCGGCGCCGCCGACTTCCGCCTCCTGCGCGGCGAGGACGGGCGCGGCCACCCGACCCGCACCCGGCTCGGCTGCTGCCTCTACTACGCGATCCGGCCGGACTCCGCCTGTATCACCTGCCCCCGGACGCCGGACGAGGAGCGGCTGCGGCGGCTCTGAGGCGGGCGCCCCCGGCCCCCGGGCTGAGGGGATGTCAGGTGCCCGGATAGGCTCGCCCGATGATCGATTCGACGATGCGGGTGCGGGTCGCCCGCCCCTCCCGGGACCTCGCCGCCGCCGAGCGGTTCTACGTCGACGGCCTGGGGCTCGACGTCCTCTGGCGCACCACCGAGCGGGTGTCCGGCGAGCACGACCTGATCATGGTCGGCCCGGCCGGCGGCAGCTGGCACTTCGAGCTCACCCGCGACCCGGAGCACCCGCTGGAGCCGACGCCGACCGTGGACGACCTCTTCGTCGTCTACCTGGGCGCGCCGGTCGACGAGGCCGCCGTGGCCAGGCTGGAGGCCGCCGGCGGCACCCGGGTCGCCGCGCACAACCCGTACTGGGACGAGTACGGCGTGACCGTCGCAGACCCGGACGGGTACCGGCTGGTGCTCTGCAGCCGGACCTGGGGCGCCTGACCCCGCCTGCCGGGTCCGGGCGTCGCCGCCGGAGTGGGAAGTCGGCCCGGCCGACTTCCCACTCCATGAGCGCCGTTGCTCCCGACTCGCCCCGGCCTCGGCGGCCCGGCCGGTCTCCCCGGGCCCCGGCGGCGGTCAGCCGACGGTGACCCGGACGTCCTTGACCGCCAGCACCTTGCAGGAGGCGGCGTTGCCGGGCTCGCGGCAGGAGGCCCGGTCGACGTAGTGCCAGGTGAGCGTGGTGCTGCCGGCGGCGGTCGCGGTCCAGGTCTGGCGGACGGTGTGGCCGCAGCCCGCGGAGTCGGGCGGGCAGCTGCTCAACTTGGCGTCCGCGTCCCGGTGCAGGACGGCGCGGTCGCCCTCGCCGGTCAGCTGCCAGCCGTGCGGCAGCGGGGCGGAGGTCAGGCTGACGCCGACCGAGCGGCCGACGGCCAGGTGGACGTCGGCCGGTTCGAAGGCCGGCTTGCCGCCGGCCACGGCCTCGGCCTCCAGGTCGGCGGGCAGGGCGAGGACGGTGTCCGGCCGCTCGTCCGACGACGGCCCGCCGGAGGACGAACAGCCGGCCACCGGCGCCAGGGCCAGCAGGGCGGCGGCCGCGAGGGCGAGCGGGCGGCGCGGGGATCGGGCGGTCACCGGGCGTCCGCCTCCCGGGCGTTGCGCCGCAGCTCGATCAGCGCCGCGACCTCCGCCAGCCAGCGCGCGAACAGGTGCTCGCGCCCGAGGTCGGCGCCGCTCGCGGCGGCGGCCTGCAGCCACTCGCGGACGACGGTCCGGCCCGGCTCGCCGATGACCGGCTCGGGCAGCGCGAGGGCCGCCGCGAAGCCGCCGGCGCGGACGTGCTGGGCCAGGAAGCCCAGCGGGTACGCGCCGATGCCCGCCGCCTCGGCGCGGTGGGCGGCCGCGATGGCGGCCTCGGTGAACAGGGCCTGGCGCGGGCCACCGGTGAGCAGCAGGCCACGGGTGATGGCGGCGGCGACGTCGAGGTCCGCCAGTTCGGCGTCGGGGCGGACGTTCGTCATTTCGGCAGCTCCAGCGCGGTCGACTTGTTGAGGGGGTGTTCACCGGGGGTCAGTCCGCCGAGCTGGCTGTTGACGAACTGCTCCTCGGTCACCCAGGAGGTGAAGCCCCAGGGGTTGTAGACCTGCAGCTTGTCACCGTCCCGCCCGATGATCATCATCTGGTGACCCGAGTCGTCGTTCCGCACGGTGATCGGGACGGGCAGGCCCTCGTCGACGGACTTCTCGATCCGCGCCAGCGCCGCCCGCCGGTCCTCGTCGCTCTCCAGCTCGACGTGCTCGTAGTCGGCGCCGGTGGCCTTGCCGAGGTCCTTGTCGGCCAGGTAGGTCTGGGCCTTCGGCCCGAGCCCGCTGTCCACCTGCGGGTAGACCTTCTTGTTCCCGTCGACCCGCTGGCCGTCCTTGTACTCGTTGAGGTACGTGTCCTGCAGCCGCTTCTCGAAGTTCTCCGGGGAGTCGGCGCCGGGGGCGTCCGGGGTGCCGCCGGTGGTCAGCTGGAACATCATCAGCGGGTCCAGCTTGGCCTGGGCGATCACGGTGGAGGCCGCCACGCAGTCGCTGACGTTGCGCTGCGAATAGAGGCCGTAGCCGTCGATGTTGACGTTCTGGCCGCCGTAGGTGACGTCGAGGTTGTCCGAGGACTCCCGGCCGGTGTCGCCGGTGCTGGTGGCCGGCACGAGGTGCTTGGCGAGCCAGGCCGGGTCGTCGCCGTGCGGGTGGATCTGGGCGTCGAACCGCTGGATGTCGGACACCGAGTGCCCGGCCGCCAGCGCCTTCCAGAGGTAGGCCGCCTCCTCGGGGGACTTCGCGCCGGACAGCAGCGCGCGGAACGCCGCCTGGTCGGCGCCGGTCATCACACCGAGGGTCTGGTTGGCCCGGTCGAGCTGGTTGGGCGTGAGGATGTAGCCGCCGTCCTCGCCCGCGCCGGGGTTCTTCTCGGTGGCCAGGACCACCGCGGCCAGCGGGTCGATCGAGCCCATCCCGGCGCGCGAGGCGCGCGCCGCGGAGGCCAGCTGGTTCAGCTTGCTGGCGGTGCTGGTGCCGGTGCTCTCCACCCGCCGGGCCGCCGCGAGCCGGGCGTCGACGCCGGCCAGCGCGGTCGCCATCGCGTCCTGGTCGAAGCCGCCCGGGTCCTGGCGGGCCCGCTCCCCGGCGGACCGCAGCTGTTCGCGGCCCTGGGTGTCGGTCTTCTTCGCCCAGTCCAGCTCGCTCGCCCAGGTGTCCAGCAGGACGGCGGCCTGGGCGAGGGTCTGCTGGGAGGTGGTGGTCTCCTCCGACATCGCGTGGATCGCCTGCGTCGCGTGCTCGGCCACCGAGCCGCTCCAGACCGCGGGCAGCTGGTTGGTGGCGATCCCGGAGAGGTCCTGCGAGGCCTGGCCGAAGGAGGCCGCCGCCTGTCCGTAGTCCTTGGCGCGGGCCTGCACGGCGCTCACGTCGCCGACCGGCTCCGGCACGGCCAGCGCCTGGTCGATCCCCTCCAGCAGGTGGAGGTTGGCGAACATGAAGTTCACCTTCTCGATGGTGTGCCGCGCCTTCTCCAGATCCTTGACCTTGCTCACCGGCCGCCGCCCGCCGGCACCAGCGAGGCCGTGATGGCCTTCTCCGCGTTGCGGTAGTTGGCCGTGGTGGTCGACATCTTCTGGGACAGCTCGTCCAGCGCGCGCTGGGTGACGGTGATCTCCTTCGACCAGGCGCTGTCGAAGGAGGACCACGCGCTGTCCATGCCGAACTCGCCGAAGGCGGTGGCCGCGTAGCAGACCGAGCCCGCGTAGGCGGTCTTGGCCGCGGCGATGTCCGTCGCCGTCTTGTTCAGTTGGTCCGTGACGCCGCTCAGACCGGCCACGCTGACGCCGTATCCGTCCCCGCCGCCGCCCGGCGCTGCTCCGTCGCTCATGCTTCCCCGTTCCCCCGTCTTCCGGTCCGTCGGTCCACCTGCCACCGGTGCCCGCGCGACGGTACGGCGCGGACACCGGGGAGAGAGCCTAACCTGTGGTGGGGGACAGGGTATTACGCCCGGGAGGGCCGGATCGGCTCCTCGCTTTCTTCACGGCCGGCCCGCAACGGCCGCACATTCGGGGCGTTCTGCGCGGTCTTCACCCCACGGGCCGGGGCCGGCTCGACCGCCGGGTCCAGGGTGTCCGCCTTCACCGGTACCGCTGCCGGCAGTGGTACCGCCAGCGCCGAACGGCGCGGGTAGCGGCGGTCGGTGGCCGTCGCGGCGGTGAGCAGCAGGGCGGCCGCCGCGGCGACGACGGTGATCCGGAACGGCGCTTCGGGCGCGAGGTGGTCGGCCGCCCAGCCGCCGAGGAACGTTCCCGCCGACTGGGCCAGGATGATCGCGCTGACCAGCGCCGCCATCGCCTCGCCGAGCCGCGCCGTCGGCACGGTCCGCTCCACCAGGCCGAACATGGTGATCATCTGAGGTGCGACGGCCATGCCCAGGCACCCGACGGCTCCGGCCAGGGCGAGTACGCCGCCGCCGGAGAAGAGCAGCAGGACGGAGGTGGCGAACAGCAGGACCGTTCCGGCCCGCAACCGGGCCGCCAGCTCCCAACGGGCCGGCAGCGCGGCGGTGGCGATGCCCGCGAAGGCACTGGTGAATCCCATGAAGCCGTAGATCAACCCCGCCGCACCGGGCCGGCCCAGCGCGTCCGTGGTGGCGGTGACCCCGACCTGCACCGAGCCGAAGCAGGCGCCCAGCAGCGCCATCCCGGCGAGCAGCAGCACGTACGGAGGGCTCATCAGGGGCTCGGCGGAGCGCCGCCGGGCGTCCGGTCCGGTACCGGGCGGCGCGGTCGGGTGCAGCGCGAACAGGGTGGCGCCGACGCCGACCAGCGCCGCCGCGGTGAGCAGCCCGGCGGCGGGGGAGACCAGGGTGGCGAGCAGACCGACCAGGGCCGGCCCGGTGGTGAAGCTGACCTCGTCCACGATGCCGTCCAGCGAGAGCATCGAGGACGTCAACTCCGCGTCCCCGCCCGCCAGCCGGACCCAGCGGCTGCGTGACAGCGGCCCGACCAGCGGGACCGAGAGGCCGATCAGCGCGGCCGGCGCGATCTGCGCGGCGAGCGGCAGACCGCCCTCGGACGCGGCCACCAGGGCGAGCACCGCGACCGTGTTGACGAGCGCGGTGACCAGGCCGACGGTGCGCTGCCCGCGCCGGTCCGCGAGCCGGCCGACCAGCGGCCCGCCGACCGCCTGACCGAGGGCCAGCGCCCCGGCCACCACCGAGCCGCGCCAGACGCTGCCGGCGTTCCGGGTGACCAGCAGCAGGGTGCCGATCGGGCACATCGCGTTCGGCAGCCGGCCGAGCAGCGACCAGAGCAGCACCCCACCGCCCGTCAGCTGCGCCGCCGAACGGAACCTCGTGACCACGGACATCGTGCTGCACCCCCACGCGGAGCCGGGGTGGGCGCCCGCCTCCCACCACCGGCCCGAGCCGGTACCGGCGGCCCGCGGGTGAGCTCCGACCGTACGACCTGGATGATCACCCGGGTAACCGTACGATCACCCAGCGCAGTCGAGTCGGAGCGTTCGGTCACCTTGGAGGACCGCCCAAGGGCGGCCGGAGGCTCGCCCGGCGCGGCGCGACCCGCCCGGTTCGGTGCGCCGGGTCCGAGGGCGGTCCGAGGGCGGCCGGACCGTGGTGCGGCCGGACCGGCTCAGCCGACCAGCGCGGCGCGGATCCGGTCCAGGATCTGCCCCGCGCCCGTGTAGCCGATGCCGAGCATCCAGAGGCCGTCGTCCACCTGGTAGACCCGCCCGGCGCGTACCGCGTCCAGGTTCTTCCAGAGCGAGCCGTCGACGATCCTCGCCCGGTCCGACTTGGCCGCGTCGCCGTACACCGAGTAGAAGATGACGTCGGCGGCCGCCTGGTCGACCTGCTCGGGGCTGATCTCGATCGAGAAGCCGGGCTTGTCCTGGTTGGCCGGGCGGCCCAGGCCGAGGTCCCTGAAGAGCGAGCCGACGAAGGTGTCGTTGAGGTAGAGCCGGGTGGGCGCGCCGGCCAGGAAGCGGGCCATCTCCACCCGGGTGGCCGCGACGCTCGCCGGGCCGCCGAGGGCGGTGACCAGCTCGGTCACCTTAACCCGGTACGCCGCCTCGGCCGCCTCGGCCTCGGCCCGGCGGCCGAGCGCCTCGGCGTGCAGCCGGGCGTTCTCCTTCCAGGCGGGCCCGGTGGTCTTGGTCAGGACGGTCGGCGCGATCTTGGACAGTTCGTCGTACCGCTTGTCGTCGCGGACCTGGTTGCTCAGGATGAGGTCCGGCCCGAGCGCCGCGATGCTCTCCAGGTTGGGCTGGCCGATGGTGCCGACGGCCTTCGTCCCGGCCAGCCGGTCCGCCGGCAGGTAGCCGGAGAACGGCGCGCCCTCGGCGGCGGTGGTGGCGCCGACCGGGGTGAGGCCGAGGGTGACGACGGAGTCCAGGGCGTCGGTGTCCAGGACGACCACCCGGGCGGCGCGCTGCGGCACGGTGCTCTCGCCGCGCGCGTGCCGCACGACCCGGGTGGCGGCCGCCGTGGCCCCGGAGCCGCCGCCGCCCGAGCCGCTGCCGCCCGAGCCATCGCCGGTCGAGCCGCCGCCGCCCGAGCCGCAGGCGGCGAGTGCGAGCCCGGAGGCGAGGGTGAGCACGGTGCGGCGGGTGAGCGCGGGGAGCATCGGGCGACTCCGATCCGGAAGGCGGCGCGGCGCCCGGATCCCTGCCCGCGGGAGGGTGCGGCTACGCCTGCGCGCGGGGCGTGCCGGGGTCGCCCCGGCCGTCCGCGTCCCGCCGGTCGTCCGCTCCGCCGTCCTGCCGGTCGTCCGTACCGCCGTCCTCCCGCTGCTCCCGGCGCTGGCGCAGCAGCCCGTCGTACTCGGCGTGCACCCGCCGGTCCATGGCCAGGGCGAACTGGGCGTCCGTGACCGTCCGGGCCAGTGGCCGCACCCGGAGGATCTGCTCGGTGAGGCGGGCCGCCTCACCGGGGGGCAGCGGGGTGTCGGCGGCGAGCGGGCCCAGGAGCTGGTCACGGGCCAGCGCGATGAAGATCTCGGCGATCGCGTCCACGTGCTCCTGGGCGCGGCGGCTGGCCTCCAGCACGACCGCGAGCGGCACGCCTTCGGCGACCAGGGCCGTGGTGGCGTCCATCAGCCGGCGGCTGACGTGGGTGATCCCGTCCTCCTCGACCGAGATGTAGCCCTGGGCGACGGACTCGGCGGTGTTCTCCTCGGTGAGCTGGTCGCCGAAGGCGGTCTTCAGCTCGTCCCAGTCGAGGTGGACGGGCGTCTCGTCCGACCAGGGCGCGATGATCGCGGCCTCCAGGCCGATCAGCTCGGCGACGTCCCGGCCGCTCTCCCCGGCGCCGATCAGCTCGGCGATGCCGCCCAGGGTGTGGCCGCGCTCCAGCAGTTCGGCGATCACGCCGAGCCGGTGCAGATGGGCCTCGCCGTACCAGGCGATCCGGCCCTCCTTGCGCGGCGGCTGGAGCAGCTTGCGCTCGCGGTAGAAACGCAGCGTCCGGGTGGTGATGCCGGCCGCCTCGGCCAGCTCCTCCACCCGGTACTCGCGTCGTCCGTCGCCCGCACCCGCTCTGACCTTGTCCACGGCGCTCAGCATAGGACCGGCGATCGCCGAAGTGACGTGGCCGGGCTTCTTCCCCCCGTCGGCGACAGGGGCTACTCTGCCAATCGTGCCAGTGATTGCTGGCATGGTTATCGCGACGGCATGACGGCACGATGGCAGGACGCACGACGGCACGTCGCGGCAGTGCGCACCTCACGGCCCCCACCCTCAGGAGGACGCCGCATGGCATCCAGCACGAAGCGCCCCCGCCCCGACGCGTCCGACCGGGCCCCGCTCGACGCCTCGACCGGCCCGGCCGACACCGCCCCGGACACCACCCCGGCCCCGGAAGCCACCCCGGCCGCACCCGACGCCCCGCACGTCCGGGTGGCCGTCATCGGCTCCGGCTTCGGCGGCATCGGCGCCGGCGTCCGGCTGCGCCGCGCCGGGATCACCGACTTCGTCATCCTGGAGCGCGCCGACTCGGTCGGCGGCACCTGGCGGGACAACAGCTACCCCGGTTGCGCCTGCGACGTCCCCTCCCACCTGTACTCCTTCTCCTTCGCGCCCAACCCCGACTGGCCGCGCAGCTTCTCCGGCCAGCCCGACATCCGCGCCTACCTGGAGAAGGTCACCGACGTCTTCGGCATCCGCCCGCACCTGCGGTTCAACGCCGAGGTCACCGAGGCCCGCTGGGAGGCCGACCGGACCCGCTGGCGGATCACCACCACGGCCGGCCAGTGGACGGCCGACGCCGTGGTCTCCGCCGCCGGGCCGCTCGCCGACCCGCAGATCCCCGACCTGCCGGGCCTGGACTCCTTCACCGGCAAGGTGTTCCACTCCTCCCGCTGGGACCACGACTTCGACCTCGCCGGCAAGCGGGTCGCGATGGTCGGCACCGGCGCCTCCGCCGCCCAGATCATTCCCAACATCCAGCCCGAGGTGGGCCGGCTGACCGTCTTCCAGCGCACCCCGGCCTGGGTCCTGCCGCGCCGCGACCGCGCGATCACCGACGCCGAGAAGTGGCTGCACACCCGGCTGCCCCTCACCGCCAAGCTCCGCCGGGGCACCCTCTTCGCGCTCCGCGAGCTCCAGGTGGACGCGTTCGTCCGCCGGCCCGGCCTGCTGAAGCTCGTCCAGCAGCTCGCCGAGCGGCACATCGCCCAGAGCGTCACCGATCCGGCGCTGCGCGCCAAGCTCACGCCGGACTACCGGATCGGCTGCAAGCGCATCCTGCTCAGTAACACCTACTATCCGGCGCTGGCCGCCGCCAACACCGAGGTGGTCGCCGCCGGCCTGCGCGAGGTGCGCGGCTCGACCCTGGTCGCCTCCGACGGCAGCGAGCACGAAGTCGACGCGATCGTCTTCGGCACCGGCTTCCACGTCACCGACATGCCCATCGGCGCCCGGGTGTTCGGGGCCAACGGCACCAGCCTGGCGGAGGAGTGGAAGGACGGTATGGAGGCGCTGCGCGGCTCCACCGTGCACGGCTTCCCGAACCTGTTCTTCGTGATCGGCCCCAACACCGGCCTCGGCAACAGTTCGATGATCCTCATGATCGAGTCCCAGCTCAACTACCTGGTCGACGCCCTCACCACGCTCGGCTCGGTCGGCGCCACCGCGATGCAGCCGACCGCCCGCGCCCAGCGGCACTGGAACCTCGAACTCCAGCACCGGATGGACCGGACCGTCTGGACCACCGGCGGCTGCCGCAGCTGGTACCTGGACAGCAGCGGCAAGAACACCGTGCTCTGGCCCGGCTCCACCACCTCCTTCCGCCGGGCCACCCGCAAGGTCGACCTCGCCGAGTACGAGCTGATCATGCGGACCGTGCCGGCCGACCGGAGCGCCGGGACGCCCGAGGAGGCGCTGGCATGAGCCCCGCGATCCCCGCCGACTGCGTCCCGCCCGCCCCCGCCGAGGAGTTGGTGATCCGCTCGGCCGACGGGAGCCGGCTGCACGCCGAGATCCACGGGCAGCCCGGCGCCCCGACCGTGGTGCTCGCCCACGGCTGGACCTGCTCGACCGTCTTCTGGGCGCCGGTGATCCACCGGCTCGCCGACCGCTACCGGGTGGTGGCCTACGACCAGCGCGGCCACGGCCGTAGCGAGGTCCCGCCCAGCCGGCTCCGCTACTCGACCCGGGCGCTCGCCGAGGACCTCTCCGCCGTGCTCGCCCGGACCGTTCCGGCGGGGGAGCGGGCCGTCCTGGTCGGCCACAGCATGGGCGGCATGACCGTGATGGCCGCCGCCGGCCGCCCCGAGGTCGCCGAGCGGACCGCCGCCGCGGTGCTGGTCTCCACCGGCCCGGCCGACCTGGTGACCGAGTTGCTCGTGCTGCCGGAGGCGGTGCGCCCGGCACGGCTGCGGCGCTTCCTGCACCGGCAGGGCCTGCGCTCCCGGCTGCCGCTCGGTCCGGTCGGCCCGGTCAGCCGTGCGGTGCTCAAGTACGTCACCATGGGGGCGGGTTCGCCCGCCGACCGGGTCGAGGCGACGGCCCGGGTGGTGCACGCCTGTCCGACCGCCGTCCGGGCCCGCTGGGCCGGCGTCCTGGACTCGCTCGACGTCCGCGCCGGGCTGGCCCGGCTCACCGTGCCGACCGCCGTCGTGGTCGGCACCGACGACCGGCTGACCCCGCCGGCGCACGCGCACCGCATCGTCGCCGCGCTGCCCGACCCGCAGGGGCTGCTCCTGCTGCCCGGGGCCGGCCACATGGTGCCGATCGAGCGGCCCGCCGAGGTCGCCGCCGAGATCGAGCGGCTCGCGACCGCCCACCTGCCCGCCGCCCACCGTCCTTCCCCCCAGAGGAGCCTGACCGCATGAGTGCCACGTTGCCGCTGTCCGCACAGGTCGTCGTCGTCACGGGTGCCGCGCGCGGGGTCGGCGCCGCCCTGGCCCGCAAGCTCACCCTGCAGGGCGCCAAGGTGGCCCTGCTCGGGCTGGAACCGGCCGAGCTCAAGGAGGTCGCCGCACTCTGCGGCCCGGGCGCCACCGCCTGGGAGGCCGACGTCACCGACATCGACGCGCTCACCGAGACCGCCCGCCGGATCAAGGAGCACTACGGCCGGATCGACGTGGTGGTCGCCAACGCGGGCATCGCCATCGGCGGCCCGCTACTGGACAGCGACCACCGGGCGTTCAGCCGGGTGATCGAGGTGAACCTGCTCGGCAGCGTGGCCACCGCGCGGGCCTTCCTGCCGGCCCTCGCCGAGAGCCGCGGCTACCTGCTCCAGATCGCCTCGCTCGCCGCGCTCACGCCCGCCCCGCTGATGAGCGCGTACTGCGCCAGCAAGTCCGGCGTCGAGGCCTTCGCCCACTCGATCCGCGCCGAGGTCGCCCACCAGGGCGTCAAGGTCGGTGTCGGCTACCTGAGTTGGACCGACACCGACATGGTCCGCGGCGCCGACCAGGACGCCGTCCTCAAGCAGATGCGCGACCGCCTGCCCTGGCCGGCCAACAAGACGTACCCGCTCGGCCCGGCCGTGGACCGCCTGGTCGCCGGCATCGCCCGCCGCTCCGCCCACGTCTACGCCCAGCCCTGGCTGCGCGGCATGCAGCCGGTCCGCTGGATCCTGCCCTCGCTGATCGCCGCCGTCGGCTCCCGCGACATCGCCCGGCTCGCCCCGCAGCTGGCCGCCACCGCGGCCTCCCGCCTCCGCCCGGTCGGCGCGGGCGGCGCCGCGGACAGCGCCGCGCACCCCGAGAAGCCCTGACCGCCGGGCCCGGCCGGCCCCGTCCCGCCGGGCCGGCCGGGCCGGGGCACCGCTCAGTTCGCCGGCTTCGCGAGCTGTTTCAGAGTGTCGTACGCCGACTGCACGAAGCGCCCGTCGAGCGCCGGACCGGTGTTGGTGAGGGCGGCCACCGCCGTCGCGGTCTGCGGGCAGAAGCCGACGACGACGGTGAACCCGCGGGTGGCGCCGGAGTGGAAGTAGAGATCGCGGCCGTCCGGCGTCCTGCGCAGGTTCCAGACCAGGCCGATTCGGTCGCCCGATCGGGAGAGCCGAAGCCATGGGCGCTGGACGTCGCGCAGCGCGTGCCCCAACTCGCCTTCCTCCGGCGACAGGTGGGCGCGGAGGAAGCGCAGCACATCGGCGCCGCCGGCCCGGACGGCGCCGGCGCCCGGCAGCCCGGGGATGAGCCACGGCGGGATCGGGCGACCGCGCCGGTGACCGGTGGCGCGGTGCGGGGCGTCGGGGGAGCAGGTGGCGGTGCGCAGGCCGAGGGGGCGGCAGAGGCGGTCGGCGAGCAGCTCGGCGTAGCCGGTGCCGCCCGCCTCGGCGAGCAGCCGGCCGAGCAGGCCGACCCCGTAGTTGGAGTACCCGTAGCGCGTACCGGGCGCGTGGCGCACGCTGGTTCGGGCCACGCCGGCGCGCAGCCGTCGGTCGTCGAAGCCCGCGTACGGATTGCGGGCCCAGCTGGGGAGGGCGGTCGCGAGCAGTCCGGGCGGGAGCTTGGGCAGGCCCGAGGTGTGGGTGGCCAGGTGCAGCAGCCGGATCGGGCCGCCGCGCCGGACGTCCGGCGGGCACCAGTCCGCTGGGAGGTGCCGCTGCAGCGGGTCGTCCAGGGCGACTTCGCCCCGTGCGGTCATGACGGCGAGCAGCAGGGCGGTGAACGTCTTGGTGACGGAGCCGAGTTCGTAGACGGTCTCGGGCGTGCAGGGCTCCCCGTCGAGGGCGGTCCGGCCGTGGCAGTGGACGGCGGTCCGGTCCCCGCGGGCCACGGCCAGCGTCACGGCGGTGGCGTACGGCGCGGCGGCCCGGACGAGGGCGGGGACCTGGTCCGCACCCGGGCCGCTGAAGCCGTGCAGGCCGCCCTCCGCCGCCCGGCGGGCGGCGGAGGGCGGGCCGGTCATCGTGTCCGGGTCGGTCATCGCGTTCAGGCCGCGACCGCGGCGCCGCCGAGTGCCCGCGACAGGGTGACGGTGCCGGCCACCACGGCGACGACGGCGGTGTGCTCGTGGTCGCGGAAGGCCTGCTCGGGGTCGTCCGAGACCGGCTCGGCGCTCTCGCGCGGGATCAGCCCGTCCTCGCGCTGGATCGCGGCCAGCGCCTCCCAGCCCTGCGTGCCGGTGACGGGCTCCCCGATGCACGAGTCGACCACCAGGAGTTCGCCGACGAGGTCCCACTGACCGACCTCCAGCCAGGTGTCGACCCAGACCGGCAGCCAGGTGCGGACGTAGTCGCGCATCGGTTCGGGCATGCCCTCGGGCCGGGCACCCCAGTCGGTGAGGTGGAAGACGGCGTGGGTGATGTGGTAGCCGGTCAGCCAGTCGATGGCCCAGGGTTCCGGTGTCGCGCCGAGCCAGGTCCGGGAGGTGAGGGCGTCCCAGTCGTCGGGCTGATTGCGCAGTCCGATCACCCGGCGCGCGTTGGCGAGGGCGAGCCGCCGGTTGGGCATCATCTCGATGGCCTGGATCCCGCGGACCTTCGTCAGGGACTCCAGGAGCTCCTCCAGCGGGGCGTGCCGGTAGCCGGACCGGGCGAAGTGGACGTACGTCTCCAGCGGGTCGGTCATCACGGGGTAGCGCAGCAGCCGCTCGTACAGGAGGTTCCCCTCCCGCAGTTGGGACCAGCCGAAGTCCAGGAGTTCGCGGGCGATGCGGGCGTCGTGGGGGCCGGTGACGCCGTCGCGCAGGACGAGTGACGCGGCGAGGGCGGACTCGGCGAGCGGCTTGTAGGCGTTGTTCGGATCGGCCAGGTCGATGGTGACGTCGTCGGGGAGTCGGCCGAAGCCGCGCTCGTGGCAGTCGTGCAGCCAGGCCATCGCACGCGATCCCAACTGCTGTGCGGAGGAGAGGAGCTGGTTATCGGTCATGAAGCCGCTCCGCTCAGCAGGTGTTCGGCCACAGCGAGTTCGAGTGCGGTGCGCGCACTGCCGTCACCCACGGCCCGGATCCGGTCCAGCATGGGTTCGACCTCCAGGGGCAGCGGCCGTCCGTCGGCGGCGAGCCAGGCGAGCCATCTGGTCAGCCGGGCGGCGACCCGGTAGTCGCAGCGCAGCAGCGAACGGACGGCGCCGCGGGCCAGGGCGAGACCGTGCTCGCGGGCCGCGTCGTGCACGGGGCCGTCGAGGCCGGGGAGGGCGAGGGCGGACAGCTGGGCCATCCGGACCGACCAGGCCTGCCAGGCGTGGGGCTCCGGCCGCGGGGCGTGACCGGGGTGGGGCACACCGCGGTCGTGCGCCGTGTCGCCGGCCGGTTCGGGGAACAGCAGGTCGGCGGCGGGTCCGGGCGCCCGGGCGAGCAGCACGGTGGTGGCCCAGTCCCGCCACGCGGCGACGAGGACGGCACCGGCCGCCCGGTCGTCGCCGGCGGACCGGGCGGAGACGGGGGACCCCGGTTCGGTGGGCGCCGGAAAGCCGGCGAGGGGGAAGGCCCGGTGGGCTTCGGTCAGCAGCAGGACGGCCTGTTCGTCGGCCCCGGCCACGCCCAGCACCTGCGGTGCGAGCACGTCCGGCCCGAGCACCCGGGCGGCGGCGAGGACCGGACGCGGCGCGGGGCCGGTGTCGGGCGCGGCGGGCGCGACCGCGCCCTCGACGCCACGGAGGGCGTCGAGGGTGCGGCCTGCCAGCCGCTCCACCGCTGCGGCGTATTCGTCGCGGAGCGAGAGATCGGCGGTTGGCATGGTGCGTACTTCTCCTTGAAGAGGGCTTCGCGGTGTCACGGGCCCGCTGTGCGCCCGCGGACTCCGCGCGGTGCCGGGTGCCGTCGGTCCCGGATTACCGGGTCTTCTCCTTCGGCGGCTTCGGCGACAGCAGCAGCGCTCCTGCCAGGAGCAGCAGGGCGGCGGCTTCGGGGCGGTACGTGGGCGCGTCGCTGACGGTCGCCTCGTCCTCCGTGATCAACATGCCTAGTGCGTCGAGCTCGGCCTGGGTGGCGAGCGTCGTCCGCGTGGTCTGAGTAAGCATCTGAGTGCCTCCTCATCGAAGTTCCATCGCCCGGTCCGGCGATGCCCCCTTCATCGACAATAGGAGCACGAACCATCCGGCGCCACCGCAGTACGCTCCGTGACCACCGTCACCGAGAGGTACCTCACGGGCGCGCAGCGAGAGCGCCAGGGGTGTCGCGGATACCCGCGAGTAGATACGGTCGCTGCATGACCACTGCCTTGATCACCGGCGCGACCGCCGGCATCGGAGCCGCGTTCGCCCGCCGGCTCGCCCGGAGCGGCTACCGGCTCGTCCTGGTGGCCCGGGACGCCGAGCGGCTGGAGCGCGCGGCCGCCGACCTGCGGGCGAAGTTCGGCATCGACACCGAGGTGCTCACCGCGGACCTGGCCACCGAGGCCGGTATCGCGGCCGTCGAGACCCGGCTGACCGACCCGGCCCACCCGGTGGACCTGCTCGTGAACAACGCCGGTTTCGGCAACAAGGGCGCCTTCCTGACCGTCCCGCTCCAGGACGAGCTGGACATGCTGAAGGTGCACGTCGAGGCGATCCTGCGGCTCACCACGGCGGCGCTGCCCGGCATGCGCGAGCGCGGCCGCGGCGCGATCGTCAACGTCGCCTCGGTGGCGGCGTTCCTGCCGCGCGGCACGTACGGGGCCAGCAAGGCGTGGGTGGTGAGCTTCACCCAGGGCGTGATGCGCGACCTCGGCGGCACCGGCGTGCGGCTGATGGCGCTCTGCCCGGGCTTCACCCGCACCGAGTTCCACGAGCGGGCCGGCATGGGCACCGGCAACATCCCCTCCTGGGGCTGGCTGTCCGCCGAGCGGGTGGTCGCCGAGGCCATGAGGGACCTGGCGCGCGGCCGCTCGCTGTCCGTGCCGAGCAAGCGCTACAAGCTCGCGGTCGCGATCGCCCGGGTGCTGCCGTCGGGCAAGCTCGGCGGGGTCTCCTCGAAGGCGGCGCGGACGTACCGGACCGACTGACGTACCGGTTCGGCGGGTCGGCGGGCCGGCGGGCGGGGCCGGCGGCGCCGGTCCCCCAGGGGCGGCCATGGGAATAGGAACAGTCTCACTATTAGCTTAGCTAACTATGAGCTATCCTCGCTATGCCGGTGGCCGCCCGACCGCCGTGTCCACCACGCCCGCCACGCCCGCCGCAGCCCCCGGCGGCGCCGTGCCCGCCGCGCGCCCGCGCGTCCGACCCCAGGAGGCCCGCCCTTGAGGCCCGACGGCATCAGCTGGACCCCGCCCGCCCAGGCCGAGGGAGAGCCCCGCCCGCCGGCCCAGTGGCGCCGCATCCTCGCGCTGTTCCGCCCGTACTCCGGCCGGCTCACCGTGGTCGGTGTGCTGGTGGCGGCCTCCGCGGTCGTCTCGGTGGTCACGCCGTTCCTGCTGAAGGCCGTGCTGGACACCGCCATCCCGCAGGGCCGGACCGGCCTGCTCAGCCTGCTCGCGCTCGGCATGATCGCCGCCGCCGTGGTCAACAGCATCTTCAACGTGCTGCAGACGCTGATCTCCACCACCGTCGGCCAGCGCGTGATGCACGACCTGCGCACCGCCGTCTACGGCCACCTCCAGCGGATGTCGCTGGCGTTCTTCACCCGCACCCGCACCGGCGAGGTGCAGTCCAGGATCGCCAACGACATCGGCGGCATGCAGTCCACCGTGACCTCCACCGCCACCTCGCTGGTCTCCAACTTCACCAGCGTGATCGCCTCGGTGGTCGCGATGGTCGCGCTGGACTGGCGGCTCACCGTCGTCTCGCTACTGCTCCTGCCGGTCTTCGTCTGGATCAGCCGCCGGGTCGGCAACGAGCGCAAGAAGATCACCGGTGAGCGGCAGAAGCAGCTCGCCGCGATGAGCTCGGCCGTGCAGGAGTCCCTCTCGGTCAGCGGCATCCTGCTCGGCCGCACCATGGGCCGCTCCGACTCGCTCGCCGCGGACTTCACCGGGCAGTCCGACCGGCTGGCCGAGCTGGAGGTGCGCTCCAGCATGGCCGGGCGCTGGCGGATGAACACCATCCAGATCGTGATGGCCGCGATGCCCGCGGTGATCTACTGGGCGGCCGGACTGGCCTCGGCCGGCGGTTCGCCGATCGTCTCGGTCGGCACCCTGGTCGCCTTCGTCTCGCTCCAGCAGGGCCTGTTCCGCCCGACCATCAGCCTGCTCTCCACCGGTGTCCAGGTGCAGACCTCGCTGGCGCTGTTCCAGCGGATCTTCGAGTACCTCGACCTCCCGGTGGAGATCGCCGAGCCCGAGCGGCCGACCGTCCTGGAGAAGATCCGCGGCGAGGTCCGCTTCGAGGGCGTCGAGTTCCGCTACGACCCCGAGCAGGAGCGGCCCACGCTCGCCGGGGTGGAGCTCAAGGTCCCGGCCGGCAGCTCGCTCGCCGTGGTCGGCGAGACCGGCTCCGGCAAGACCACGCTCAGCTACCTCGTCCCCCGCCTCTACGACGTCACCGGCGGCCGGGTGACGATCGACGGGGTGGACGTCCGCGAGCTCTCCTTCGACTCGCTGTCACGGGCGGTCGGCGTGGTCTCCCAGGAGACGTACCTCTTCCACGCCTCGGTCGCCGACAACCTGCGCTTCGCCAAGCCGGACGCCACCGACGAGGAACTCGTCGCCGCCGCCCGGGCCGCGCAGATCCACGACACCATCGCCGGACTCCCGGACGGCTACGCGACCCTGGTCGGGGAGCGCGGCTACCGCTTCTCGGGAGGGGAGAAGCAGCGTCTCGCGCTGGCCCGGACCGTTCTGCGCAACCCGCCCGTGCTGATCCTGGACGAGGCCACCAGCGCGCTGGACAACCGCACCGAGCAGGCCGTCCAGCAGGCCATCGACACCCTCGCGGCCGACCGCACCACCATCACCATCGCCCACCGGCTCTCCACCGTCCGGGCCGCCGACCGGATCGTCGTGCTGGACCGGGGCGAGGTCGTCGAACAGGGCACCCACGACGAACTGGTCGAGGCCGACGGCCGGTACGCGGCCCTGCTGCGCCGTGAGGCGCCGGTCCCGGTGCTCGAAAAGCGGTAGCCGCCGGGGCGGCCGGTCCGCGGCCCGGGCTCGGGTGACGGTCAGGCGGCCTTGGGGATCTCGTTGTAGGTCTCCGCGATCTCCTGGCCGGACAGCTGCTGGATCGCCCGCATCACCTCGTCGGTGACCTGCCGGCGGGCCTTGAGCGACCGGGCCTGCCCGTGCAGTTCGTCGAAGTGCAGCGGCTCGCCGAAGCGGACCGTCACCTTGCGCAGGCGCGGGACGCGCTTGCCGATCGGCAGGATCTGGTCGGGCCCCTCCAGCGCCACCGGCACCACCGGGACGCCGGCGGTGAGGGCCAGCCAGGCCACGCCGGTCTTGCCGCGGTAGAGGCGGCCGTCGAGCGAGCGGGTGCCCTCGGGGTAGATGCCGAAGGCCTTGCCGTCCTCCAGGATCTCCAGGGCCGACTCCAGCGAGGCCTGCGCGGAGCGGTAGGTGCCGCGCTCGACGGGCACCGCGCCGATCGCCTCGAAGAAGCCCTTGGAGAGCGCGCCCTTCATCCCGGTACCGGTGAAGTACTCGGCCTTGGCCAGGAAGTGCACCCGGCGCGGCGCGGTCAGCGGGATCACCACGCTGTCGATGAAGGAGAGGTGATTGCTGGCCAGGATCACGCCGCCCTTGCGCGGCACGTTCTCCAGGCCCTCGATGGTCGGCCGCCAGATCCCCCGCGCGAGCGGTTTCAGCACCAGCTTGGTGACGAGATCGAGCATGGTCCCTCCCAGGACGAGCGCGCCCGAGACGAGCCCGGGCCTGAACAGACGACGATCGGCGTTCGTTCCCCGGCCGGGCCGGGATCAGACCCGCAGACTACGACACCCACCCCCGAGCCCGTCCACTCCCGGCAGCCGTGGCGCTCACCACGGCCGGGTAGGGTACGGCCGTCGGAAACGCACATCAGCAGTCATGCGGATCATCGCAGGCATGCAGTTCCTCAGGAGGGGCCACCCATGGCAGACGTCGACACCATCCGCGCGGCGTTCGACAAGTACGACGTGAACGGCAACGGCCGGATCACCGCCGTCGAGTACGCGAAGGTCGCCCGCGAGCTCGGCGACCTGACCACGTCGATCTCGATGGCCGAGGCCATCATCAAGCAGATGGACACCAACCACGACGGCGAGCTGACCTTCGACGAGTTCCTCGCCGCGCGTCAGGGCTGAGCCGGCTTCGGGCCGAAGCCGGTACCGGGCCGAGCCCGGTCAGGGCCGAGTCCGTACCGGGCCGAGCCCGCATCGGGCGGGGCTCCGGGATTCCCGGGGTCCCGCCCGCCGCGTTCCCGGGCCGGTCGGTCCGGCCGGCGCCTGCTCGGGCCCGGCCGGCGCCTGCTCAGGCCCGGGTCGGGAACACCCGGCGGACCACCCGCTCGCTCGCCCCGCCGTCGTCCCACGGGCAGAACCGTTCGCGGAACTTCGCCCGCGCCGCCGGCTCCGGGTCGCCGGCCAGCAGCGCCGAGGCCAGTCCGTCGGCATCCACCGTCACCGCGCCCGGCGGCTCCGCGAAGAGGTCGAAGTAGACGCCGCGCACCCGCCGGTACTCCTCCCAGTCCGGCGCGAAGACCACGATCGGCCGGTCCAGCACGGCGTAGTCGAACATCATCGAGGAGTAGTCGGTGACCAGGACGTCCGCCGCCAGGTAGAGGTCCTCCACGGTCGGGTGCGCCGAGACGTCCACGATCGCGGCCGCGTCCTCACCCGCCGCCAAGTCGCCCGGGCCCCCGGTGTGGAAGTAGTGCGTGCGCACCAGCAGCGTGAAGCCGGGGCCCAGCCGCCGGGCCAGCTCGCGGACGTCCAGCAGCGGGACGTACCCGCCCCGGCCCTCGCGGTGCGTCGGCGCGTACAGCACCGCCGTGGTGTCCGGTGCCAGCCCGAACCGTTCGCGCATCGCCGCGACTTCGGCCGGCGGGCTGACGGCCAGCCGGTCGTTGCGCGGGTAGCCGGTGTCCAGCATCTCGTAGCGGCCGGGGAAGGCCCGGGCGAAGTGCTCGCTGGTGTGCGGGTTGGAGGAGACCAGGAAGTCCCAGCGGTCGACGGCCTCCAGCAGCCGGTCGAAGTCCATCCCGTCGGCGGCCACCGGGTGGTCCCGGAGGTCCATCCCCATCGCCTTCAGCGGCGTGCCGTGCTGCGTCTGGACGTGCACCGTCCCCGGCCGCTTCACCATCGTGCGCGGGAAGTTGACGTTGTTCACGAAGTACTTGGCGGTCGCCATCGCCTTCAGGTAGGCCGGTGTGTTGACGATCACGTAGGGCACCCCGGCCGGCAGCGTGGCCGCCTGCTTCCGGTTCTCCACCACCCACACGCCCCGTACGTCCGGGGCGAGTTCCCTGGCCTTCTCGTAGATCGCCGCCGGGCTGCACGCGTAACCCCGGTGCCAGTACGCCGCGTAGACCGCCAGGTGCTCGTCCAGCGGGAGCCGGCGGAACGCGTTGTACGCGGTGAAGCGGGCGCCGCTGCGCACCCCCTTCTTCACCGCCGGGGCGACGGCCCGCGCGCCCCGCTTGAGTTCGCGCGGCAGCCGGCCGGTGCGGCGCAGTTCCGCGTAGGCGACCCGGGCACCGCGCGCCGCCAGGCGGTACTGCACACCGCGCAGGCCGCCGGGGAACTGGTAGCCGGCCGGGCGGTGGCGGGCGAAGTGCTCGGCGATCCGCCGGAAGAAGTCCTTGCGCAGCCCGGCCGGGACCAGCCCGGGGGTGTCGTGGACGGTCAGCGCCTGCTGGACGGTCCGCTCGAAGACGAGGGTGCGCAGGGTGTCCGGCACCGGGCGGCCGGGCCGGTCCGGGCGGTCCAGGAACGCGAAGATCGCGTCGTACTGGGCGAAGGCGTCGGCGTGCTTGGGGGAGGCGGTGCTGGTGATCGCGCCGGGGCGGCCGCGCCGGTAGAAGTAGCAGACCCGGTCGAGGTAGCGCAGCCGTCCGGCGGCCAGCAGGGCCGGGTAGGTGACCGAGATGTCCTCGTAGAAGCCGCGCCCGAAGGAGACGTCGAGGCCGAGCAGGAAGTCGCGGCGGAAGACCTTGTTCCACACCGACATCACGGTCCGGAACAGCGCGGGGTGGTCGGCGAGGGTGCAGCCGTCGACCAGCGGCGAGCCGACCAGGACGTGGCGCCAGGGGTTCGGCTCGGTCCCGCCGTCGGGGTAGACGTGGGTGAAGTCGGTGAGCAGGACGTCGGCCGGGGTCTCGCGGGCGCGTTCCTGCGCGAGCTCGTCGAGGAGCGCGGAGACGGTGCCGTCCGGCAGCCAGTCGTCGCTGTCGACGAACCAGACGTACTCGCCGCGCACCTCGGGGAGGGCGGCGGTCCGGGCACCGCCGAGACCCTGGTTCTCGGTGAGGTGCAGCACGCGCAACCGCGGGTCGCGGGCGGCGTACTCGTCCAGGATCGCGCCGCAGCGATCGGGGGAGAGGTCGTCGACCGCGATCACCTCGAAGCGCGACTCCCCGAGGGGAGTGGCTTCCAGGATCGAGTCGAGGCAGCGGGGCAGGTAGCGCTCGACTCCGTGGACCGGGAGCACGATGCTGAGGAGGACTGGCACGCTGGCCGAGTCTACCGAGCGCCGCCGGGGAGCGGATTCGCGCGGGGTCGGGGCACGGGGTGGGGGTGCGGTGCGCGGTGCCGGGCGGGGGTGCGGTGCGGGGGTGTGAGATGCGTCGCGGGAGCGTGGGGGCGGGCTTCGGTCCGGTGCCTCGCTACCGGGCCGTACCGGAGGCCGTCCGCGGGCCCGGAACCGCCGGTGCCGGGCCCCGTACGGGGCGGCACCGGCAGCCTGGTGGCGGCCCGGCCGACCCTCACGGCCGGCCGCCCGTCCCAGCGCCTCCCGGGCCTGGCCACCGCAGCGTCGAGGTGGCCGGGCAGTGGCTCGGGGGAGCCGGAATTCTTCATCAGTCGAACGCACGATTGAGCGGTACTTGAGCGGGATCCGTGTTCGCGCGGTCGATGAAGATATTGCTTGGAGGTTTCCCCCACGTCAATCCCTCGATTGTGTTCACTTTCTGAACTGTCTCGTCCGAGTGGTCGGTGGCGCTCCGGTGGCGTGCGGGACGACCGCCGGTGGCGTCCGGGCCCCGCCGGTCGTGATCGACGGTGATCCCGCACGCCGGGCGCGTACCTCCCCGGCAAGCGCCGGGCGCGTACCCCCGAGGCACCCGTGACGCGCGGCCGGTCGTGCACCATCATTGATGCTCAGTCGTAACCGCTCCGGGCGGCCCCTGGTGCGGCGTCAGTTGACGCCGCACGATACGGTGGCAGCACACCAGGACGGTTGCGCGAAGGCCGTCTGTCACGGATAGTCTTCGCCTCACGGCCCTGGCGCCTCGTAGGGGTGGGAAAAACTGATGGAACACATGCAAGTGCGGTCCCGGCCCCGCGTGCCGGCGATCCAGTGCGGCGTCGGCGCGACCGGCCGTCGGATCGAGCGTCATCTGGCAGTGCTCGGCGCGCCCGCACTCCCGGCGGTGGACACCGCCGAGGCACTCGGGTTGATAAGGGAACTGACGCCGCGCGGCTCCAGTGCCCCGACCGAGCCGCGTCGCCATGCGCGGGTGTCGCTGCTGGCGCCGCTGCGCCGGCTGCGGCGGAGCCTGTTCGGCGGTCGCGGCTAGGGCCTCCAGCCCTCGCGCCCACCGGCATCCGGCCCGGCGGACCTCAGGGACCGTCGGGTCTTCGGCGTACCCGGGGCCCTTCGGCCGACCTCGGGCTCCTTGGGCCCAAGCCCTTGGGCCCAAACCGGGCCCGGGGCCGGCCGCCCGGTCGGGAGCAGCCCGAACCGTCCACCGTGCGGCCTCCTGCCCCCACCAGCACGGCGAGTCGGCGAGGCGGGCCCCGGTGCCCCCGGCGGTACGTGAGGATGGCGTTCATGGCGGACAACATCCACTCCACGCCCTTCCACACCACCACCTTCGAGATCACCACGGGCAGCCACGAGGTCGCCCTCGACATCACCGACCGCTGCGCCGAGTTCCTGAACGACCGGGCAGCCGGCCGTGACGGCCTGCTCAACGTCTTCGTGCCGCACGCCACGGCCGGAATCGCCGTGCTGGAGACCGGCTCGGGCAGCGACGACGACCTCCTCACGACGCTGCGCGAACTGCTGCCCGCCGACGACCGCTGGCGCCACCGGCACGGCAGCCCGGGTCACGGCCGCGACCACGTCGTCCCGGGCCTGGTCGCCCCGCACGCCACCCTGCCCGTGATCGGCGGCCAACTGGCGCTCGGCGTCTGGCAGTCCGTCGTCCTGATCGACACCAATCGAGACAACCCGCGCCGGACGGTCCGGCTCTCCTTCCTGGGCTGACCGGCCCGTACCCCGGCCGGCCGACCCGCCGGGGCCCGTGGCGTGGCTTCCGGTGGGGTGGCCGGCTGCGGTCGTGGTCGGCGGGTCGGCTATCGGGTGGCTGCGCGGTCGTCGGCCCGGCCGGGTGCGGGGAGGATCGGTGCGGTCGTCGGCCCGGCTGTCCTGCCTGGGGCCTGTGGCGTGGCTGCCCCGGTGGGGGAGGCCGCCGTGGCGACGGCGGCGAGGTAGCGCTCGATGGCCAGGTACTGGCAGAGCACCGCCACCGGGCGGCCGAGCCGCGCGTGCCAGGAGGCGAGCCGGGCGAACGCGGTCACCTCGAACCAGACCTCGCCCGCGGTGTCCATGGTCACCAGGAACGCCTCCTCGCCGCACTCCGGGTGCCCGGGGAGGGTGCCGTAGGCGAAGCCGATCCGGTCCGGCTCGTCCACCGTCCACACCACCCGGCAGGGGATCACCAGCCGGGGCCGCCGCAGCCCGGGCAGGCTCAGCCGCAGCAGGACGGTCGCGCCCTCCTCGGCCGGCGCGTACGGATGGACGGCGAAGCCGCTGCCCAGCTGGCAGCCCCAGCCGAGCACGTACCGCCCGGCCCGCTCCAGGACGTCGGGACCGTGCCCGAGGTGGATCCGCCGCCGCAGCTGGGCGTAGCCCTCGGGGAGCCGGGCCTCGCGGGTGGCGCCCACCTCCGGGTAGGTCGGGGCGGCGGCGCGAGCGGCGAGCAACCGCCGGTGGAGCGAGGCGGGGGAGGCGGAGGAGGCGGGCATGGGCCTCACGGTAACCGGGCCCGGCCGTCGGGACGGGGGTGGGGGTGGGCGGACGGGTCGCCCGTCGCACTCGCGGCGCCTCGGGCCCGTCCGGCCGGGCCTGGGCGGCGCTGGTACTGGTTCGGTAGCTCCGCCCGCCCGGCCGCCGGTGCCTCGGCCTCGCCGGCGGGGCCGCCCGCCCAGCGCTCCGGGCCCGTCCGGCCGGGGCCGGCCTTGCCGAGGGGTGGGGGCGCGGAGTATCAAGGCGGCATGAGCGAAGCGGTGAAGAACGAAACGGACCCGGTCTGCGCACTCGCCCCCGGTGGCGCCGGGCCGGAGGCCGCCCTGACGCACGACCCGGAGCTGACCGGGCCGCGCGCGGACTGCGTGCTGTGCGGGGAGCCGACCGAACTGCCCGCCGACCACCCCGGTGTCACGCTCTGCCCGGTCTGCACCTGGCAGCAGGCGCAGCGGATCGCCTGCTCCGGCTGACGGAGCGCACCCGACCGGGCGCGGCGCGGCCGTGGCGCCCCGGGCCCCGCGGCCCCCGGGCCCCCCCTCAGGCGTCCTCCCGCCCGGCGAGGGCGAGGGTGGAGCCCCGGCGGCCCTTGCGGACCATCAGCTGCGCCGGGATCCGGCTCCTCAGATCGGCGACGTGACTGACGATGCCGACCGCGCGGTCCCGCTCGCGCAGGCCGTCGAGGACGTCCATCACCTCTTCCAGTGCCTGCTCGTCCAGCGTGCCGAAGCCCTCGTCGATGAAGAGCGTGTCCAGCGGCATGCCACCGGCCTCGTCGGTGACCACGTCGGCGAGACCGAGCGCCAGGGCGAGCGAGGCGAAGAAGCTCTCGCCGCCGGAGAGCGTCGAGGTGTCCCGCTCGGTCCCGGTCCAGGCGTCCACCACCCGCAGTGCGAGGCCCGAGCGCTTGTTGCCGGTGCCCCGGCCGTCGCTGTGGACCAGGGTGTACCGGCCGCCCGACATCCGTACCAGGCGGGCGCTCGCCGCCGCCGCCACCTGCTCCAGCCGGGCCGCCAGGACGTACGACTCCAGCCGCATCCGCAGCCGGTTCTCGGTGGAGGTGCCGGCGGCGACGGAGGCCAGCCGGTTGATCCGGGCGTACCGGTCCAGGGCCGGGGCCAGTGATGCGGCCAGCTCCGCCAGCTGCCGCCCGATCCCGGCCAGTGCCGTGCAGCGCGCCTGCGCCGCCTCGTGGCCGGCGTGCGCCCGGCGGAGCCGGTCGGTGGCCGCCAGCAGCTCGGCCTGGGTGCCGGGCAGATCGGCCGGCGGGCGGCCGGCGGCCTCGGCCAGCTCGGGCCGGGCCAGCTCCCGCTCCGCCGCGGCCAGTGCCGAGCGGTGCCGGGTCAGCCGGGCCTCCAGCCGCTCGCGTTCCTCCCGAGGCAGCAGGACGGCCGTCGCCTCCTCCGGGCTCGGGAACCCGGCCGCGACGGCTGCCCTGGCCAGCTCGTCCTCGGCCTTCTTCCGTTGCAGCGCCGCGTCCGTGCAGGCCCGGGCCGCTCCGGCGAGTGCCGCCACGCTCCCGGCGAGGCCGGCCAGCGCCGAGGCCCGGGCGGACACCGACGCCGCGTCGCCCCGGGCCGCGGTCACCCGGCGGGTCAGCTCCTCCTGCTCGCTGCCGAGGGTCTGGATCCGGGCGGTCAGCGCGGCGGTGCGCTCACCGGCGTCGCGCAGTGCGGCGAGCTGGCGGGCCTGGTCCTGGGCCAGGCGTTCCAGCTCCCGGGTGACCGGGTCGAGGCCCTCCGCGGCCCGCAGCGCCTCGCGGTGCTCGCGCTCCAGCGCGCCCAGCGCCTCGGCCAGGGCCGCGACGCTCTCCGGCCCGGCCGCCCCGGCGGCGGTCGCCTCGCTCACCCGCAGGCCCGCCAGCTCCCGCTCGGCGGTGTCGGCCGCCTGCTCGGCCCGCGCCTGGGCGGCCCGGGCGGCGTCCTCCTCCTCCGCGCCGACCTGGCCGCTCGCCGGGAGGGCCGGCTCCGGGTGCTCGGGCGATCCGCAGACCCGGCAGGCCTCGCCCGACCGCAGCTGCGCCGCCAGCTCGGCGGCCATGCCGGTCAGTCGGCGCTCGCGGACGTTCTGGCTGTGCTCGCGGGCGTCGAGCGCCTCGGTGCGCAGGGTGAGCGCCCGGGGCTCGGCCACGGCGATCGATGCCCGCAGCTCGTCCCGGCGGCGGGCGGCGGCCAGCCGCCCGGCGAGCTCGGCCTGCCGGACGTCCAGCTGCTCGACCCGGGCACCCGCGGCCCGGGCGGCGGACTGCTCCTCCTGGAGCGTGGCGAGCCGGCCGTCGAAGTCGGCCAGCCAGTCGGCGGCCTCCTCGGCCAGCTCCTCGGCGCGCCGCCGGTCGGCCTCCAGCGACGCCTGCTCGCGGCGGAACTCCGCGCAGCGCCGCTCCTCGGCCCGGGCCGTCTCCAGCCGGACCACCTCGGCCCGCAGCCGGTGCTCGGCCGCCGCCAGCTCCTCGGCCTCCGCGCGGGCCAGCGCCGGGCCCTCGCCGTCCGGGGCGCCGGCCAGCGCGGCGCGCCGGCGGCGCTCCTCCTCGTGGGCCGCCCGGTGGGCGGCCTCGGCGGCCTCGCGCAGGTGCAGCAGCGACTCCACCCCGACGGCCGCCCGGGCGGCCGTCAGCCTGGCGGAGTCACGCTCCATCGCCGGTGCGCCCTCGGCGAGGCGGGCCGCCTCCAGGGCGGCCTCGCGGTGGCGGCGCTGCCGGCCGGCCAGCTCCTCCGCGTTCCCACGGTCCGCCTGGGCCCGGCGATGGCCGGCCTCGGCGCCGGCCAACGCGGACTCGGCGACGGCGAGCTGCTCGGCGGCGCCGCCGCGCAGGATCGCGGCCCAGCCGAGCACCCCGGCGGTGAGGTCCGCGGCGGGGTGCGCCGACTCCTCCTCGGTGGGCACCCAGCCGGCGGCGGGCTCGGCCTGCGGACCGGCCGCCTGCTCGGCCTTGCTGGCCAAGTCCCGCAGGCGCCGGCGGCCGGTCTGGACGGCGGCCTCCTGGGAGCGCCGCTGCTCGGCCAGCCAGGCCTCGACGTGCTGGAACCGCTCGGTGTCGAACAGCCGCCTGAGCAGCTTGCCGCGCTCCTCGGAGTCGCCGCGCAGGAAGCGGGCGAAGTCCCCCTGCGGGAGCAGCACCACCTGGCAGAACTGCTCCCGGCTCATCCCGATCAGCCGGTGGATCTCCTCCCCGGCCTCCTGGTGCGACTTGCTGACCGCCCGCCAGCCCGGCGTGCCGTCGCCGCTGTCGGCGGCCCACTCGCGCAGCAGCGTCTGGGCGCGTTCGACGGTCGTCCCCCGGCCGACCTTCTTGGGGCGCAGTTGCTCGGGCAGCCGGGTGATCTCCAACCGCCGCCCGCCGAGCGTCAGCTCCAGCCGGACCTGGGTGAGCCGCAGCGGTTCGGCGTGGTCGCTGCGCAGCCGGCTGGCCCGCCTGGCGCCGGGCACCTCGCCGTAGAGGGCGAAGCAGACGGCGTCCAGCACACTGCTCTTGCCCGCGCCGGTGGCCCCGCGCAGCAGGAAGAGACCGCCGGAGGCGAGCGCGTCGAAGTCCACCGTCTCGGTGCCGGCGAACGGTCCGAAGGCGGTGACGGTGAGGCTGTGGAGTCTCATCGCGGCAGCTCCGCCTTGCGGTCGTCGCTCTCCCGGACGGTCTCGAAGCCCTCGCGCAGCCAGCCGAGCTCGTCCGCGTCCGGCTCGGCGCCGGGGCGCACGTGCCGCAGGAAGCCCTCGGCGATCTCCAGGTCCGCCCGGCCGCTGACCCGGGCCGCGTACGAGGGGGAGGCGGCGGCCTCGCTCTCCTCGGGATCGAAGAGCAGCTGCAGGGTGTGCGGGAAGCGCCGGCGCAGCTGCTCCATCGGCTCGGCCGGGCGGCCGGGGTCGGTCAGGGTGGCCTGGACCCAGGACCGCTCGTGCTCGGCGTGCTCCGGGGCGGTCAGCAGCTGGTCGAGGCGGCCGCGCAGGCGGGCCAGCGGTCGCGGCCGCGGGCAGTCGATCCGCTCGGCGGCGACCGAGCCGTCCGCCGCGAGGTCGACCAGCCACATGGTCTTGCGGTGGGTGGCCTCGGAGAAGGAGTAGGCGAGCGGCGAGCCGCTGTAGCGCAGGTGCGGGGCGAGCGTCTGGCAGCCGTGCAGGTGGCCCAGCGCGGCGTAGTCCACACCGTCGAAGACGGACGCGGGGACGGAGGCGACTCCGCCGACCGCGATGTCCCGCTCGCTGTCGCTGGGTGCGCCGCCGGTGACGAAGGCGTGGGCCAGCACCACCGACCTGGTGCCCGCGGGGCGGCTCGCGAGGTCGGCCCGGACGGCGTCCATCGCCGCGCCGAGCACCGCCGCGTGGCCGCCGCGCGCCAGCCCGAAGCGCTCCCGGACCAGCGTCGGCTCCAGGTAGGGCAGACCGTAGACGGCGACCGGCCCGTGCTCGTCGGCCAGCAGGACCGGCACCGCGCACTCGCCCGGGTCGGTCCGCAGGTGGACGCCGGCCCGGCCGATCAGGCCCGCGCCCACCCCGAGCCGGCGGGCCGAGTCGTGGTTGCCGCTGATGAACACCGTCGGCACGCCCAGGTCGGCCAGCCGGTGCAGCACGTCGTCGAACAGGGCGACCGCCTCCAGACCGGGCAGCGCGCGGTCGTACACGTCGCCGGCGACGAGCACGGCGTCGACGCGCTCGGCCCGGACCACCGCCACGAGGTGGTCCAGGAAGGCGCGCTGGGCGTCGTGCAGGCTCTCCCGGTGGAAGGAGCGCCCGAGATGCCAGTCGGAGGTATGCAGCAGTCGCATGGTCCCCGACCATAACGTCCGGCACTGACAACGCGGGCCGGATCGGACGTCACACCCGTCCTCGGGGGCTCCGGCCGATCGCTCAGGGTGCGTTGTCGGTGACGGTGTGTATGTTCTCGATCGCCGGCCGCTCCGAGCCCGGGGCGGCGGCACGAGCCCCTGGGAGGGCCCATGTCCGTGCAGTCCCCGAACGTCGACGGCCGCCGCGCGGTCGGGTCCGTCGTGCCCGGGTCCGTGCCCGTGCCTGTCGTGTCGGCGTCCGCCGTGCCTGAGCCGGTCGGGCGGGACCGGCGCGGGCGCCCGGCGGCTGCGGGAGCGCCGCCGCCGGCGCGTGTCCGGTCCGGGCCGGGGCCGGGCGGCCCGTTCGCCGGCGGCCCGCCCGGTGGTCCCTCCGGCGGCCCGCCGGGTGGCCCCTCGTCGGGCGGCCGGGGCGGTGGCCGCGGCCCGGGGGGTCGGGCGGCCGGTGGGGGAGGCGGGGCCGGGCCGGGCGGCCCCGGCGTCCGGGCGCGGCAGCGGGGCGGCTCGCGCGGTGTGCCGCCGCAGCCGGTGGCGCTGGCGCTGGCCGTCCACGCCGCCGACTTCGCCGAGCTGGCCCGGCTCGGGCTGTTCGGCCCGCTCGGCTTCCGGGACTACCTGTGGCGGACGCAGGCCCGGCTCCGGGCCCTGCGCGGGCAGGGCATCGAGGTGCACCTGAGGGTGTTCGAGCCGGCCGACTACCGGGACTACTGCGAGGCCTTCGGCCTCGACCCGGGATCGGCGGCGGCACGCGTCGCCTACGCGGCCGACCCCGAGCTGGCCGGCGAGCCCTTCGTCTACGGCGGGGAGCAGCTGAGCGAGCTGCTCCCGGTCCTGGTCGACGACCACCTGGCCCGGGTGCGGATCTCGATCGCCTGCGCCGCGTTGCTGGACGCGGTCGGCGACGGCCCGTCCGGGCAGTCGCGGCTGGTGGCGGTGATGCACCACGTCACCGGGGTGTACCTGGCGCTGGCCGAGGGCGCCGGGGAGGGCGGCCACCTGCTGACCCTGCGCTGCCACGGCCCGGAGGACGGCGAGCACCTCACCGCCGCGGCGGACGTGCGCGGCGACGGCGGGCGGGTCCTCCTCGGCGGCCGGGACGCCGAGGCGTTCTGCGCCACCCTGGCGGCGGGGGTGGCACTCGGCGGCGCGGGCGCCCTCCTGCTGCACGGGGACCCTGCGGCGCCCGGTGGTCCGGTGGTGCGCGGCTGGGCCCTGGCGGCCGGCCGGCTGAGGCCGATGACCGCCCGGGAGGTGGTCGACGCGCTCGCCGACGATGCCGCGCTGGGGGTTCCGTTCCCGCCCGGAGCCGTACCGCTGCCCGGCTTCCCGCTGCCCGCCGCGCCGCCGCCGGGGGCCGCGCCGCCCTCCGGCGCGCCGCCGTGGCCCGGCGGGGCGTCGGACCCCGGCGACCGGGGTCCGGAGGGGGGTGGGCCGCTGGGCTGACCACCCGGGTGAGGCCTCCGTGTCCACCAAGCGGCGCTGGGGACTGTTCATCGACCGCCTGTTCGGGGAAGATTTCGGGGAAGATCAACAGGAGAAGCGCGCGGTGCCCCACACCGCCGCCTCCGCCGCTCCGCCCTGTACCGCGCACGCAGGTCCTCCCCGCGCACCGTCGGTCCGGCGAGCCCGACACCGAAAGGGGGACGCATGAGCCGGATCGAGTACAGCGCGGAGATCGCCGAGCTGCTGGGCAAGGTGCGGCGGCGTCCCACGGCGGGCTGGCCGTGGCGGCCGGGCGAGCGGGTGCCGGCCGGGCTGTCGGTGAAGCAGTCGTGGGGCTGGCTCTTCGCGCCCGACGGCCGGGTGCTGACCCTGGTCAACCCCAAGGACGGCATCGTCTCGCTCCCCGGCGGTTCGCTGGAGCCCGAGGACGACGGCGACCCGGGCTCCGCCCTGGCCCGCGAGGCGGCCGAGGAGGCCCAGGCGGTGATCGGCACGCCCCACTACCTCGGCTACCTCTACGACCGGGTCGGCTCGGCGAACGGTGGCCACGAGTGCGCCCGGGTCCGGATGGCGGCCGCTTTGCGGGCCGTCGGTCCCAGTGCGGCGGACCCGGCGTCGGGGCGGCACTACCGGCGGTTGCTCGTCGCGCCCGGTCTCGCGGTCGAGCTGCTCGGCTGGGGTGAACCGGGGCTGCGCCAGGCGCGGGCGGCGGTCGCGGCGGGCGTCCGGTGGCTCGGGGTGCCCTCGGCCGCCAACGAGGCGATCGAGGAGCTGCCGGCCGAGGGCTGCGAGGTCTTCCCCGGCGCCGCCCACCCGGGCCCGGCGCCCCTCCGGCTGAGCGCCGCCACGGGTGACCCGGGCCCGGGCTCGGGCCCCGGCGCGGGCCCACGCCCCGGTGCCGGAGCCGCCCCCGCCGACGCCCCCGGCCCCGGCCCCGACGCCCCCCGCCCCGCCTCTCCCGCCTCCGGCCGTCGTGCGAGCGGGGGGGTGACCGAGTGACGGTGCCGCATCCGGCAGGGCTCTTCCACCACGTCGAGCTCTGGGTGGACGACCTCGCCGCCGCCGAGGCGCAGTGGTCCCCGGTGCTGCTCGCCCTCGGCTGCGAGCCGTTCCAGCAGTGGCCCCGGGGCCGCAGCTGGCGTCTGGGCACCGCCTACCTGGTGATCGAGCAGTCGACCGCGCTGCTCCCCGGCGGTCATCAGCGCCTGCGCGCCGGGCTCAACCACCTCGCCGTGCACGGCTCGCGCGCGGCGGTGGCCGCCGCCCTCGCGGCCGGGTGGACGGTCCGGGTGGACACCGGCGAGGCGGTGCACCTGATCAACGGTCAGGGCTTCGAGCTGGAGATCGTCTGCGCCTAGCGGCAGGCCTCGGTGTCCGCTCCCGCGCGGCGTCCGGCGGCCGTCCGCCCCGGATTCCCGGCCCCGGCACCGGCGGGTGAGTGCGCGACGGCCTCGTGACTGTCCCTCGATCGGGGTACCCCGACACCGGCGCCGCCGACGGCGCCGCCGGGGCCTGACCAGCGCACTTGCCGTATCCCGCCGCCGAGTTCACTCCACCGTCGTCAGACTTCCCGTCAATTGTCTTGGCATGACCACTTACCGAGCACCCTACTGCCTGGTATCACAGATGTGACTCACGTCACTCCCTGGAGGTGTCATGCTACGCCCCACCCGTGCCATGTCCATGGCCGCCCTCGCGGCTCTCCTCACGATGACCACCCTCTTCGCAGCCTCGTCCGCCCACGCGGCCGGCGTGAACTACGCCGCCCTCGGCGACTCCTACGCCTCCGGCCTCGGCTCCGGCAGCTACACGAGCGAGAGCGGCAGCTGCAAGCGCAGCACCAACGCCTACGCCTACCTCTGGAAGAACGCGCACGCGCCCTCGTCCTTCTCCTTCGTCGCCTGTTCCGGTGCCAGAACCGGTGACGTCCTCAACAACCAGCTCTCGGTCCTGAACTCCGGCACGACGCTCGTCAGCATCAGCGTCGGCGGCAACGACGCGGGCTTCGCCAGCACCATGCAGACCTGCGTGCTGGACTCGGAGAGCGCCTGCCTCAACGCCGTCGCCGCCGCGAAGACCTACGCCAACAACACCCTGCCCGGCCAGCTCGACCAGGTCTACGCGGCCATCCACGCCAAGGCGCCCAACGCCCGCGTGGTGGTGCTGGGCTACCCGCACCTCTACAAGGTCGGCGGCAGCTGCATCTTCGGCATCGGCGACACCAAGCGCGCCGCCATCAACAGCGCGGCGGACGTCCTCGACGGTGTCATCGCCAAGCGGGCGGCCGACGCCGGCTTCGCTTTCGGTGACGTCCGGAGCGCCTTCACCGGGCACGAGATCTGCGCTTCCGGCACCACCTGGCTGAACAGCACGACCCTGCCCATCGAGGAGAGCTACCACCCGAAGGCCGCCGGGCAGTCGGGCGGCTACCTCCCGGTGTTCTCCGCACAGGTCTAGCCGGCGCGGCAGCCGGTGTGCCGGCCGGTCCCGCCCACCTCCGGGGCGGGACCGGCCGGCGCCTCGCTCAACACACCGGCTCAGCGCACCGGCTCAGCGCACCTGCTCAGCGCACCTGCTCACCGCCCCCCCGGCTCACCGCCCCGGTGGGAAAGGGATGCCGGCGAGCACCGGCAGCAGCTCCCGCTCCTCGTGGTCCAGGTGCGCCTCCAGCTCGGCCGACATCCGGGCCAGCTCCGCCCGGAACCGCTCGGGTTCGGCCACCCCGATCCCGGCGAGCAGCTTCACCAGCCCGTCCTTGATCCGGCCGACCGAACGGTGCTCCTCGCCCAGCCGGGCGAGCGTCTCCCGCAGGTGCGGGTGGCTCCGCGCCAGCGCGGGGAAGATCGCGGCGTCCTCCCCGGTGTGGTGGTGGGTCAGCCCGGCGCAGAGCGCGAGGCAGTGCTGCCGGATCTGCAGCCCGAGGCCCGGCGGCCGGCCGTCACCGGCGGGCCCGGCCGCGAAGTGGGCCTCCGTCTCGGCCCGGACGTGCCGCAGCTGGGCACGCAGCCAGGTGTGCACCTCCAGCAGTTTTCCCGCCAGGTCGGCCACCTCGCGCGGCTCGGCCCCGGACCGTTCCAGTGCCACCACCGGCAGCACCCGTGCGGTGTGCGCCTGGTAGTCGCCGTACCCGGGGGCCGCCCGGACCACCGCCTCGAACAGTCGGTCCCGCCGGGCGCCCTCGGCCGGCACCGCTACGGCCTCGAACACCTCGGTGCCGAGCTCCACCCGGACCACGGGGTGGGCGAGCAGATTGCGGTACCACTGGGGGTGGTCCGGCGCCCCGGCCGCCGAGGCGACGACCAGCAGCTGACCGTCCGCGCGGACGTACCCGAGCGGCACGGTGTGGTCCTGTCCGGTCCGTGCGCCGGTGGTGGTGAGCAGCAGCAGGTCGCCGCCCTCGAAGGGGCCGCCGACCTCGCCGCCGTTGGTTCGGAATTCCTCGATGATCGCTTGGTTGAAAGACATGGGCATACGCCTGTGGAGTCTCCGGTGCATGGGGAGTGGAGGCCACGGCGCCGCATCGCACGAGCGCAACGGACCGAAGCGGGCGTGCGGGCAGCGCCGCGGCCGCTTGGGTCAGATCAGGGAAGCGGAGTGAGAACTCATCGCGCATCGTCCCTCGGTCGAAGGTGCCCGCCCGGTCGCCGGCCGGCCCAGTTCTCTTTGGCCGACACCGCGCTGCACGCCCCCCATTACAGTCACCCGCCCACCCCGTGTCAACGAGCTCGATCAGGATCGAGGGCGGCGCGCGCCGCCGCTCCTCCCCCGGGGGAGCGGCGACGCGGGCTCGGGGCTACCGCAGGTAGGAGGCCAGGCCGGCCGGCTTCAGCCCGGCGGTGGCGGCGGCGGCGAGGGCGCGCTGGAGGTCTCCGGCGAGGGTGTCGGTCCAGTGCATCAGGACGACGTCGCCGGGGGACAGGGTGCCCTCGTGCCAGATGTTGGAGGCACCCCAGCTGAAGTCGGCGTCGGCGGTCAGCACGTGCTGGATGCCGCAGTTGGCGGCGGCCTGCAGGGTGTCGGCGTTCCAGGCGAAGAACGGCGGGCGGAAGACGGTCGGGGCGGTGCCGAAGGTGCGGACCTGGGCGTCGCGGGCGTCGCAGATCTCGACCTGCTGCTCGGCCGGGCTGAGCGTGGTCAGATCCGGGTGGGAGACGCTGTGATCCTGGATGGAGGAGCCGGGCACGGCGGTGACGCGGCGGAAGAAGTCGGGGTCGGTGGCGGCCGGCATGGGCAGCGGGAACGCGGTGATCGGCAGCTGGTGGTCGGCGATGAACCGCTCCGCCTCGGGGGTGCGCTGCCAGCCGTCGTCCACGGTGAAGAAGACGACCCGGTCGCTGGTCGGCACCGAGCCGGCGGCGGTGGCCGGAGCGGGCGCCGGACCGTCCACCCGGACGTCGTCGACGGCGAACGGACCCTGCTGGTACCAGCCGTGGACGTACAGCCGGACGGTGCGCGCGTCGGGACCGGTGGTGAACCGGGTGGTCAGCTTCTGCCAGCCGCCGTTGGTGGTCGCCGTCCAGGCCGGGGCGACATCGCGCCCGGTGCCGGTGACGCCGAGGTGGACGAAGGCGCCGCGGACCCAGGCCGAGGCGGTGTACGTGGTGCCGGGCCGGACGGAGACGGTCTGCGCGCACTCGCCGTTGGAGTCGTCGTTCGCCGGGGTGACGGCGAGGGCGGAGCCGCCGGAGTGCGGGGCGGTGGTGGTGGCGGACGCCTCGGCGGGGCCGCCGGTGCAGCGCCAGCCGGGGACGCTGCCCCAGTCGGCGAGCGAGGAGGCGGGGATCTCGAAGCCCGGGTTGGTGGCCAGATTGACGGCGGGCGCCGCGGCCCCGGCGGGTCCGGCGGAATCGGCCGAGGTAGAGGTCGAGGCCGACGCCGGGGCCGCGAGACCGCAGACGGCGAGCAGCGTGCAGGCGGCGAGCGCCGACAGGCGTGAGGACATGGACACGTGTGGACTCCTGCGTGGGGGCAGTGGAGGACACGCCCGTGGGGAGGGCGTGTGGAACGGGGTGGAGCGCTCCCCGAGGGGCGGGAGCCGTGGGCGTGCCGCACTCAGACCGAGGCAAAACAATGGACTGGACCACTCGGATCGTCAAGGGAGTGACGTGCCGTGAGCCCGCTGTCATCCGTACCGCGAAGGGGACGAGACGGACCGTCAGGAGCTGTACAGCTCGTCGATGTCCGGCCGGTAGTACTCCGTGATCGCCGCCCGGCGCAGCTTCAGCGAGGGCGTCATCAGGCCCTGGTCGACGCCGAACTCGCGCGGCAGCAGCCGGAACGCGCGGATCGACTCGGCGCGGGAGACGGCGGTGTTCGCCGCGGCCACCGCCCGCTGGATCTCCGCGTGCAACTGCTCGTCGGAGAGCACCGCCCACGGGTCCAACTGCTCCCGGCCGTGCGACTTCAGCCAGTGCGCCAGGGCGGCCGGGTCGAGCGTGATCAGCGCGGCCACGTACGGGCGGTCGTCGCCGACCACCAGGCACTGCGAGACCAGCGGATGCGCCTGCACCCGCTCCTCCAGCGTGGCCGGGGCGAGGTTCTTGCCACTGCTGGTGACGATCAGGTCCTTCTTGCGCCCGGTGAGGGTGAGGTAGCCGTCCTCGTCCAGCCGGCCGAGGTCGCCGGTGCCGAACCAGCCGTCGTACAGCGACTCCTCGGTGCAGCTCGGGTGGTTGAGGTAGCCGCCGAAGACGCCGGAGCCGCGCACCCACACCTCGCCGTCGTCGGCGATGGCCACCGAGGCCCCCGGGACGGGGCGGCCGACCGTGCCGAGCTTCTGCCGGCCGGCCGGGTTGGCGGTGATCGCGGCGGAGGTCTCGGTGAGGCCGTAACCCTCGTACAGGCTGAGGCCGATGCCGGTGAAGAAGAGGGCGAGCTCCCGGTTGAGGGCCGAGCCGCCGCACATCACGCCGCGCACCCGGCCGCCGAGCACGGCTCGCAGTCGCGGGTAGACGGTCCGCTCGTACGCCAGGTGGCGCAGCCGCAGCCGGGGGCCCGGTCCGGGGCCGTGGCCCAGCGCGCGCTGCTCGCGGGCGGTGGCCCACTCGACGGCCACCTGCCGGGCCTGCTCGAAGAGTTCGCCCCGCCCGGCCTCCTCGGCCGCCCGCCGGGCCTGCTGGAACACCTTCTCGAAGACGTAGGGGACGAGGTGCAGGAAGGTCGGCCGGTACGCGGCGAGCGCGGGCAGCAGGGCCTCGGTGGAGACCTCGGGGATGTGCCCGATCCGGAAGCCGCCGCGGATCGCCGCGATCTGCACCATCCGGCCGTAGACGTGCGCCAGCGGGAGGAAGAGCAGGGTGGACGGCTGGCCGCCGCCGGTGTCCGCGAAGACCTCGGCCCAGCCGTCCAGCAGGGCGTCGGCCGCCGAGGCCAGGTTGGCGTGGGTGAGCATGCAGCCCTTGGGGCGGCCGGTCGTCCCGGAGGTGTAGACGATGGTGGCGACGTTCTCGGCCGCGACGCCGAGCCGCTGGCGGTGGACGAGCGAGTCGGGTACCCCGCGGCCGTCCTCGGTGATCGAGTCGACGCAGCCCCGGTCCAACTGCCAGATGCCGGTGAGGTCGGGGAGCGCGTCGCAGACCGCGCCGACCGTCATGGCGTGGTCCTCGTCCTCGACCAGGCAGGCCACCGCCTGGGTCTCGGCGAGGATCCAGCGGACCTGCTCGGGCGCCGCGGTCGGGTAGATCGGGACGGTGATCGCGCCGATCGACCAGAGCGCGTAGTCGAACAGCGTCCACTCGTAGCGGGTGCGGGACATCAGCGCGACCCGGTCGCCGTACCGGACGCCCCGGGTCAGCAGGCCCTTGGCGAGCGCCAGCACCTCGTCCCGGAAGGCGGTCGCGGTGACCTCGTGCCACTGCGGGTCGCCGTCCGTCCGGCGGGCCAGCTGGACCAGGCCGGACCTGCGTTCGGCGGTGTCGTAGAGCGAGTCGGCCAGCCCGCCGGTGGCCGGTGGTCCGGTCGGTGCGGGGGAGCTGAACTCGCGCACATTGCCCCCGATCCCGTTGTGGCCCCTGCCTGCCGGGCCCGTACGGGCGTCCGGATCGGCGGCGCGCTGAACGGTCGGGCAGGTGGAGCGAAACTATCGGATTGCTCTGTCACTGCCCAGGGGTGTGACCGTGACGCGACGAGATCGGCACCGGCCCGTAGGGAAAGTGCCGCGGCGGGGGATGGCCGGGGCTGGGCGGCCGAGGGGTGAATCCAGGATGACAGGGATCATTCGGACATCATCGGGCCGGGGGTCGGGAGAGGGCGGGTTCGACCCTCGAACGAGTGGTCAGGGCGTAGTAGGCTCTCGCAGACCTGCGGCCGAGGCCTCGCCGACCGGCCTGGTCCGACCGCCGGAAACCAGGACGAAAGCCCTGGTTGACAGCCGTGAGCCACCCTGGTCCACAGCCCCGAACAACGACCCCGAACGACAGCCCCACCCGAAGGCCTCGCCCTAGGTCGCGCACCACCCCGCACCACCGCCGCCGTACCGTCACCGCCAGCCCGCCTCTGCCGACCGCCCCTTCGAACCGCTCCCCGTCCGCGCCTGGCACTTCCCGACCGAGGACTCCATGCGTCTGCGCAGCAGCTCGATCCGCGCGAAGATCATCGCGCTGCTCCTGGTGCCCATCGTCGCGCTCACCGCCCTGTGGGTGTACGCGACGCTCGCCACCACCGGTGACGTCTGGAGCCAGTTGGCGGTCAGCAGTACGTACAAGGAGTTCGGCAAGCCGGTCGACCAGTACGCGTACGACCTGCAGAACGAGCGCCGCGCCGCCGTCCAGCGGCTGGCCGACCCGAGCTCGCGGGCCGCCCGGGACGCCTTCGAGCAGGCCCAGGCCGTCACCGACCGGGACCTCGTGACGCTGCGGCTGAAGAAGACCGACGACGGGGGCAAGCTCGACGCGGCGCAGCGCGGCCGGTACCTGCAGATCCTCGCGGCCGCCGACCAGCTGACCCCGCTCCGCAGCCAGATCAACCGCTCCTCGCTCAACTGGGAGTTCGCGCTCGGGCAGTACAGCGACCTCGTCAAGCCCACCTTCGGCTTCCGGTCCGCCTTCGTCGCCCGCCAGAGCGGCCAGCTGCCGCGCCAGGGGACGATCCTGATCGAGCTGGCCCGGGCCCGCGAGTACCTCTCCCAGGAGGACGCGGCGATGGAGGGCCTGAGCACCGCCTCCGGTCGGCCCACCGCCGAGCAGTACCAGGTCGCGATCGACGCCCTGCACAACCAGCAGGCGCTGTTCACCGTCTACATCGCCGAGCTCGACCCGGCCGACCAGAGCGACTACATCGCGCTGCGCGGCGGCGAGGCCTGGGCGGCGCTGTCCCGCGCCGAGGCCGACTTCGTGGGCGCGGGCGGGCCGGAGCGGGTGGTCCAGGCGATCAACGGCGACTCCTGGCGGGAGACCGCCGACCGCGCGCTGGGGGACCTCGCCGCCATCAACACCCGGCTGGCCGGGGCGATCGGCGACCGGGAGCGCTCGTACGCGATCGGGCTGCTCTGGCGCGGCGGCATCGCCGGTGCGATCGGCCTGGTCGCGGTGGTGCTGTCGGTGATGATCTCCTACCGAATAGGCCGGGGCCTGGCCCGCGAGCTGATCGGCCTGCGCAACGCGGCCAACGAGCTGGCCGGCACCCGGCTGCCCTCGGTGATGCTGCGGCTGCGCAAGGGCGAGGCGGTGGACGTCGCGACCGAGGCGCCGGAGCTGCAGTTCGGCTCGGCCGAGATCGGCCAGGTCGGGCGGGCGATCAACGCCGTCCAGCGGGCCGCCGTCGAGGCCGCCGTCGAACAGGCGGACCTGCGGCGCGGCGTCTCCGCGGTCTTCGTCAACCTGGCCCGCCGCAGCCAGGTGCTGCTGCACCGCCAGCTGACGCTGCTGGACACCATGGAGCGCCGCACCGAGGACCCGGCGGAGCTGGAGGACCTCTTCAAGGTCGACCACCTCACCACCCGCATGCGCCGCCACGCCGAGGGCCTGATCATCCTGGCCGGCGGCTCCCCGGGCCGGGCCTGGCGCAAGCCGGTGCGGATGGTGGACGTCGTCCGTGCCGCCGTCGGCGAGGTCGAGGACTACGCGCGGGTGATCGTCCGGCCGTTCCCCGGCACCGGGCTGCTCGGCAGCGCGGTCGCGGACGTCACCCACCTGATCGCCGAGCTGGTCGAGAACGCCGCGGTGTACTCCCCGCCGAGCACCCAGGTGACCGTTCAGGGCGAGGTGGTGGCCCACGGCTTCGCGCTGGAGATCGACGACCGGGGGCTCGGGCTGAGCGAACTCGCGCTCGCCGAGATCAACGAGCGCCTCGCGGTGGAGCAGGAGTTCGACCTCGCGGACACCGACCGCCTGGGCCTCTTCGTGGTCAGCCGGCTGGCCCGCCGGCACGGCATCCGGGTCCACCTGCGGCCGTCGCCGTACGGCGGGACGACCGCGGTGGTGCTGATCCCGCGCGAGCTGCTGGCGGAGGCGTCGGACGGGCCGCCGGCCGGGGCGGCTCCCGGCCGGCGTGCGGTGCCGGCCGGGCAGGGCGAGCGCGATCTGGTCGTGGTGCCGCCGCCGGGCGGCGCGGGTACGGCGGGCGGTGCGAGCGGCGCGGCCGACGGCGGGCCGGGGCCGGAGGCCGGTCGGGCCGCCGGGACCGCGTCCGACCAGGGCGGACGCCACCGGGGGAGCGGCGGCCCGCGGCCGTCGGCGCCCGACACCACCCGTACCCCGGGCGGTCTGCCGCGGCGGGCGCGGAACAGGACCGGGCCGACGCTGGTCACGGCCTCGCCGGACGAGGCGGTCCGGGGCCCGGGCCGTCACCGCCGGGAGGGCCTGGCCGCGCCGGAGGGCGCCGAGGCCGGACCGCGGGACGCCGGTGCCGCCGGTGGGCCGGACCGCACGCCGGTCGGGCAGCAGCCGCCGGCCGCCTTCCCCTCCGCCAGGCTCTCCTCGGTCGGTCGGCCCCCGGTCGTGCGGCCGGAAGCCGGGCTGCCCGAGGCCGGGCGATCCATGGCAGCGCAGCCCCCGGCGGAGCAGCCCTCCGCCGGGCAGGCGGCCGACGGTCCTCCCGCCGGCGGACCCGGTCCGCTGCCGCGCCGCGTCCGGCAGGCCAGCCTCGCGCCCCAGCTCCGGGAGCGCGCCGTCCAGGAGCCCGGGCGGTCGGCCGCCGAGACCGCCCGCGAGCGCTCGCCGGAGGAGGCGCGGGCGACGTTCGCCTCCTTCCAGCGCGGCTTCACCCGGGGCCGCGGTTCGGCCGCCCCCGTCCCGCCCGCCCGGCCGGCCGCCGTGCCCGCGTGGCAGCCGCCGGATCCGAACCGGCGCGCGATCGCACCGGCCCCGGCCCCGGCGGCCCTGCCCGCCCCGCCGCCCGGCGACCGGGCTCCGCTCGCCCGCTGGGTACCGGGCGCGTCGCCCGCCCCGCGCTCCGCACAGACAGCACCCTCGACACCCGCGGTACCGGCACCACCTGCAGCATCCGCAGTGAAGGCACCACCCGCAGTGAAGGCACCACCCGCACCACCCGCTCCAGCGGAAGGAAGAGATTCATGACCACTTCGACGCAGTCGTCCGGGGACCTCAACTGGCTTCTCGACGATCTCGTGGGGCGCGTCGCGGCCCTGCGGCACGCGGTGATCCTGTCCAGTGACGGGCTGGCCACCGGGGCCTCCCGCGACCTCGACCGCGAGGACGCCGAGCACCTGGCCGCCGTCGCGGCCGGCTTCCACAGCCTGGCCAAGGGCGCCGGCGGGCACTTCAAGGTCGGCGGCGTCCGCCAGACCATGGTCGAGCTGGACGAGGCCTTCCTCTTCATCACCGCGGCCGGCGACGGCAGTTGCCTGGCGGTGCTGAGCGAGGCCGAGGCCGACATCGGCCAGATCGCCTACGAGATGGCCCTGCTGGTCAAGCGGGTCGGCGAGCACATGGCCGCCGAGCCGCGCACCGAAGCCGCCCCGCCGGGGAGATGAGCGGCCCGATGGCGGAGGAGGAGCCCGAGCTGGAACAGGACGACCCGGCCGGGGACGAGTCCGGGGTCGACCTGTTCCAGCCGCGCACCCCGGTCGACGACCGGTGGTTCGACGACGAGGCCGGTCCGGTGGTGCGGCTGTACTCGATGACCCGGGGCCGTACCCGCCCGGTCGAGGACGGCCTGTTCGACCTGATCTCGCTGATCACCGTCGCCGAACCCGGGCCCCGGGCCGGGGCGGTGCCCGCGCTGGTGCTCGACCCGGAGCACCAGACCATCCTGACCTGGTGCCGCCGCGAGCCGCTGTCCGTCGCCGAGCTCGGCTCCTACACCGACCTGCCGGTCAGTGTGGTTCGTGTGCTGCTCGGCGACCTCTACGACGCCGAGCTGATCAGCGTCACCCGACCCGTTCCGCTCGCCGAGCTGCCGGACGAGCGCCTGCTGCGAGACGTGATCAATGGACTCCGTGCGCTCTGACCACCACGAGAACGCCGCCGCCGGTGCCACGGCCAACGACCCGCCCTGGCGGGGTGGTCCGGCGGTCGCGGTGAAGATCCTGGTCGCGGGCGGCTTCGGCGCGGGCAAGACCACGCTGGTCGGCTCGGTCAGCGAGATCCGCCCGCTGCGCACCGAGGAGGAGCTGAGCGAACTCGGCCGCCCGGTGGACGACACCGCGGGGGTGGAGGCCAAGCGGACCACCACCGTGGCGATGGACTTCGGCCGGATCGACCTGCGCGCCGGGCTGGCGCTCTACCTGTTCGGCACCCCGGGGCAGGACCGGTTCTGGTTCGTCTGGGACGAACTGGCGCGCGGTGCGCTCGGTGCGGTGGTGCTCGCCGACACCCGCCGACTGGCGGACTGCTTCCCCTCGGTGGACTTCTTCGAGCAGCGCGGCATCCCCTTCGTGGTGGCCGTCAACTGCTTCGACGGCACCGAGCTGTTCGCCGCCGAGGAGGTCCGGGACGCGCTCGACCTGGACCCGGGGATCCCGGTGCTGCTCTGCGACGCCCGCCGACGCGAGGACGGCAAGGACGTGCTGGTCGCCCTGGTCGAGCACGTCGGCGCACAGCGAAGGGGCGGCGCGGGCCGGTCCTGACCGGTGCTCTGCCGATCAGGCCCGGCGCAGACGCCGGGGAGCCCGGGCGGTCGCCGGCGGCCGCCCGGAGCCGTCGTCTCATTCGGGCGTCCGCATGCCGGACGTCCACCGGTCGGAAGGTTGCCTAGACCGGGTCCGGCGTGGAAGGCTCTGGACGAAGGCCGCCCGGCCCTGCGGTTCGGGATGCCTCGGAGCACACCGGAACGCCGCGGGAAGCCCGGCGGCGCACCACGACGCACCGCTCACGCGACCGCGTCCAGGACCAGGGGGAGGGCAGTACCGTGACCGTCGACCACCGCCGCGCCGCGGCCGCGCCGGCCCCGGTCTCGCCGGCCCTGACGATCCGCCGGTACATCGACCACGCGCTGATCTGCAGCGCCTGCTGTCGGTGACGGACCGGCCGGCCTCCCGGTAGCCCGACGGGCTTCGCGGCCCACCCGGTCGTGAAGCGCGCCTCTGACGCTTCGTCAATCCGTAGGCCCAGCCGCACCGGACGCCGGTGTCCGGCCGTGCCGCCGTTTCCCATGCCCGCTCTCGCGGAGACCACCAGTGAACCTCGCCAGCCCCATCACCACCCCTGCTGCCGCCGTGACCGTCGGCGTGCCGGGAGCGTCGCACCGCGTGCGGTGCAACGGTCCGTTCACATGGTTGAATGGGCGCATGAGCAACGTCGTGGACAGCAGCCGAGGTCACCTCGACCTTGAGCCGTTCTGGCCGTCCCGGCAGCCGCACCTGTTCGACCAGACGTGTCCGGGCTCGCCCAGCGCGTCCCGGCCCGCCGTCCGCTGACCTCGGTTCAGCCCCCGGCAGTACACCCGGTCGACGCGCAGACGACTCCACCCCGTCCGTCACGCGCGAAATGAGCGGCACCATGTCTTCCTCCTCCACGGCCACCCTTCCCCTTCCCGCCGTGACCCCGCACCTGCGCGCGGTCCGCTCCGTCCCGTCGAGCGCCGAACGATGGCACGGCGCCACGATCCCGCCGCACCCCGCCGCCCCCCAGCACCAGTCGGGGCCGCACCACCAGGTCGGCCAGGCGCCGTCGCACTTCGTGGCGCCCGCCCCGGTCGCGGCCCCGGCGCCGCAGGGCGGCCAGGTCGCGCAGGCCCTGCTCGCCGCGCTGCCGGAGGGGGCCACCGTCGTCGCCGCGCTCCCGCAGGGGGCGCTGCCGCAGGCCCTGCTCGCCCAGTACGGCGCGCAGTTCGGCGCCTCGGCCGGCCATCCGATGGTCGGCTACCTGGTGCTGGTGCCCGCCGAGGGCGGCGCGCCGCTGGGCGCCGCCGCCGCGGTCGGCCCCGGTCAGCACGTCCAGGGCGCCCCGCTCCTCGCCGCGCAGGCGCCGGACCCGACCCAGCCCCGCGCTCAGGTCCAGCCGCAGGCCGCCCGCCCGGTCCGGCCCGCCGGTCACGGCATCTCGGTCGACACCGAGCGGCGCAACGCCTACGTCGACGGGCGGTTGCTCGACCTCACCTACCTGGAGTTCGAGCTGCTGGCGCACCTGACCGAGCACCCGCAGCGGGTGCACACCCGTGACCACCTGGTCTCCGCCGTCTGGGGCTACGGCCACGTGGGCGACGGCCGCACGGTGGACGTGCACGTGGCGCGCCTGCGCCGCAAGCTCGGCGCGGCCTACCGCGACAGCATCGTCACGGTCCGCCGGGTCGGCTACAAGTACACCCCGGTGGCGTGACCCGCTGCTGAATCCCGTCGTCACGGGCCGGGCGTTCCTTCGAACGCCCGGCCCGTGACGCATGAATGACGACCGATCAGGCTCGCTGGTCGGGCGGCAGCAGCAGGACGGCCAGTGCGGCGGCGCAGGTCCGCGCGTGCCCCAGGAACCAGTCCAGCCGGTCGTCGGTCAGGTGCGCCGGAGTCGAGCGGACGGCCAGTGCGAACCGGGCCTGCCCGGCGCCGTCCAGTACCGGGACGGCCACGGTGCGGACCCCGGCCGCCGACTCGCCGTCGTTGAGCGCGTAGCCGGCGGCCCGTACCTTCGCCAACTCCACGTCCAGCCGGGCGGGTTCGGTGATGGTCCGGTCGGTGAACGGCAGCAGCGGGCCGATCGTCGAAGGCTGCGGCTCGCCGGGGCGCGGCCAGCCCAGCAGGACCTTGCCCAGTGCCGTCGAGTGCAGCGGGCGCCGCAGTCCGAGCCCGGTGTCCGGGCGCACGGAGGCGCCGACCAGGATGACCGCGTGCGGGCCGCTGCGGATCGCGAGGTCCGCGGTGGCCCCGGTGCGCTTGGCGAGCAGGTCCAGTTCGGGTGCTGCCAGGTGCAGCCCCCGCTGGTGGAAGCTGAGTTGGCCGAGTTCGGCGACGGCCGGGCCGAGCCGGTACCGGGCGGTCTGCTCGTCCTGCTCCAGGAAGCCGGCGCTGACCAGGGTGCGGGCCAGTCGGTGCGCGGTGGAGACCGAGAGGTCCATCCGGCGGGCCAGGTCCGAGGCGCTCAGGTCGGGGCCGTTGTCGTGGAAGCAGTGCAGGAGCCCGAGGGCCCGCTGGACGGCCTGTGCACCGGCCGGCGGGCTCTGGACGGCGGTGGCGGCCTCGGCCATGGCACCTCGCGTTCGGTCCGGCGCCCCGGCGGGTCCACCGGGGTCGGTTCCAGACTATGGCAGCCGCTGCTGCGGAATTGTGTCGGTGGCATTGCAATGGGATGGCCTTGATGAACAAGTGATCCCACGATGTGGCAAAAGCTTGCTTCGCGCTCCCTCGCCGTGGAACGCTCGGCACATCGCCCCGGACGGCCCCGTCCGGAGCCCGAGTTGTCGCCCGGGCCACCCAACCGGCAGGAAGGAGCAGCGCCGTGACGACCCACCGGAGCTCCGCCCCCTGCACCTGTTGTCGCTGACCCGCCGTAGCCCCCGAGCCGGTCGAACCGCCGCACCGCGCCCCGGGCCCTCCCAGGTCGGTGCCCTCCCGCACCGCCATGGGCCCGTCGCCCGGCCGCGTCACGGCCGGACCGCCCGCCCGCTCCCCACCCGCTTCCCCGGTCGGCCCCCGTGCAGCCCGCTGCTCAGCCCTCCGCTCAACCCTCTCCCTCCGACCGACCACGTCCGGTGCCGCGCCCCGCCGCTGCCCGCATCCGCCCAGCCAGAGGACCCGCCACCGTGCCCAGCCACGCCCGCTCCACCGCCGATGCCGCCCCCTCCGACGCCGCACCCGCCGCGGCGGCCGGTGTCGCAGCCGACGCCCCGGACACGCTCTGGTTCACCCGCTGCCCCGTCCCCACCGCCACCGGCATCGCCGCCGACCAGGGCCGCTTCGCCCGGGAGTTCGCCGCCGACGGCATCACCGTCCGCTCGCTCCAGGACGCCCCGCCGGAGGTGGCCGCCGACCACCACTACACCCACGCCCTCACCGGCCTGTTCCGCGAAGGCGGCAACGTGCCCGCGCTCTGGGCCCGTTCGCGCGGCGAGCGGACCCGGCTGATCGGTCTCACCTGGATCGAGGAGCGTCAGGTCGTCCTGGTCCGGGCCGGCAGCGGGATCGACTCGCCCGGGCAGCTGCGCGGGCTGCGACTGGCCGTCCCACGCCATGGGATCGGCATCGACTTCTGGCGGGCGATGGCCCTGGCCGGTCTGCACGGCGCCCTCGCCACGGCCGGACTCACCCTGGACGACGCCGAGTTGGTCGACGTCCCGGCCGCCCCGGGCGGTGGGCAGTGGGCCGCCGAACTGGCCGCGCTGCGCGACGGCGTGGTGGACGCGGTGTACGTCAAGGGTGCGCTGGCCGTCGAGGCGGCCCGCCGGTTCGGCGCCGAGGTCGCGATCGAGCTGGACGCCGTGCCGGACCGCCGCCGCCGGGTCAACAACGGCACACCGCGCCCGGTCACCGTCCACCAGCGACTGCTGGACGAGCGTCCGGACCTGGTCGTCCGCTTCCTGGCCGTCCTGCTGGAGGCCGCCGACTGGGCCGCCGGGAACCCCGCCGAGGTGGCCCGGATCCTGCGGGCCGAGACCGGCGCCGGCGCCGAGGGCGTCGCCGGGGCCTACGCGGCGGGCGGTCACCGCACCCTGCACCTCGACCTCTCGCAGGAGCGCCTCGGCCTGTTGGAGCAGCAGGAGCGCTTCCTGCGCCACCAGGGCTTCCTCGCCGCCCCCGTCGACGTCGCCGCCTGGGCGGACCCCGAGCCGCTGCGCGCCGCCCGCGCCCTGCTCGCCGCCCGCCGCGCCGCGGCCGGGCCGGCCTGAGGCCGCTCACCCCACGCTGCCGCCCCGCCCGCCGCGCCGCTCTGTCCGCGTCGCTGTCCTGCCCCCCGCCGCCCCTGCCGCTGTCCTGCCCTCTGCCGCGCCCGCCGGCCTGCCGATTCCCCTGGAGCTGACCGTGAAGACCCGCCGCCTCGCCCTCGCCGCCACCGCGTTGCTCACCACCACCGCCCTGGCCGCCTGCGGTTCGTCCGCCGGTGGCGCCAAGGCCTCCGCCGACGGGGGAGGCAGGGCCGAGGTGGTGCTGCGCCTGCCGGACCCGGGCAACAGCGGCTTCCTCGCCCTGGGCAAGAAGGACGGCTCGCTCGACCGGGCCCTCGCCGCCGTCCACGCCAAGGTCGCCTGGACGGGGAGCGCCGGCCCGTTCGCCCCCGCCGCCCAGGCGCTCTCCGCCGACCAGCTCGACGTCGCGCTGGGGTCGATCACCTCGGCCGTCGCCGCCCTGGCGCAGAAGCCAGGCTTCAAGCTGTTCGCCCAGACGGCGCCGGACGGCGTGGGCGAGGGCATCCTGGTGAAGAACGACTCGCCCATCAAGTCCGTCCAGGACCTGGCCGGCCGGAAGGTCGCGGTGAGCCAGGGCGGCACCAGCGAGTACCTGTTGCTCAAGGCCCTGGAGAAGAGCGGCGTGCCGGCCGATCGGGTCGAACGCGTCTACCTGCGCGCCGACCAGACCTCGGGCGTCTTCAACTCCGGCCAGGTGGACGCCTGGGCGACCTGGAACACCTTCTCCACCCCGTCGATCGCCAACTCCGGCGCGCACTTCCTGGTCAACGGCAAGGAGGTCGGCTCCGACAACTACGCGGTCTGGGCGGTGCGCAACGGCTTCGCCGAGAAGCACCCGGAGGTGGTCAAGGTCTTCTACGCCTACCTGCACGAGGGCGGCCTGAAGGAGAAGGCGGACCCGGCGGGCTACCTCAACGTGTTCACCGACTCCGGGCCGACCGCCGTCACCCCCGCCGAGAAGGAGATCGCGGTCGCCGTCACCCGGCAGAGCGCCACCGCCGACGTCATCACCGAGGCCGACACCGCCCGTTTCGCCACGGTGGCGGCGTTCTTCGCCGACCAGAAGGTCACCAAGCAGCTGGTCGACGTCAAGCCGTACCTGATCGACATCGCCACCCTCGCGGACGGTGTCAAGTGAGCACCGTGACCGACGCGCCCGCCGTCACCCGGGAAGCCACCGGGGACGCCACCGTAGGCGCCACCGAGGACGCCGCCACCGGGGCCGCCACCGCCGACGACGGCACCGTCGCAGCCCTCGAAGCCGGTCTGGTCGCCCCGCGCACCCGGCTGCCCGCGCCCCGCGCCCGCGCCGTCGCGCTGATCCTGCGCACCATCGGCCCGCTCGCCCTGCTCGGCGGCTGGGCGCTGGCCTCCGCCACCGGGGCGCTCACCCAGGACGTGCTCGCCTCGCCCGCCCAGGTCGCCGACGCGGTCGGCGAGCTCTGGGGCAACGGCCAGCTCACCGACGCGCTCACCGTCTCGCTCACCCGGGCCGGCCTCGGCCTGGTCTTCGGGGCCGGCGCCGGGCTGGTGCTCGGCGTCGTCACCGGGTTCTTCCGGCTGGGCGAGGAGCTGCTGGACTCCGCGGTGCAGGTCCTGCGCACGGTGCCGTTCCTCGCCCTGGTCCCGCTCTTCATGGTCTGGTTCGGCATCACCGAGACGGCGAAGATCGCCCTGATCGGGGTCGCGACCAGCTTCCCGATGTACGTCTCCACCTCCGGGGGCGTGCGCAACACCGACCGCAAGCTGATCGAGGCGATGCGCAGCTTCGGTCTCGGCCGCTGGGCGATCGTCCGGACCGTGGTGCTGCCCGGTGCGCTGCCCTCGCTGCTCTCCGGGCTGCGGCTCTCGATGACGCTCAGTGTGATCGCGCTGATCGCCGCCGAGGAGATCAACTCCACCGAGGGCATCGGCTATCTGATGGCCCAGGCGCAGAACTTCTCGCGCACCGACGTCCTCGCCGTCTGCATCCTGATCTACGGGCTGCTCGGCCTCACCGCGGACGGTGTGGTCCGCCTCCTGGAGCGCTTCCTGATGCCCTGGCGCAAGGCCACCCAAGGAGCAGGCCGATGAGCACCCCGACCACCACCGCGACCCCGACCGTCGCCGCCGGGCCCCCGACCACCGGCGCCGTCGCGGCCGGGGACGGCGCCCCCGCCGTCCACCTGCGCGGCCTGCGCCGGGTCTTCGGCACCCGGGCCGTCCTCGACGGGGTGGACCTGTCCATCGCCCGGGGCGAGTTCGTCGCCCTGCTCGGCGCCAGCGGAACCGGCAAGACCACCCTGCTGCGGATCCTCGGCGCCCTGGACAGGGCCGACGCCGGTACGGTGCTCGTTCCGCCGGTCCGCACGGTGGTCTTCCAGGAGCCCCGCCTGGTGCCGTCCAAGCGGGTGCTCGCCAACGTCACCGTCGGGCTGCCGCGCGGCGCCGCGACCCGGGAGACCGCCCTGCGGGCACTCGCCGAGGTCGGGCTGGAGAAGCACGCCGACGCCTGGCCGGCCACCCTCTCCGGCGGTGAGGCGCAGCGGGCGGCGCTCGCCCGGGCGCTCGTCCGGGAGCCGCAACTCCTTCTCCTGGACGAGCCGTTCGCCGCCCTGGACGCACTCACCCGGCTACGGATGCAGGACCTGGTCGGTGACCTCGTCCGCCGCCACCGCCCGGCCGTCCTGCTGGTCACCCATGACGTGGAGGAGGCCGTCCGGCTCGCCGACCGGGTCGCCGTCCTGCGGGACGGCAGGCTGGTCCGCGACGAGCGGGTCGCCGTCGAGCGCCCCCGGGACCCGGCCGACCCGGCCTTCGCCGAGCTGCGCCGTCGCCTGCTCGCCGACCTCGGCGTCCACTGACCCCGTACTCCGCATTCCCCACCCCCCAAGTCCCCGCCATTACACCGGAGATCACCATGGCCATCACCCTCGGCGTCCATGCCAGCAACCCCTCGCTCTACTACCTCTCCCGGCTGGACCACCTGGCCGAGGAGCTGGCCCCGCTCGGTGAGACCGGCGTCTTCCACCACTACGCCGACGGCACCCGTACGGGCGCCCTGCTGGCCGACGGCACCATCGACTTCGGCGGCACCGGCTCCACCCCGCCGGTCACCGCCCAGGCCGCCGGCCACGACCTGGTGTACGCGGCGGTCTCCGCTCCCCGCCCCGACCACGGTGCGCTGCTGGTGCTCGCCGACGGCCCGGTGGCCTCCGTCGCCGACCTGAGGGGCGGCACCGTCGTGCTGGCCGTCGGCTCCTGGCAGACCCACCTGCTGGCCAAGGCGCTGCACGCCGAGGGCCTCTCCTACGCGACCGACATCACCCCGGTCCGCCCGGCCGCCGACGAGGACCAGGCGCAGCGGCTGCGCGACGGCGAGATCCTCGGCTGGATCGCCCAGGGCGCCGAACTGGCCGCCGCCCGCCGGAGCGGGCGGTTCCGCGAGCTGATCCGCACCGGTGACGTCATCACCGACCGCTCGGTGTTCTTCACCCGCCGGGACTTCGCCACCGAGCGCCCCGAGGTGGTGGCGGCGATCGCGGCCGCGCTGCGCCGGGCCGATGCCTGGGTGGCCGCCCATCCGGCCGAGGCGGCCGCGATCGCCGCCGCCGACCTGGGCGGGGCGGTGGAGGACTGGGAGCAGGCGCTGACCGCCCTGCCGTGGCGGCTGGAGCCCGCCACCGCCGGGTTCGTCGCCGAGCAGCAGGAGGCCGCGGACATCTTCCACGGCGTCGGCTTCATCGACCGCGCGCTGACCGTCGCCGACGCCCATCTGCCCGCGCTGGAGGCCCCGGTGGCCGCCGCACTCGCCAAGGCGGTCTGACCCGATGGCCTCCGAAGTCCTCTGGTACATCATCCCGCGCGAGGGCCACTACCCCTGGGAACCGGCCGGCCGACGCCCGGTCGACCTCCGCTACCTCCAGCAACTCGCGGGCAGCGTCGAGCGCCTGGGCTACACCGGCGCGCTGCTGGCGACCGACCTCTACGACGTCTGGGACCTCGGCAACGCGCTGGCCGCCGCCACCACCCCCGCGTTCAAGCCGCTGCTGGCCGTCCACCCCGGGCTCATCTCGCCCACCCTGCTGGCGAAGATGGCGCTCAGCTTCGACCACCTGCACGGCGGCCGGCTCCGGTTCAACGTCGTGAACGGCTCCACCGCGCAGCTGCGCGAGTACGGCCTGGACGTCGAGCACGACGACCGGTACCGGCTGAGCGCCGAGTACTGGTCGATCGTCCGGCGCCTCACCTCCGGTGAAGTCTTCGACCACAAAGGCGAGTTCTACGACCTGAAGAACGCCGGCGCGAGCCTGCGCGAACTCGCTCCGGTCCAGCCGGGCGGCATCCCGCTCTGGTTCGGCGGCAGTTCGGCGGCCGGCATCGAGATGGCCGCCGAGCACGTGGACGTCTACCTGACCTGGGGCGAACCGCCCCAGCAGCTCCGGGAGAAGCTGGACCTGGTCCGCGAGCGTGCCGCCGCGTACGGCCGCACCCTGCGGATCGGCCTGCGGCTGCACCTGATCGTCCGCGACACCGAGGACGAGGCCTGGGCCGCCGCCGACCGGCTGCTCGACGTCACCAGCGAGGCCACCTACGCCCGGCAGCTCGGCGGGGCGACGGGTGAGGACGGGGTCGGCTGGCAGCGCCAGTTCCGCCAGCACGGGGGCCGAGTGCCCGCGCGGGCAAGGGAGTTGGAGAGCCACCCGAACCTGTGGCCCGGGATGAGCCTGTTCCGCCCGGGCCCCGGTACGGCGGTGGTCGGTTCGACCGCCCAGGTGGTCGAGCGTCTCCAGGAGTTCGAGTCGCTCGGTGTGGACACCTTCATCCTCTCCGGCAACCCGCTGCTCGAGGAGGCGCACCGGGTCGCCGAGACGGTGCTACCCGCGCTCGGCGTGGGCCGCCGCTAGCGGAGGGGCGAAGGTGCCCGGCAGCACGGGGAACGGCACCGGCGAGGTCAGTGCCAGCTGTCGGGCGAAGCGCGCGAGAGTGCGCAGGAGGAGCGTCCGCACGGGGACTCCAGGGTCTCGAAGGACGTGTGCGGACGGTACAACGCCCGAAGTCCCGGCAGGTCACGCGGTGTCGCCCGAGGAAGCTCGGGGCAGCACTGTACGGACTGCCGGGACTTCGGGCCGCCCGGATCAGGCGGCCGGGACGGCTCAGCGGCTGAGCGCGTCGATCTCCGCGAGGTCCTCGGCGGTCAGCGGGCCGCCGTTCAGCGCGTCGATGTTCTGGTCGAGCTGGGCGACGCTGCTCGCGCCGATGATCACCGATGCCACCCGGTCGTCGCGGAGCACCCAGGACAGCGCCAGCTGGGCGAGGGTCTGCCCGCGCCGCTCGGCGACCTTGTTCAGCGAGCGCAGCTGCTCCAGCTTCGGGCCGGTCAGCGCCTCCTTGTTCAGGAACCGCCCGACCGACATCCGCGACCCGGCGGGCACCTCACCGGAGAGGTAGCGGTCCGTCAGCAGCCCCTGGGCGAGCGGGGAGTAGGCGATCAGGCTGGTCCGGGTGTCGCCGACCGCGTCCAGCACCCCCTCCTCCACGGAGCGGTCGAGGATCGAGTAGGCGGACTGGTTCAGCAGAGCCGGGGTGCCCAGCTCGCGCAGGATCGCGACGGCCTCCCGGTGCTGCTCGGCCGGGTAGTTGGAGATCCCCGCGTACAGGGCCTTCCCCGAGCGGACGGCCGAGTCCAGCGCGCCCATCGTCTCTTCGAGCGGGGTGTCCGGGTCGTGGCGGTGCGAGTAGAAGACGTCCACGTAGTCCAGGCCCATCCGGCCCAGCGACTGGTCCAGGCTAGCCAGCAGGTACTTGCGGCTGCCGCCGTCGCCGTACGGGCCGGGCCACATGTCCCAGCCCGCCTTGCTGGCGATGAACATCTCGTCCCGGTACGGGCGGAAGTCCTGCGCGAACAGGTAGCCGAAGTTGCGCTCGGCGCTGCCGTACGGCGGGCCGTAGTTGTTCGCCAGGTCGAAGTGGGTGACGCCCCGGTCGAAGGCGCGGCGCAGCACCGCCCGCTGCACCTCCAGCGGCTGGGCGTCACCGAAGTTGTGCCACAGGCCGAGCGAGACGGCGGGCAGCTGGACGCCACTGCGGCCGGCCCGGCGGTAGGTCATCGAGGCATAGCGGTCATCCGCGGCGAGGTACGTCATGCCGGACATCCTGCCAGGACCGTCGCCCCGATCAAGCTCTTGCCCCGCCCCTGACCGGTGCATATGCTCGCGGTGGATCGTGTGGGTGCGAGGCGAAGGGGAGCCGGTATGACCATCTGCGCAGCTCTCCCGCGCTGTTGTCGCCCCGTCCGCGGCTCGCGCTGACGCCGCCGCCGCCCAAGCTCCCCTCCCGTCCCGCCGCCGCTCCCGTGTGAGCGCGATCGGCCCCTGGGTGCGGGGCCGCCGGGGCCCGGGTGCGCCGCGCCGCCGTTCCCCCCGGGATCCCCGTTCCTCCCGGATCCCCGGTTCCCTCCGGATCCCCGGACCTCCCCGGTGGATCCCCGCCGAGCGCCGGCGCACCCCGCCGAGCGACCACCGAACGCCCCACAAGGAGACCGCCATGCGGTTCACCGTCTCGTCCCTCGTCTCCAACGGACCCGACCCCGTCACCGGAGTGCGGCGCACGACCTACGAGAAGCTGCACAACGTCATCGACCAGGCCGTCACCGCCGAACGGCTCGGTTACGACGGCTACGGCGTGGGGGAGCGGCACGGCGAACCGTTCCTCTCCCCGGCGCCCCCCGTGCTGCTCAGCGCCATCGCCGCCCGTACCTCCACGATCCGGCTCTTCACCACCGTCACGGTGCTCAGCATCCTGGACCCGGTCCGGGTCGCGGAGGACTACGCGGTGCTCGACCAACTCTCCGGCGGCCGCCTCGAACTGATCATCGGCAAGGGCAACGACCCGCGCCACTTCGACCTGTTCGGGCTGCCGGAGGACCGCCAGTGGGACGCGCTGGCCGAGAACTACGGACTGCTGCACCGGCTCTGGCGGGAGGAGAAGGTCAGCTGGGAGGGGAGCACCCGCCCGCCGCTCAGGGAGGTCACCACCTCGCCGCGTCCGTACCAGGACCCGATCCCGGTCTGGCACGGCAGCGCGACCAGCGAACAGTCCACCGACCTCGCCGCCCGCTTCGGGGACCCGCTGTTCTCCGCCAACTCCTTCCATCCGCTGGCCAAGTACAAGGCGCTGGTCGACCACTACCGCGAGCGCTGGGAGCACTACGGCCGCGACCCCAAGGACGCCCGGGTCGGGACGAGCTTCGGCGGCCTGTTCGTCGCCAGGCGCTCGCAGGACGCGATCGAGGGCTTCCGCCCGTACTGGGACGCCCTGCTCGGCTCGGCGGCCGGCAGGCACAACAACTCGCCGTTCGAGTCGCTGGAGGACGCGCTGGAGCGCGGCTCGGCGCTGGTCGGCAGCCCGCAGCAGGTGATCGAGAAGATCCACCGCTATCACGAGGCGTTCGGCAACGAGGTGGTGGGCATCGGCGTGGACGCCCTCACCGAGGACGTCCAGCACGAGCAGCTGGAGCTGTTCGCCGCCGAGGTCGCCCCGGTGATCCGCCGCGAGCTGCCGTGACCGGCGACCCCGCGCGCACCACCGTCACCCGGTGAGGCTCCCGCTTCCCGGACTCCGGCAGCCGCCCTCGCGACTCTGTACCTACTGGTATGTACATTGAACGTACCAGTAGGTACAGTCGCCGCATGGCAACGGCAACCCGGCCGACACCGCCGCGGCCGTGGTCGCCGTCGTCCAGGGCGGCTACGTGCTCGCCCGCGCCGCCGGTACGGCCGGGCCGTTCGACCGGGCCGTCCGGGACGCGCTCGGGCTGCTCGCCGCGTACCGCACCGGCCGAGGCCGCCTACCGGCCGAGGTGAGCCGCCCCGCCCTGTCCGAAGCCCCACCAGGAGCCCGACGTGCACGCCATGCAGTACGAGATCACCCTCCCCGCCGACTACGACACGGGGATCATCCACCGGCGGGTCGCCGAGAAGGGCCACCTGCTCGACGCTTACCCCGGCCTCGGCCTCAAGGCGTACCTGGTGCGCGAGCGCGGCCGCGACGACTCGCCCGTCAACCAGTACGCCCCGCTCTACCTCTGGCGGACCGCCGAGGGCATGAACAGCTTCCTCTGGGGCCCGGGCTTCCGGGGCCTGAGTGCCGACTTCGGCCGTCCGGCCGTCCGGCACTGGCTCGGCGCCGGTCTGCGCCACGGAGGTCCGCGCCGGGACGGACCGCCGCGCGGCGGTCTGCTGCGCGGCGACGCGGACGGGTCCGCCGGCTTCGCCAGCCGCCACCTCGAACCCCTCCCGGACGACGCCGACCCGGCCGAGGCCGTCGAGGCCGCCCTCGCGTCCCTGCCCGACCACCCGGCGCTGCACACGGCGGCCGTCGCCGTCGACCCCGACCGCTGGGAACTGCTGCGCATCGCGCTCTGGAGCGGCCCGGTCCCGGAGGACGCCCCGGGCACCCGCTACCGGGTGCTGCACCTGTCGACCCCCGAACTCGACCGGCTGCCCGCCGGCCGCCACTGGTGAAAGGACCACACCCCGTGAACCCCGCCGACCTCGTCCCCGCCCCGCTCGACCGCGCCGCCGGCTACGCGCTCCTGGACGAACTCGCCGGGCCGCAGACCCAGGCCGCCACCCTGACCGGCCTGGACGCGCTGGCGCCCGGCTTCGCCGACTGGATCGTCACCAGCCTTTTCGGCGGCACCTACCAGCGGCCCGGGCTGGCGCTGCGCGACCGCCAGGTGGCCAACCTGGCCGCGCTCACCGCCCTCGGCGGGGTGGAGCCGCAGCTCGCCGACCACGTCCGCAACAGCCTGCGGGTCGGGCTGAGCAGAGAGGAGATCACCGAGGTGCTGGTCCACCTCGCGCCCTACGTCGGCGTGCCCAAGGCCCTGGCCGCCCTGCGGGTGGCGAAGACCGCCTTCGCCGAGGCGGAGACCGGGGGCCGGGCCGCGTGAGTGCTTCTGTCGACAGTGCCGCCGAGGTTGCCGCCGGCGCCGGGGGCGGTGCCGTCCGCACCGTTCTGGGTGACCTCGACCCGGCCGAGTTCGGCGTCTGTGACGCCCACGACCACCTGTTCCTGCGCAGCCCCCGGCTGCCCGGCGAGGAACTGGACGACCCGGCGGCCGCCGAGCGGGTGCTGCGCGACTTCGCGGCGGCCGGCGGCCGGGCGATGGTCCAGTGGACCCCGCACGGCATGGGCCGCGGCGCCTTCGCGCTCCCCGGTCTCGCCCGCGCGACCGGCGTCCACCTGGTCGCGGCCACCGGCCTGCACCAGGACGTCCACTACGACCCGCAGTGGCTGGCCGAGCGCTACGAAGGGCTCGCCGAGCTGTTCACCGCCGAGCTGACCACCGGTCTGCGCGCCGCGCCCGCGGGCGTCCGGGCCGGACTGATCAAGGTGGCGGGCGACTACCACGGCCTCGGCCCGCACACCCGCCGGGTGATGGCGGCGGCGGCCGAGGCGCACCACGCCACCGGCGCGCCGATCGCCGTCCACCACGAACTCGGGACCGCCGCCTCGGACGTCCTCGACCTGCTCTGCGGGCAGCACGGCGTGCCGGCCCACCGGGTCATCCTCGGCCACCTCAACCGGCTGCCCGACCTGCGGCTGCACCGGCACCTCGCCGCCTCCGGCGCCTACCTGGCCCTGGACGGTCCCTCCCGAACCCATCACGCCACCGACCACCACCTGTTCGACACCGTCGCCGCGCTGGTCGAGGCCGGCCACGCCGACCGGCTGCTCCTCGGCGGTGACACCACCACCCGCACCGCCCGGCACAGCCCTGGACCCACCCACCTGCTCACGGCCCTCGCTCCGCGCCTGGACCGCGAGTTCGGCCCGGACCTGGCCCGACGCCTCCTCGTCACCAACCCCGCCCAGGCCCTGACCGTCCGCTGGGCGCCCCACTGAGCGCCCCACTGAGCGCCCCACTGAGCGCTCTGCGCCGCCGGGCCGCAGTGGCCGCCACCCCGCCGGGGTGGGGCGGTCCGAGCCGATGACAGGTGCACCGGCTGTGCCGCGGGCTGCTCCCCGACCCGCTGCGTTGCCTGCCCGGCGGGGCCGCTCGACCGGGACTCGGGTGGGCTGCCCGATGGCCGGGCGAACCCATACCGGTCGCGGCGAGCGCGGCGGGCGGCTCGTGGGCGTTCGTCGAGGGCTCGTGCTGCCGGGCCGGTGGGGTCGGCGCGTTTGGCACAGCCGTCCGCAGCGTCGAGCCGTTCGCCGGGGTGGAGTGCGGTCCGAGTAGGCCGGTCAGGGCTGCGGAGAGGGTACTGGTCGTCCCGTCGGCCCTCTGCTGCGGGCCACGCGGCGCCGCGTTGCCGTGCGACCGCCCGGCCGGGGCCGAGTGCTCGGAGGATCGGCCGGCCCGATGTGCCGAGCCGGTGGGCCGAGGAGGAGAAGGCGGAGAGCGGCTCGGCGGACCGGTACGGGCTGCGCCGTCCCCGGACCGACCGCTGAGGACCGGGCGGCCCGCGTTGGCGTGCGACCGCCCGGCCGGGGGCCGGGTCAGCCGCCGAGTGCCCGGAGGATCGGCTGTCCCAGTGCGCCGAGCCAGCCCGCCAGGGCCGAGAGGGGCCCGAGCAGGCCGGTACCGGCGGCGACGAGTGCACCGGCCGAGCCGAGCAGGCGGGTGATCCTGGTGAGCCGGCCCGCGACCGCCTCGCGGTCGGGCTCCGGTCGCGCGACCTCCGTGTCCAGCGCGTCGAGCTCGGTCCGGACCTCGGGGGCGACCGCCGGGGGAAGCTGCGCCCGCTCGGCGGCGGAGCGGAGTTCGCCGACCAGCGCGCGGACGTCCTGCCCGGCCGCCGTGAAGTGGCCCGTCTGGCCGCCCCGGACCGTCTGGTCACCGGCGACGTTGTTGATCACGCCGCCCTGCTGGTTGCCGATGTTGAAGACCATGGCGTCCCTCCGGGGAGTCGGTCCTTGGACGCTGGGGAGTCTCAGCGGGGCGGTGGCGCCTGGAGCCGCTGCGCTTCCGCCGACTCGAAGCGCCGCCGACGGGAGGTGACCACGATGTGCAGGACGATTCCGACGAGGATCAGAACACTGCCGATCGCGGCCACCCCGAAGCCGATGGCGCCCACCGGCATACCGCCGATCTCCGGGCCGAGGACATTGGGCACGGTCAGGTCGGGGCTGTCGGTGTTGGCCGCGTCGTTGGTCTCGGCGATGAAGCGGATGATCGCCCAGCCGTAGACCGCGCCGCCGACCACGAAGAGCAGGAAGCCCGCCACCACCAGGTGCCGTGCCCTGGTCCGGGTGGCCGCGATCTCGCGGAAGAAGCTCTCCCGCCGGGCCTGCGTGACGTAGTTGTACTGGTCGCCCGCGACGTTGCTGAGGTTGCCCGCCTGCTGCTGCCCCACCTCGAACCTGCGCTCCGCCCCGTACGGCGGTGCCGCCGGGCGGTCGGGCGGCCCGGGCGGTGGCGGGCGGCGGCCCGGCGGGGGCGGCCGCCCCGACGGGTACTGCGGCGGCGGAGGGTACTGCTGTGGTGGGTACTGCTGCTGCGGCGCCGACGGCGGCACGAGCGGACCCCGCAGCCCGCGCGGCTGCTCCTGCGGTTGCCGGTACTCCTGGCGTTCCTGGTACTCCTGGCGCTCCGACGGCTCCGGCTGGAGCGGCAGCGCGGCGGTCCGGGTGACATCGGCGGGCCGCTCCGCCGGCCTCTGCGCCGGGTCCCCCGTGCCGGGGCCGGGAAGGATGGCGGTGGCGGCCTCCCACGGGTCCTCGTAGTGCACCTCGAAGGGGCCGAAGTCCAGGACGTCCCCGGCGTGCAGCTCCTCCTGTCCGTGCACCGGGTGGCCGTTGAGCCGGGTGCCGTTGGTGGAGGCCAGGTCCTCGACGGTGGTGTGACCGGCCGACCGCTGCACCACGGCGTGGCGCCGGCTGACGCCGGGCTCGCCCACCCGGATCTGGCAGGTGGCGTCCCGGCCGACGAGCAGCGGCCGGTCGGTCAGTTCGAAGACCTCGCCCCGGAGCCGGCCGGGGGTGTCGACGACCAGACGGGGTAAGGCTTGTTCCCGCGACGGTGAGCTCATGGCACGGCCTCCTGCCGGGCGGGCTGCTGAACCACCGGCGGCGGCGACACGGTGCGGCGTCCGTCCGCCGGCTCGGGTGCCCTCACCTCCAGTAAAGGCCACCTCGGCGCCCCGGGACAGCCCCCGGGGCCCACCGGGTCGGCCAGCCGCCCGGTCGGGGTCACATGTGGGTGCCGCCGTCGATCCGGATCTCGGTGCCGGTGACGAAGGCGCCATCGTCCGAGGCCAGCATGGCGATCACGCCGGCCACCGTCTCCGGCCCGGCGAAGCCCTGGCCGAGCGCGGGGGAGAGCTTGGCGAGCAGGCTGAAGTCGGCGTCGGCGGGCAGGCCCGGGTTGTTGGTCATGCCGCTGTCGATGCTGCCCGGGGCGACGCAGACCGCGCGCAGTCCCCGCTTGGCGTACTCCGAGGCGATCGCGTGGGTGAACGACTGGATGCCGCCCTTGGTCGCGGCGTACGCGGCCATGTAGGGGTGCGCGAAGGTCGCGGAGGTGGAGCTGAAGTTCACCACCACGCCCCGCCCGTCGGCGAGCAGGGCCGGCAGCGCCTCGCGGGTCATCAGAAAGGTGCCGGTCAGGTTGACCGCGATCAGCGTGTTCCAGAACTCCAGGCTGGTCTCGTGGGTGTGCGAGGAGCGCAGGATCCCGGCCGCGTTGACCAGGACGTCGAGCCCGCCGAGTCCGGCCACCGCCTCGGCCACGCCCGCGCGGACGGCGTCCTCGTCCGAGATGTCCACGACCGAGGTCGTCAGCCGGTCGGCGGTCCCGTCACCGGTCGCCCGGTCCAGGGTGGCCTTCAGGCCGTCCTCATTGACGTCGACCGCGACGACCCGCCCGCCCTCGGCGAGGATCCGGTGCACGGTGGCCTGGCCGATCCCCGAGCCGCCGCCGGTGATCAGGACGTTCCGCCCGCTGAAGCGCTCCATGGTGGTTCTCCGTTCGTTCGTGGTCTCGCGACCTCGATTGACACGGTACGACGAAGTGGCACATCGTGCCAATAAGTCGCGTCGGGCCAAAGTGGCACGATGTGCCATACAGATTCGGTTGGACGTCATACCGCTGACGCCCGCCCGGCGCGGAACGCCGCCGAGGCACGCCGCGCCACCCGGGCGTGTCGCGCCACCCCGGCACAACACGCCACCCCGACACGCCGCGCCACCCGGGCGTGTCACGCCACCCCGACATGCCGCGCCATCCAGGCGTGTCACGCCACCCCGGCACAACACGCCATCCCGGCACAACGCGCCACCCCGGCATATCGCGCCACCGCGTGCGTCGGTCCGCGTACGCTGAGTGCTGTGATCGGACGCCCCACCCTGAACCAACGCCGCCGTGACACCACCCGGCTGGAGATCGCCCGTACCGCCGCCGCGCTCTTCGCCGAGCGCGGGGCCGAGGCGACCACCGCCGAGGAGATCGCGCTCGCCTCCGGCATCTCGGTGCGCACCTTCTACCGCTACTTCTCCGTGAAGGAGGACGCCGTCGCCCCGCTGCTGGCGGCCGGCGGCCGGCGGTGGGTGCTGCTCTTCGCGGAGAGCTCGGCCGATCTGCCGGTCCGCGAGGCGCTGGAGCGTTCGGCGGTCGAGTCGCTGACGCCCACCGACACCCCGGGCGTGGAGGCCATGCACTGGACCCGCGACCTGCTTCGCGATCCCCGGCTCGACTCGGTCTGGCAGCGCGTGCACGCCGACTCGGAGGAGCGGCTGCGCGCGGTGCTCACCGCCCGCTGCCCCCGGGGTACCGACGAGCTGGAGATCCGGCTCGCGGCCGCCGCCGCGACCACCGCCATCCGGGTGGCCCTGGAGGAGTGGGCCTTCTCCGACGCCCCCGCCGCCGGGCCGGGCTCGCCCCAGGAGCTGGGCGCCCGGTGCATGCGCGAACTGACGGCCGGCCTGCGCCTCTGGAGCAGCGTCAGCTGACGCGAGGTCAGCCCGGGCCGCCCGTCGCATCGCCCGCCACACCGCCCGCCACACCGCTCGTCACACTGCCCGTCACTCCGCTCGTGCCAGCCCGCTCTCCCGCGGTCCCGGCAGCGCCCCGGCCGCCATACCCGCTGGTCGGCGGGTCCACGGGGGCCCGGCGGGCCGCTAGGGTTGTTGATCGCGCCTCGGTGGTGGCTTCCGTGGTGGACGGGGGAACCGGGGCGGCCGTTCCGGTTGTCCTGACAGTTGTCCTGACAACGGGGACGGGGGAGTTCGAGGCGTGGGAGCAAGTAGGACATGGGTCTGACGAGCCACAAGGTGCTGGCGCTGACCGTATTGATCGCCGTCGTGATGATGGCCGGCACGGTCTGGCTGTGGCCGAGACTGTCGAAGACGACCTGGCAGGCGGTGCTCGGCCGGATCGGCGCGCTGCTCGCCACCCAGCTCACCGTGCTCGCCGCGCTGGGCCTGGTGGCCAACAACTACTTCGCCTTCTACAGCAGCTGGGACGATCTGCTCGGCACCGGCGACAGCGGCCCGGTCGTCATCCAGAACAAGGCGGACGCCTCCGGGCGCCTCCAGGTGGAGACCATCGGGCACGCGTCGGTCCAGGGCGGCGGGGCGCTCGGTCGCGACCCCAAGCAGTCCGGCGAGATCCGCGAGGTCCGGATCGACGGCGCCGGCACCCGGCTCTCCACCGACGGGTACGTCTACCTGCCGCCGCAGTACTTCCAGCCGGAGTACGCGCAGAGGCAGTTCCCGGCGGTGATCGTGAGCACCGGCTTCCCCGGGATCGCCAAGAACCTGGTGACCCGGCTGAACTACCCGGGCGCGGCGCTCAAGCTGCTCCAGGAGGGTCGGATGCAGCCGACCGTGATGGTGCTGATGCGCCCCTCGCCCGCCCTCCCTCAGGACACCGAGTGCGAGGACATCCCGGGCGGCGCGCAGTCGGAGACGTATTTCACCAAGGACGTCCCGGCCGCGATCCAGGCGACCTACCGGGTCTCCTCGGATCCGCAGGCCTGGGGCTTCATGGGCAACTCGACCGGCGGCTACTGCGCCCTCAAGCTCGCCATGCGGCACCCGGAGGTCTTCCCGACCGCCGTCTCGCTCTCCGGCTACTACCAGGCCGCCGACGACCCGACCACCGGCGACCTCTTCCGGGGCAGCCAGCAGCGTCGCAACGAGGCGGACCTGATGTGGCGGCTGAAGAACCTGCCGCAGCCCGAGGTGTCCGTCCTGCTGGCCGGGACCAGGGAGGGCGACGGCGACTACCGCCGGGACACCGAGGCCTTCGTGGCCGCCGCGCACGCGCCCATGAAGGTCTCCTACAGCATGATGAAGACCGGCGGCCACAACTTCGAGACCTGGAGCAGGCTGCTGCCGTCCTCGCTGGAGTGGCTCTCCCAGCACCTCAAGGTGCCGAGCCACACGGTCTGACCACCACCGGGCCCGCCCGCCCGGCCAGAACGCCCGGATACCAGCGCGCCCGGTCACCAGGACGCCAGGACACTGGCGCCCCGGACCGGTCTCAGGCCACCGGCTCCAGCGTCCCGGTGTGTAGCTCGCCGACCCGGCCGCCCTCGCCCTCGTACGTCCAGAACGCGCGCACCGTCAGCCTGCCGAGGTCCATCACGTGGCTGACGGTGATGCCGCTCTGCTCGGTCCAGCTGACGAAGTACAGCTCCGGCCCGATCTCGGCGATGTGCAGCGCGACGTCCTCCCACTGGCCCGCCGACTCGCCGAGGCCCTCCCAGCGCAGCCGCTTGCCGTCGGGCGAGTAGGCGTTGCGGAAGGCCGCGCCGTTGTCGACCTGGAAGAGGTAGGTACGGCCGGCGAAGGCGGGCAGGGGCGCGGTCATGGCGGAGCGGGTCCTCGTCTCTCGTCTGTGCGGTACGGCTGGACTCCCAACCTATCCGACCGGCCGACCTTCGCGGCGGACATGCGGGCACCCGGCCCCGGAGCGGACACCGGGCCGGCGCCGCGCCCACCCCGGCCGGACCTCCGCCACCCGCTCGCCGGCCCGCCGCCGATCCCGTCGGCCGCCCCGCGCCCGCCCCGCGCCCGCCCCACGCCCCGCCTCGTCTCCAACTGATCAACTTCCCCGGTGACTTGATCCACTCCGGACGGCTCGCACTGTGAGCTGCGCGACAACACCCCCCGTCGGCTTGTCGACATTCGAGCGGCCTGCCTAGCCTGCACGAGTCCGTCTTCGCGGACCCCGCCGTCGGGACGCCGAGTCCTGTCCACCCGCCGGTCGGCAGTCGAGCACCGCAGCGGACGGGAGCGGGGGACCCAGGTCAGCGCCCGGCCCACGCGCTCGCGCGTGCGGACCGAGGCTAGGGGTGAAGCCGCTCCCACAGGCGGCCGGGCAACCTCAGCCCGAACCCGACAGCTCACCTCGCAGGCGTCTACAGAGGACTCCGCCATGCAGAAGCCTGCCCGGCGCGCGACCCCGCGCCACGCCCGCCCCTCCCACCGAGGCCGCAAGGCCGCCTTCGCCGCCACCGGAGCGCTCGCCATCAGCGGCGCCGGCCTGCTCGGCGTCCCGGCGCTCACCGGCGCCCAGGCGGCCACCGCGCCGACCGTCACCCAGGACAGGCTCGCCCCGGCCACCATGGTCGCGGGCAAGGCCACCACGGCCGCGCTGACCGTCCACTCCTCGTCCTGCTTCACGGCCAAGACCGTCGGCGTCGGCGTCCGCGACGCGGCCGGGCGCAACCTCGACTTCCCCGGCAACGTCTCCAACGCGCAGATCTGCCCCAGCGGCCTGTCGATCACCACCGGTGCCCGCACCCTGCCCGCCGGGACGTACACCCAGTTCGGCTTCTGGCAGGACCTCGGCGGTGCCTGGCACAACCTGCCCTCGCGCCAGCTCGCGGTCTCCGACGCGACCGTCGCCCCCGCCCCGAACCCGACCGCCACCCCCAAGCCCACCCCGACGCCGTCGCCCACCGCGACCGCCACGCCGTCGCCCACCGCCCCGGCCCCCACCGCGCCGGCGACCGGCGCCCCGGTCGCCGGGAAGTCGCTGACCTGGTCGGACGAGTTCAACGGCCCGATCGCCTACGGCTCGCGCTGGACGGGTGACAAGAGCAGCGCCTACCACTACGGCAACCACAACCCGGACGACAACAAGCTGGACTGGCTGAACAAGAACAACGTCTCGGTGGCCGACGGCGTCGCCACGTTCACCGCCAAGCCGGGCGCCAACACGCTGGAGAACGGCAAGAAGTCCTGGGACACCGGGCTGCTCACCACCGAGTACTCCAGCGAGGGCTTCCAGGTGAAGACCGGCGACTACGCCGAGACCCGGGTCAAGCTCCCGGCCGGCACGGGGGCCTGGCCGGCCCTGTGGACCTGGAAGAACGGCAACGGGGAGATCGACTCCTTCGAGTACCACCCCGACAACCCGAACCTGCTGGAGCTGACCAACCACGTCAACCCGGGCCACCTGTACTACACCGACGCCAAGGCGATCGCGAAGGACGGCTGGGTCACCATCGGCACCCACTACGGCGCCACCTCGGTCGACTGGTACGTCAACGGTACGAAGGTGTTCTCGGACGGCAAGGGCGTCGGCGCCAACTGGTCCGCGTACCTGATCCTCAACCTGTCCCTGAGCGCCGGGCAGTACCACGCCGCGCCGACGGGCACGACTCCGATCACCTTCGCCGCGGACTACGTCCGGGTCTACCGTTAGGAAGCCACGCGCGGGGGCCGCCTGGACGGGATCCGGGCGACCCCCACGCGGCTCCGGTGGCCCCGCTCAGCCGCGGGTGCTCTCCACGACGTGGACCGTGAACGGCTGGCGGTTGTTCGCCTCGTTCCGGTCGTCGTCGCTGCGCACCGCCACGTAGCCGCCGTCCAGATCGCCGAGGGGGACGGTGGAGGCCACCCGGAGCGGGATCAGTGCGGTCGCGGTCCGGTACCGCTTCAGCCCGGCCGGGAAGGTGCAGCGCACCCGGTGGCCGTTCTGGAACTCGTAGCAGTTGTCCGGGAAGAACGGGGCCTCGGCCGTCACGCCCTCCGGCAGGGTGATCACCACGGTGAACGCGGAGGCGGTCCGGTCCGGGCCGTCGTTGGCGATGAAGGCGTGCAGCGTCGTGGTACCGCCGGGCGCGACGGGGTCCGGGTCCAGCCGGATCACCTCCAGGTCGGAGTCGGACGGCTTCGCCGCCGCGACCGCCGGTTCGGCGCTCGGTGCGGGGTCGTCGGTCGGACACGCCAGGGCGGTCCCGCCGACCATCGCCACCAGGGCGCATCCCACCGTCAGTGACCTGCCCAGAATTCCCCGTACGGACGTACTACGCGACATCGCGCTCACCCTGCCCTTGTCTTCCGGCGCCCCGCACCGTCGCGGGGCGCGCACGGACTCAGCGTGAGCGATCGGTCCTCCCAGGCAGGTCCGACCCGCCCTCGGGCCGCCCGAACGGGCGAACTCCGGGCGAGCCGCGCCGGTGTCCCTTGCGGGGCGGTGGTGATGACGCCGCGTCAGGGGGCGAGGACCTGCCCCAGCCGGGCCGCGATCTGGTGCATCACGGGGACGAGCGAGGCCGCGCCGGCCTGCTCCTCCAGTGCCCGGATCCGGGCCTCCGGGCCGGAGACGGAGAGCGCCGTCGGGGTCGGCGCGCCGGGCACCGCGAGCGCAATGCAGCGCACCCCGATCTCCTGCTCCTGGTCGTCCACCACGTAGCCGCGCTCACGCGCCTGCGCCAACTGGACCAGCAGCTCCTGCGGGTCGGTCACGGTGTAGGAGGTGTGCGCCGGCAGCGGGTTCGGGCCGAGCACGGCCCGCGCCTCCTCCTCGGGCAGCTGGGCCAGCAGCGCCTTGCCGACGCCCGTGCAGTGCGGCTGCACCCGGCGGCCGACCTCGGTGAACATCCGCATCGAGCGCCGCGACTGCACCTGTCCGACGTACACCACCTCGCCGCCCTCCAGCACGGCCAGGTTCGCCGTCTCGCCGGTGGCCTCCATCAGTTCGGCCAGGTAGGGGCGGGCCCAGCTGCCGAGCAGTCGCCCGGCCGTCTCACCGAGCCGGATCAGCCGGGGGCCCAGGGTGTAGCGGCGCGCGGTGTCCTGGCGGACATAGCCCTGCTGCACGAGGGTACGAACCAGGCGGTGGATGGTGGGCATCGGCAGCCCGGAGGAGGTGGAGAGCTCACTGAGCGTCGCCACGCCGCCGGAGTCGGCCAGCGCCTCCAGCAGCAGGAAGGCGCGCTCGACGGACTGCACGCCGCCGCTCGCGCGGTCCGGACCCGTCGTCGATGCTGTGTCGGGGGTCGCAACCACCGGCGTTCCCTTCGCTGTCGGGGGAGGAGTAGAGTCCCAGCGATCACCTCAACAAACCGTTGAAATTCTGTATCGCGGAAACTAGTCTCCACCTTACAGAATCGAACCCTCCGACAGGTGGGGTTTCCCCTCGGTTCAGATCAAGGACGTTCCCACCGGAACTGCCTTCGCCATGCTCAACCGTCTTAGGAGTGTCCTGCTCATGGCTACAGATCAGGGACCCGCCGGCGCCTCCCCCGCCGCTCCGGTCGTCACTGTCGCCGGTCCGCGAGTCCACCGGGCCGAGGAGGTGCTCACTCCGGAGGCGGTCGCCTTCGTCGTCGGCCTCCACCGCGCGTTCGAGGACCGCCGGCAGGAGCTCCTGGTGCGCCGCAGGACCCGCCGTGCCGAGATCGCCGAGACCGGCACCCTGGACTTCCTCCCCGAGACGGCCGCCGTGCGGGCGGGCGACTGGACGGTGGCCGAGGCCCCCCGCGCCCTCCAGGACCGCCGGGTCGAGATCACCGGCCCCACCGACCGCAAGATGGTCATCAACGCCCTCAACTCCGGCGCCCGGGTCTGGCTGGCGGACTTCGAGGACGCCACCTCGCCGACCTGGGAGAACGTGGTCGGCGGCCAGATCAACCTGATCGACGCCTTCGAGGGCCGGATCGACTTCACCTCCTCGGCCGGCAAGGCCTACACCCTCAGGCCGGCCGCCGAGCTGGCCACCGTGGTGGTCCGCCCGCGCGGCTGGCACCTGGACGAGAACCACCTGCTGGTCGACGGCCGGCCGGTCGCCGGGGCCTTCCTCGACTTCGGCCTCTACTTCTTCCACAACGCGGCGCGGCTGCTCGCGCGCGGCGCGGAGGACCCGAACTCCGGCCCCTACTTCTACCTCCCGAAGACGGAGAGCCACCTGGAGGCCCGGCTCTGGAACGACGTCTTCACCCACGCCCAGGCGGCGCTCGGCATCCCGCACGGCACCGTCCGGGCCACCGTGCTGATCGAGACCATCACCGCGGCGTTCGAGATGGAGGAGATCCTCTACGAGCTGCGGGACCACGCCGCCGGGCTCAACGCCGGCCGCTGGGACTACCTGTTCTCGATCGTCAAGAACTTCCGCGACGCCGGCGAGCACTACATCCTGCCGGACCGCAACTCCGTCACCATGGCCTCCCCGTTCATGGCCGCCTACACCCGGCTGCTGGTGCAGACCTGCCACCGGCGCGGCGCGCACGCGATCGGCGGGATGGCCGCCTTCATCCCCAGCCGCCGCGACCCCGAGGTCAACGCGGCCGCCCTGGAGAAGGTCAGGGCCGACAAGGACCGCGAGGCCGGCAACGGTTTCGACGGCTCCTGGGTCGCCCACCCGGACCTCGTCCCGGTCGCCCGTGCCTGCTTCGACGCCGTCCTCGGCGAGCGCCCGAACCAGAAGGACGACCCGGGCCCGGCCGAGCCCGTCACGCCCGCCCAGCTGCTCGACATCGCCGGCGCCGGCGGCCACTGCACCCACGCCGGCCTGCACAACGCCGTCCAGGTCGGGGTCCGCTACATCGAGGCGTGGCTGCGCGGCCTCGGTGCCGTCGCCATCTTCAACATGATGGAGGACGCCGCCACCGCCGAGATCTCCCGCTCGCAGATCTGGCAGTGGATCCACAACGGCGTGGTGCTCTCCGACACGGGCGAGAAGGCCACCGCCGACCTGGTGCGCCGTCTGGTGGCCGAGGAGCTCGCCGCGCTCCGGGCCGAGCTGGGCGACGAGGCCTACGCCGGTGGGCGCTGGCGCGAGGCCGCCAAGCTCTTCGAACAGGTCGCCCTGGCCGAGGAGTTCGCGGACTTCCTGACCCTGCCCGCGCTGCCCCTGCTGGGCTGAGTCCAATCTATCCGCGCGTGTGCCCGCTGCCGCCTGCCGGCTTGTAGCAGTCGCCGCGCCCCATTGCTCCGTTCCGTACGGCGACGAATCCAGCTGTCCTCATCGTCGCCGTGCGGAACGGCCGTTTCCGGAGGCATCGATCCCCGTGGCACGCATCTTCTTCAACGGCCAGGCCATGGTCGGCGGCCCCTTCCACCCCTCGGTGGCCGACGCGCTGGTCGGCCCGGTCCGCACCGCGCCGGGCTACCGCTTCTTCTCCATCGGGGACGTCTGCCCCGGACTGCTCGCCGACCCGTCCGTCGACACCGCCATCGAGGGCGAGCTGTACGACATCACCCTCGAACACCTGCGTGACGTGATCCTCCCCGGCGAGCCCCGTGAGCTCGAACTCGGCGTCATCACGCTGGCCGACGGCTCGCCCTGCCTCTCCATGCTGCTCGCCCGCGGCGAGGCCGACCGCGGCGTCCACCGCGAGATCACCCGCTACGGCGGCTGGCGCCGCTACCTCGCCACCCTGGGCCGCACGGCCTGACACCCCACCACGCCCGGAGGGCCTGCGCCGACCGGCGCAGGCCCTCCGTCGTGTCCGGATCCCGATCGGGCCGGGCCGCCGACGCGGAGGGGCCGCCTCCGCCCGGGCACGCCACAGCCCCGGACCCTCGCCGTGGGTCCGGGGCTGGGGTCCGTGCGCCGTCCTGAGCGGTGGCGCACGGAGTCCGGGTGACGCACCGTCCCTGGGCGGCCCGGAGTTCAGGGGGGTTACACGGGGCGGGCGGCGAGCTCCTTGGCGGCGCGGGCGCAGGCCTGCGCGATCCGGTCCTCGTTCACCGTGGTCAGCTGCCCCTTCTCCACGACGGCGTTGCCGTTGACGAAGAGGGCGGCCAGCGGCGGCAGGGCGCCGAGGGTGAGCGCGGCGACCGGGTCGGCGATCGAGGAATGCATGATGCCGTCGATCTTCCACAGCGCGAGGTCGGCCAGCTTGCCGGCCTCGATCGAGCCGATCTCGTTCTGCCGGCCGAGCACCCGGGCGCCGCCCATGGTGCCGAGGCGTAGCGCCTGGCGGCCGGTGAGCGCGGTCGGGTAGCCGTGCAGGCGGTTGATCAGCAGGGCGTTGCGCAGCTCGGTGCCCAGCTCGCCGGACTCGTTGGAGGCGGTGCCGTCCACCCCGAGGCCGACCGGGACGCCGGCCTTCAGCATGTCGGGGACCCGGGCGATGCCGGCGGCGAGGCGGGCGTTGGAGGACGGGCAGTGCGCGACACCGGTGCCGGTCTCGGCGAACTTGGCGATGTCCGAGTCGTTCATGTGGACGCAGTGCGCCATCCAGACGTCCTCGCCGAGCCAGCCCACCGACTCGAAGTAGTCGGTCGGGCCCATCCCGAACAGCTCCTTGCAGAACGCCTCCTCCTCGGCGGTCTCGGAGCCGTGGGTGTGCAGCCGGACGCCCTTGCGGCGGGCCAGCAGGGCGGCCTCGCGCATCAGCTCGGTGGAGACCGAGAAGGGCGAGCAGGGCGCGATGGCGATCTGCAGCATCGCGTCGGAGGAGGCGTCGTGGTACTTGTCCACGGCCGCCTCGGAGGCGATCAGGATCTCCTCGGTGTTCTCGACCGCGTGGTCCGGCGGCAGGCCGCCGTCCTTCTTGCTGCGGTCCATGGAGCCGCGCAGCGCGGTGAAGCGCATGCCGAGCTCCTGGACGGCCTCGATCTCGGCGCCGAGGATGTCGCCGCCGTCCTTCGGGAAGACGTAGTGGTGGTCGGCGGCGGTGGTGCAGCCGGACTTGAGCAGTGCGGCGGCCGAGCCCTGGGCGGCGGCGTGCACGAGCTTGTCGTCGATCCGGGCCCAGGTCGGGTAGAGGGCGACCAGCCAGTCGAAGAGGATGTCGTCCTGGGCGAGCCCGCGGGTGATCCACTGGTAGAAGTGGTGGTGGGTGTTGACCAGTCCGGGGGTGACGAGGTGGCCCTCGCCGTTGATCCGGCGTACCACGTTGTCCAGCCACTGCGGGGCGGGGCCGTCGCCGACCGACTCGATCCTGTTGCCGAGGACGACCACGTGGCCGCGGGCGTACTCGGTGTCGTTGGCGTCGACCGTCGCGATCGCGACGTTCTCGATCACGATCCGCTGGTCGGCGGGTGGGGGCTGGACTGCCATGGTGTTACTCCTATGGGGGGAGGGTTGACGAGGAGCGCGCGATGAGCGGCACGCGCCCCCCGTCAACCGGTCAGGACGGTGTCGCCGTCGGCACCGTCGTGGCGGGGTTCCCGTCGGCCGGCGACCGGCGGGCGACCCCGACGTGGTGGAAGAGCAGGTTGAGCAGGACGGCCATCACGCTGCCGGCCGATATCCCGGAGTGCAGCAGGGTGCGGACGGCCTCCGGGAAAGCGTCGTAGAAGGTCGGTACCGCGATCGGTATGATCCCGACCCCGAGCGCGACCGACACCAGGATGGTGTTCGAGCTGGACTCCATGCCGGCCTCCGCGAGGGTGCGGATGCCGCTCGCCGCGACCGTGCCGAAGAGCACGATCCCGGCGCCGCCCAGGACGGGCTGCGGCACCAGCGAGACGACCGACCCGAGCACCGGGAAGAGCCCGAGAAGGATCAGGATCCCGCCGCCGGCCGCGACCACGAAGCGGCTGCGGATCTTCGTCAGCGCCACCAGCCCGATGTTCTGGGCGAAGGCACTGGCGGCGAAGCCGTTGAAGACCGGGCTCAGCGCGGTGGCCAGGCCGTCCGCCCGCAGGCCGGCGGCGAGGGTGGCCTCGTCGGCCTGACGGTCGACGATCTTGCCGAGCGCCAGCATGTCGGCGGTGGACTCGGTCATCGAGACCACCATGACGATGCAGAGCGAGACGATCGCGGCCGCGTCGAACACGGGGGCGCCGAAGTGGAACGGGGAGGGGAGCGCGAAGACCTTCGCGTCCTGTACCGCGCCGAAGTCGGCCAGGCCCAGCGGGAAGGCGAGCAGGGTGCCGAACGCCAGTCCGACGAGCAGCGAGAGCTGCTGCCAGAAGCCGCGCAGCAGCCGGTTGCAGAGCACCACCGCGAGGAGGGTGACCGCGGCGAGGCCGATGGCCCGCATGGAACCGAATCCCGGGGCGCCCGGCGATCCGCCGCGCGCCCAGTTCACCGCCACCGGCAGCAGGGACACCCCGATGAGGGTGATCACGGTGCCCTGGACGACCGGTGGGAAGAACCTGATCAGCTTGCAGAAGTACGGCGCCGCGAGGAAGCACAGGAGCCCCGCGACGATCACCGCTCCGAAGATCACCGGGAGGGCGTCCTTCGGTCCGTGCTCCTTGGCTATGGCGATCATGGGCGCGACGCCCGCGAACGACACGCCGTTCACGAACGGGAGCCGCGCGCCGATCTTCCAGATGCCGAGGGTCTGCAGGAGGGTGGCCAGTCCGGCGGTGAACAGGCTGGCCGAGATGAGCAGGGCGAGTTCGGTGGGGGAGAGCCCCACGCCGGCGCCGACGATGAGTGGAGGAGCTACGACTCCCGCGTACATCGCGGCGACGTGCTGCAGACCGGTGGAGACCAGCTTCACCGTCGGCAGCATCTCGTCCACGGGGTGGACTCCCGGCCCGGAAGGGGTGTCGGGGAGGTGGGTTGACACACCGTCCGGACCGGGTGGTCTTTCTGGGGTGGAACCGCCGTCTGTGGTGCGGGTGGAACGGAGTGCCATGTCGAGCCCCTCTTGTGCCCTGGCTCTCGGCGCGCCCGCGGCGCTGGAGATCCCCCGAGGGCGGGACGGCGGAGCAAGGATCCCTCGGGACGCTTCTCCAGTACCCCGGGCCGGCCGCCGTGAGGCGGGCACGATCTCCGGTGGGTGGGGGGTGGAGAAACTGCTGGTGCAGGAGTTGCGGGTACTGCGAACCGCCCGGTGCCGGCCGGCCGTGGGAGGCCGGGGGGTGCGGTGGTGCCGGGCGGGGTCCATGGGTGGGGAACGGTCAGGCGACCGGGATCACCGGGACGACGCCCTCGCGGTGCACGGTGCCCTCGATCAGGCCGTACATCCGGTCGGCGGCGTAGTAGACCTCGTTGTCGTTCTTGAGGCCGAACGGCTCCAGGTCGACCAGGAAGTGGTGCTTGTTGGGCAGCTCCAGGCGGACCTCGTCCACCTCGGCGCGGTTGTTCAGGACCCGGGTGCCCATCGAGTGCAGGGTCTGCTGCAGCGAGTAGGAGTAGGTCTCGGCGAAGGCCTCCAGGAGGTGGCGCCGCACATGGGTGTAGGAGCGGTTCCAGTTGGGCTGGGGCTCCTCGTCCCGGCCGTCGAAGCCGTACTTCCAGCGGGCCGTCACCTGGGTGGCGAGGATCCGGTCGTACGCCTCCTGGAGGGTGGTGTACTTGTCCTTGATGTAGCCCCAGAACTCCGAGTTGGTGGAGTTCATCACCACGAGGTCCTTGAGGCCCGAGATCACCTGGACGGTCTCACCGTCGTAGACGACCTCGCAGGTGCGGGTCTCGCCGCCGTTGCGGACGAACGAGTGGCCGACTTCCTCCGAGCCGATGAAGCGGGCGGAGTTGTCCGGGGTCTTGATCCGGTCCCAGGTGTACTCCTCGATCCGGATCCGGGCCCGGTGGATCGGCTCGTTGTTGTCCACGAAGTGCTTCGCCAGCGTGATGCCGAACTGCTCCGCGGACTCGATCCCGTACTCCTTCGCGAAGGCGAAGACGGTGTTCTTGGTGGTGTCGGTGGGCAGGCAGTTGGCGTTGGAGCCGGTGAGGTGGACGTCGTCGAGGTCACCGGAGAGGGCGACCGAGACGTTCAGGTCCTTGATCTCGTGACGGGTGCTGTCACGGTAGACGCGGACGATGCGGTTCTCCGCCTTGCCGTACTGGTTCTGACCGAGCACGTGGGCCATGACAGGCTCCCAATCAATCAAGCGGTCTAGCTTCCGCGGTAGACCGAGTATCCGAACGGGTTCAGCAGCAGCGGCACGTGGTAGTGGTGCTGCGCGGGCGCGACCGTGAAGACGATCGCGACCTCGGGGAAGAACGGCGGCTCCGCGGAGGTGCGCGCGTAGTACGCGGCGGTGTCGAAGAGCAGCCGGACGACCGAGCCCGCCTCCGCGGCCGGCAGGTCCTTGGCCCGGCCGTCGGAGTCCGTGGCGGAGGTGCCGAGCACCTTCCAGCCACCCTCGGTGTGCAGTGCGAGCTCGACCGGGACACCCTCGGCCGGGCGGCCGAGGCTGGTGTCGAGCACGTGGGTGGAGATGCCAGTCATGGGTGAAGTGACCTTACTGATGGCAGATGTGACGGTACGTCGGTACGTCGAAGGTAACTGACGACGGGTCAGTTCTCGTCGAGCAGTCGGTTGATCCGAATGTCGTTGATCTTGCGCAGCTCGCCCCGGACGATCTCCGCCTCGGTGGCGGCGTCGTTCGGGAAGCGCTCCCGCAGGGCGGCGAGCATGGTGTCCGCGGTGCGGCCGGTCGCGCAGATCAGGAACACATGGCCGAACTTGGCCTCGTAGGCGGTGTTGGCCCGGTGCAGTTCGTCGAGGAGTGCGGTGTCCACTCCCCGGATGCCGGCCTGTTCGCGCTCGGAGGTGGCGTCACCCGCCTTGGGCGTGCCGATCCGGGCGTGGCCGGCCATCGCGTCGTGCAGGTCGGCGGCCGTCAGTGCGGCCATGGCCGCCGCGTTGGCGTCGAGCAGGGCCGCGCGGTCCGGCCAGGGCCGGGCCGATGCCACGGCGTCGGCCCAGGTGGGGCTGGAGCAGACCTCCAGCAGGAGCTCTCTCAGCTCGGCGGCGTCGGCCGCCGCAAGGGCGTCAAGGGTGTGGGGGTGGTTGGTCACGGGTGGACCTCCTGAAGAGTGGTGCCACCCGCACAAGCTAGATCCACCCAACCGGGCCGTCAACACTTTGTTGAACGGTTGGTGGTTACGTTTTGAACCGGCCCCGGTTGCCGGGCCGTTTCGTGTGCGATGAGACAAGTGTGCCCCGCCGGGGGCTGATGAAGACTGGCCGGGCCGGCGGGGCACACCCGGTCGGCCGACGCGGCCGACCGGGGTGTCGCAGGCTCAGCCGGACTTCGTGCCGTCCTGGCGGTTGAGGTAGTTGTACACGGTGAAGCGGCTCACGCCGAGCGCCGAGGCGACCGTCTCCACCCCGTGGCGGACGGTGAAGGCGCCCCGCTCCTCCAGGAGGGCGACCACGCGCTGCTTCTCCCAGCGGTCCAGCTCGGCCAGCGGCCGGCCGTCGAACTGGCGGGCCATCTCGGTCAGCAGCCGGTCCAGCGCACTGCTCAGGTGGGGCAGCCGGACGGCCAGGGCCGGGGTGCCCTCCCACTCCAGCAGGACGTCCTCGGCCTTCGCCTCCGCCAGCGGCACGGGCGTCGCGCCGACGGCCTCCAGCAGCGGCTTTATCGCGGCGGCGAGGGGGTGGTCCACGTGCTCGGTCACGGCGTACCGCCCTCCTCGCCCAGCACGCTGACCTGGACCGAGATCCGGGTCGCGCCGGCGTCCAGGGTCTCCCGGAGCAGCTTGGTCACGGCGGCCAGGACCTGGTCGGCCTCGCCCTCCGCGCCGGTTCCGAAGGGGCCGACCGCGACGGCCAGGCCGGCCTCGTCGACCACCTTCCGGGCCGCCACGGCGTGCTCCGGGAACGTGTCCAGTTCGAACGGTTCTGTCGTGAACTCCACCATCAATCGCACCCGCTCACTGTAGCGAGCGGGAGCGCGGCCGGTCATCGGGCGGTGGGCCGCCGGGGGGCGGCTGGTCGATCGAACAGCGCGGGCCCGGGGTGGGGGATCGGTTTCGGCCTCTTCAACAAATTGTTGCGACGGTCTTGACACTCGCTCGGCGCGGCGGACATGCTTCCACCAAGCAGAATCCCTCTTCCGGATCGTGGAAGTTGCGGATAGACGGAAGAGAGATGAGAGGTGATTGACGTGACTGCCGCCTCCGCGCACAGCTTCACCGTCAACCTGTCGATCCTGTTCGGCGAGCTCCCGCTCCTGGAGCGCCCGGCCGCTGCCGCCGCCGCCGGCTTCACCGCCGCCGAGCTGTGGTGGCCGTTCGGCGCGGAGCACGCCCCGTCCGAGGCCGAGCTGGACGCGCTCCGCAAGGCCTTCGGCGACGCCGGCGTGCGGCTGACCGGTCTCAACTTCCTGGACGACCTCAGCAAGGGCGCCCGCGGCACCGTCTCGGTCCCGGCCGAGAAGGAGCGCTTCCGGGCCAACGTGCCGGTCGCCGCCGGGCTGGCCGCCTCGCTCGGCACCACGGCGCTCAACGCGCTCTACGGCAACCGGATCGAGGGCGTGGACCCGGCCGAGCAGGACGCGCTCGCGCTGGAGAACCTCGTCGTCGCCGCGCGGGCCGCCCACGAGATCGGCGCCGTCCTGCTGATCGAGGCGCTGAACAAGCCCGAGTCCCCGGACTACCCGCTGGTCTCCGCGGCCGCCGCGGTCGAGGTGGTCGACAAGGTCAACGCCGCGACCGGCCTGGGCAACGCCAAGTTCCTCTGCGACCTCTACCACCTGGCCATGAACGGCGAGGACCTGGCGGCCGTGATCGACACCTACGCCGACCGCTTCGGCCACGTGCAGATCGCCGACAACCCCGGCCGCAACGAGCCGGGCACCGGCGGGCTGGACTTCGAGGACCTCTTCGCCCGGCTGACCGCCGCCGGCTACACCGGCCGGATCGGCCTGGAGTACCGCCCGGCGGGCGGCGTCAGCGCCGACAGCTTCGAGTGGCTCCCGCGCGAGCACCGCGCCGGCTAGCGCACCGCGCTCCGGCAGCCACCGCACCCCACCCCACCACGGACAAAGGAACGACGCGATGAGCCGCAAGATCGCCTTCATCGGCCTCGGCATCATGGGCAGCCCGATGGCCGCCAACCTCGTCAAGGCCGGCCACCACGTCACCGGCTACAACCTCACCCAGCCGCAGATCGACGCGCTGGTCGCGGTCGGCGGCCACGGTGCGAGCAGCATCGCGGACGCGGTGAAGGACGCCGAGGTCGTCATCACCATGGTCCCGGCCGACCCGCACGTCGAGCAGGCCGTCCTGGGCGAGGGCGGGGTGCTGGAGAACGTGCGGCCCGGCACGCTCGTCATCGACATGTCGAGCATCACCCCGCAGACCTCGATCAAGGTCGAGGCCGCCGCCAAGGAGAAGGGCGTCCGCACCCTGGACGCGCCGGTCTCCGGCGGCGAGGCCGGGGCCGTCGAGGCGGTGCTGTCGATCATGGTCGGCGGCGCGGCCGAGGACTTCGCCGAGGCGAAGCCGCTGTTCGACGTGCTGGGCACCACGGTCGTCCACGTCGGCCCGGCCGGCGCCGGCCAGACCGTCAAGGCCGCCAACCAGCTCATCGTCGCCGTCAACATCCAGGTGCTGGCCGAGGCCGTGGTGTTCCTGGAGAACGCCGGCGTCGACCTCGCGGCCGCGCTGGACGTGCTCGGCGGCGGCCTGGCCGGCTCGACGGTGCTGAACCGCAAGAAGGCGAACATGCTGAACCGCGAGTTCGCGCCGGGCTTCCGGATCGACCTGCACCACAAGGACATGGGCATCGTCACCGACGCCGCCCGCGCCGTGGGTGCCGCGCTGCCGGTCGGTGCGGTGGTGGCCCAGCTGGTCGCCTCCGCCCGCGCCAACGGCGACGGTTCGCTGGACCACTCGGCGCTGCTGCGCGGCGTCGAGCGGCTCTCCGGCCGCGAGCTCGCGTGACGCTCGCGGGACCGGCGGTACCCCCGCGGTACCTCTGAGACTCCTCCTGGTGGCGTGTACCTCACCGGTCGTGCCCGCGCCACCAGGAGGCCAGACCCGATCGGCAGGCGGGCCGGGGCTCATCCGCCTCCTGCCGATCGACCAAACCGGCGGCGCGCACTCCCTGTCGGGGGCACTTCGGTCGTGCCCGCGCGCCGCCCGGCCCCCTCCCTCGCCGAGGGGAGCCCCTCGTACGTCGGAAGCGGGACGAGGGGAACGGCGGGGAGGGGGCCGCACCCCGCGTCCCGGCCTCCCGGGGCACATGCTTGACGAACCAGCGCCAGAACCGTCCGGAAGTGAGGCCCGCACCATGCCCGCCACCCCCACCCAGGGCCATGTGGTCGTAGCTCCCGACAAGTTCAAGGGCACCCTGGAGGGCGCCGAGGTCGCCGCCCAGATCGCCGCCGGCATCCGCCGTGCCGCGCCCGGTGTCGAGGTCCGCGAACTGCCCGTCGCCGACGGCGGCGAGGGCACCCTGGCCGCCGCGCTGGCCGCCGGGTTCAGCAGGATCCCGGCCAAGGTGGCCGGCCCCACCGGCCTGCCGGTGGACGCCGCGCTCGCCGTCCGGGGCGACACCGCCGTGGTCGAGCTGGCGCAGTCCTCCGGGCTCGCCAGGCTCCCCGGCGGCCGGACCGCCCCGCTCGCGGCCGGCTCCTACGGGGTCGGCCAGCTGATCGGCCGGGCGGTGAGCCTGGGGGCCAAGCGGATCGTGCTCGGCCTGGGCGGCAGCGCCTGCACCGACGGCGGCGCGGGCATGGTCCAGGCGCTCGGCGCCGGGCTGCGGGACGCCGACGGCGCCGAACTGCCGCCGGGCGGCGCCGCACTGCGCAAGCTGGCCCGGCTCGACCTCGGACCGCTGGCCGACGTGCTCACCGGCGTCGAGGTCGTGGTGGCCTGCGACGTGGACAACCCACTGCTCGGCCCGCGCGGCGCGACCGCCGTCTACGGGCCGCAGAAGGGCGCCGACGGTGACGACCTGGTCGTACTGGAGGAGGGGCTGACCCGCTTCGCCGACGTGGTCGGCGAAGCGGTCGGCCGCGACGTCCGGGAGGCTCCCGGCGCCGGGGCCGCGGGCGGGGTGGGCTTCGCCGCCCTCGCCCTGCTCGGCGCCACCATGCGACCCGGCATCGAGTTGATGCTCGAACTGCTGGGTTTCGACGAGGCCGTGCGTGGGGCACGCCTCGTCGTGACCGGCGAGGGCTGCCTGGACGCTCAGACGCTCCACGGCAAGGCGCCCGCCGGAGTTGCCGCGGCGGCCGCCCGGGCGGGGGTTCGGGTGGCCGCTGTGGCCGGACGGCTGGAGCTGTCGGAGCGCGAGTGGCGGGCGGCCGGCTTCACCGCGGCCTACGCGCTCACGGACCTGGCGGAACAGCCGGGGGACAGCATGACCCGGGCCGGGGAGCTGGCCGAGGTCGCGGGGGAGCGCCTCGCGAGGGCGCTGCTGCGCGGCTGAGCGGGCCGTCCGGCTCTCGTACCTTCCTACATTGACGTTTTGTTGAAGGCGGCCCTAGGCTCCGGGCATTCCTTCGGCACACCCCACTCGTACCCAGGTTTTCGGAGGTCCCCCATGCCCCCCAGCGAGGCGTCCTTCAGCGAGACGGCGGTGATCCGCTCCCGCCGGGTCGTGCTGCCGGACGGCGAACGTCCCGCTGACGTGCTGATCCGCAACGGCACGATCGAGCGGATCGCCGGGCACGGCGCGCTCACGGCCGGCGGCGGCGGACTCACCGACCTCGGCGACACCGCCCTGCTCCCCGGTCTGGTCGACACCCACGTGCACGTCAACGAGCCCGGCCGGACCGAGTGGGAGGGGTTCGCCACCGCCACCCGGGCCGCCGCCGCCGGCGGGGTCACCACGATCATCGACATGCCGCTCAACTCCATCCCGCCCACCACCACGGTGGACGGCCTGGAGGCCAAGCGGAAGACCGCCGAGGGCCAGGCCTGGGTCGACCTCGGGTTCTGGGGCGGGGCCGTCCCCGGCAACGTGCCGGACCTCGAACCGCTGCACCGCGCGGGCGTGTTCGGCTTCAAGAGCTTCCTGGCGCCGTCCGGCGTGGACGAGTTCCCGCACGTCGAGCAGGCCGACCTGGAGGCCGCGCTGGCCGAGCAGGCCCGGATCGGCGCGCTGGCCATCATCCACGCCGAGGACCCGGCCGTGCTCGCCGCGGCCCCGCAGCAACCCGGCGTGCACTACCGCGACTTCCTCGCCTCCCGGCCCGCCGACGCGGAGACCGCGGCCGTCGCCCGGCTGCTCGACACCGCCCGCCGGACCGGCGCCCGGGTGCACATCCTGCACGTCTCCTCCGCCGCGGTGCTGCCGCTGCTGCGGCAGGCCCGCGCGGACGGCGTCCGGGTGACCGCCGAGACCTGCCCGCACTACCTCACGCTGGCCGCCGAGGAGGTGCCGGACGGCGACACCGCGTTCAAGTGCTGTCCGCCGATCCGCGACGAGGCCAACCGCGACGCGCTCTGGGCCGCGCTGGCCGCCGGCGAGTTCATCGCGATCGTCTCCGACCACTCGCCGTCCACCCCGGACCTCAAGCTGCTGCCCGAGTTCGGCGGCAGCGGCGACTTCGCGGCGGCCTGGGGCGGCATCGCCTCCCTCCAGCTCGGCCTGCCGGCGATCTGGACCGAGGCCCGCCGCCGCGGCCACACGCTGTCCGACGTGGTCCGCTGGATGGCGAGCGGGCCGGCCGCCCTGGTCGGCCTCACCGGCACCAAGGGCGCCATCGCCGTCGGCCACGACGCCGACCTGGTGGCCTTCGACCCGGACGGCGCGTTCGCGGTGCACGCCGCCGAGCTGCACCACCGCAATCCCGTCACCCCCTACGCGGGCCGCACGCTGACCGGCGCCGTCCGCACCACCTGGCTGCGCGGCCGGGTGGTCGACACCGCCGCCGAGCCCCACGGCCGCCGGATCACCCGTCACCAGGAGACCCAGTGAGCACCGTCAACACCCCGAGCGCTCCGTTCACCGAGCTGGTCGACCTGGCCTCCCGGCGGCTCGGCGCGGGCGTCGTCGCCACCAACGAGGACACCTTCGCGGACGCGGAGAACCTGCTGGTCGCCAAGCCCTCGGAGTTCCGCGCGCACACCTTCGGCCACAAGGGCCAGATCATGGACGGCTGGGAGTCCAGGCGCCGCCGCGGCGCCGGCCCCGAGCAGCCGCACCCCACCGACGAGGACCACGACTGGGCGGTCGTCCGGCTCGGCGTCGGCGGAGTGATCCGCGGCCTCGTCGTGGACACCGCCCACTTCACCGGCAACTACCCGGAGAGCGCCTCGGTCGAGGCCGCCGCCGTTCCCGGGCACCCGTCGCCGGCGGAGCTCGCGGCCGCCGAGTGGGTCGAACTGCTGCCGCGCACCCCGCTCCGGGGCGACACCGCGCACGAGTTCGCGATAGCCGACGGCACCCGCTACACCCACGTACGCCTCAACATCTTCCCGGACGGCGGGGTCGCCCGGCTGCGGGTGCACGGCGAGGTGCTGCCCGACCCGCGCGAGCTGGACGGCCTCACCTTCGACCTGGCCGCCCAGGAGTTCGGCGGCGTGGCCGAGGCGGCGTCCGACCGCTACTTCTCCTCCCCGCACAACCTGAACGCTCCCGGCCGCGCCACCGTCATGGGCGAGGGCTGGGAGACCCGGCGTCGGCGCGACAAGGCCAACGACTGGGTGCAGATCGCCCTGGCCGGGGGCGGCGAGGTCCTTGCCGCCGAGGTGGATACCACCCACTTCGTCGCCAACGCCCCCGGCTGGGCCGACCTGACCGGCTACGACGCCACCGACGGCGGGGACCCGGCCACCGACCCCGACGGCTGGTTCGAGATCCTGCCCCGCACCCGCCTCCAGCCCGACACCCGGCACCGCCTGCGGCTCGACGTCGGCCGCCCGGCGACCCACGTCCGGATCAACGTGTACCCGGACGGCGGCCTCGCCCGGCTGCGCCTCACCGGCCGGCTGACCGAGTCGGGCCGTGCGGCCCTCGCCCTGCGCTGGTTCAACGCCGTTCCCGCCGCCGAGGCCGCCGCCGCGCTCACCGAGGCCGGTCTCACCGGCGCGGAGGCCGCCGACCTGGCCGCCGCCCGCCCGCTGGCGGACCGGGCCGCGGCCACCGCCGCCGTCGCCGCGCTGCGGCCGGGTGACGGCCCGGACGGCGAGCACTCCTCCCGCCGCCGCTCGGCCGTCTGGCGCCTGCTCGGCGTCTGAGACGCCGTCAACCTCCTCTCCACGCACGTCTTTGTCGACCCTGAAGGACCCTCCATGTCCAAGATCCTGACCACGGAGTCGGGCGCGCCCGTCGCCGACAACCAGAACTCGGCCTCGGCCGGCGAGTACGGCCCGCTGCTCATCCAGGACCAGCAGCTCCTGGAGAAGCTGGCCCGGTTCAACCGCGAGCGCATCCCGGAGCGCGTCGTGCACGCCCGGGGCTCCGGCGCCTACGGGTACTTCGAGGTCACCGACGAGGTGTCGCAGTACACCCGGGCGGCCTTCCTCTCCGAGGTCGGCAAGCGCACCGAACTGTTCCTGCGCTTCTCCACCGTGGCGGGCAACCTGGGTGCCAGCGACGCGGTGCGCGACCCGCGCGGCTTCGCGGTGAAGTTCTACACCGAGGAGGGCAACTACGACCTCGTCGGCAACAACACCCCGGTGTTCTTCATCAAGGACCCGATCAAGTTCCCGGACTTCATCCACTCGCAGAAGCGCGACCCGTACACGGGCGTCCAGGAGGCCGACAACGTCTGGGACTTCTGGGCCCACTCGCCGGCCTCCACCCACCAGATCACCTGGCTCTTCGGCGACCGCGGCATCCCGGCCTCGTACCGCCACATGAACGGCTACGGCTCGCACACCTACCAGTGGGTCAACGAGCAGGGCGACGCCTTCTGGGTGAAGTACCACTTCAAGACCAACCAGGGCATCCGCTCGCTGGACGGCGGCCAGTCCGCCGAGGTGCTCGGCGCCGACGCCGACAGCCACCAGCGCGACCTGCACCAGGCCATCGAGCGCGGCGTGTTCCCGAGCTGGACGCTGTACGTCCAGCTGATGCCGGTCGCCGAGGCCGCGGACTACCGCTTCAACCCCTTCGACCTGACCAAGGTGTGGCCGCACGCCGACTACCCGCTGGTCAAGGTCGGCCGCCTGGTGCTGAACAAGAACCCGGAGAACGTCTTCGCCGAGGTCGAGCAGTCGGCGTTCTCGCCGAACAACTTCGTGCCCGGCATCGGCCCGTCCCCGGACAAGATGCTCCAGGGCCGGCTGTTCGCCTACGCGGACGCCCAGCGCTACCGCCTCGGCGTCAACCACACGCTGCTCGCCGTCAACGCCCCCCGGGCGACCGAGGCGAACAACTACGGCCGCGACGGCTTCGCCGCCGTCAACAAGTCCGGCCGCGGCAAGAACTACGAGCCCAACTCGTACGACGGCCCGGCCCAGACCGACAACGCGCTCGCCGCGCCGGTCGCGCTGAACGGCCACACCGGCACCTACACCACGCCGGCGCACACCAAGGACGACGACTTCTTCCAGGCCGGTGAGCTCTACCGGCTGATGTCGGCCGGCGAGAAGACCCGCCTGATCGACAACATCGCGGGCTTCCTGGCGCAGGTGACGCGCGACGACATCGTCGAGAAGAACCTCGCCCACTTCCACGCGGCCGACGAGGAGTACGGCAGCCGGCTGGAGGCCGCCGTGGCCAAGCTCCGCGCCGGCGACGAGGGCTGACCCGGCGTCCCTCCGGTCCGCTGTGAACCACCCTCACCGGCCGCCGGGGCCCGCACCCCGGCGGCCGTACACCGAGCCTCTCCCCCCAGGGCAGTGGGGGAGGGGCCGTTGTGCTGTCCGCACAGAGCACCCGACACCGGCGCCGGTCAAGTTCTTTACCGTACCTGCACGAATATCCGCGGAGCGGCACCGGCCGACGTCCCGGGGTGGTTAGGCTGGAGAACACCCGCGGGTAACTCCCTGGGGGACATCGGAAGGGGACGACATGTCGACACCAGCCCCGGGTCGCCACGCCATGCTGGACGAGGGCGTGCCCGGTCCGTTCACCTCCCTGCAGCACGCCCTCAGACTGCTGGAGGCCGTCGACCGGCACCCCGGCGGTGCCACCCTGGTCTCCCTCGCCCGGGAGACGTCCCTGGCCCTGCCGACCGTCCGCCGGCTGGCCGAGATCCTGGAGATCGAGGGCTATCTCCAGTGCCAGGACGGCGGTTGGGTGCTCGGCGGCACCTTCGCGCTGCTCGGGCAGTACAACCGGGAGCAGCTGGTCCGGGCCCGGCTGGACCGCAAACTCGCGGAGCTGCGGGACGAGTTGGGCGCGGCGGTGTACTTCACCCGGTACCACGACGGCGAGCTGTCGGTCGAGGCGGTGGCGGCCGCCGAGCACGCCCCGGCGGTGCAGGAGTGGGTGGACTTCCGGGCCACCGCGCACGCCAGCGCGATCGGCAAGTGCCTGCTCAGCCAGCTCGACCACGACGCCCGCCGGGACCACCTGTCCCGCCACCCGGTGGCCCGGCTCACCTCGCGGACGGTCGTCGACGCCGACCAGTTGATGCACCGGCTGGAGCGCCAGCCGGCCACCGTGCCGGTGCTGGACATCCAGGAGTACGCGCTCGGCACCGTCTGCGCCGCCGTGCCGGTGACGGCGGGGAGCACGGTCGGCTGCCTGGCCACCTCGATGCCGCTCGACAACGTGCACCGGCTCAAGGCGGCCGCCGAGCTGCTGGCCGCCCGGGCCGCACCGCTGATGCTCGCGATGGCGGTCTGACCCTTCGGGGCCGCCCCCCCGTCCACGAGCCCCGCCGGATCCCGGCGGGGCTCGCGTGTTTCCAGGGCCGCCGTCCGGTGCACATCACCTATTAGACTCGATGTCGATAAGGGTTGCCGAAACCCTTGTAGCAGGCGCTACCCGCGAGTAAGTTGCCTGGTGCCGCGCGAGCCGAGCCGCCCCGCCCCCAGGTCAGGAGGGCCTCATGCCCCGCACCACCACACCCGTTCCCGCCGTCGCCGCCCCGGCCGCCCGGGTCCACGACAGCCTCGTCCTGGAGCCCCGGGACGTCCGCTTCGACTGGTCCGGGCTGCCGCTGCACTGGATCCCCGACGAGCCGATGGCCACCCACGTCATCAACGTCCTGCACCTGCTGCTCCCGGAGGGCGAGCGCTGGTTCGTCAAGGTGTTCAAGGAGGCGCTGCCGCTGATCCGGGACGACCGGCTGCGCGAGGAGGTGCTGGGCTTCATCGGCCAGGAGGCCATCCACGCCGAGGCCCACCAGGAGGTGCTGGACCACCTGCTCGGCCAGGGCCTCGACCCGCGTCCCTACGTCCGCCAGGTCACCTGGCTGTTCCAGCGCGTCCTCGGGGACAAGCCCGGCCTCCCGCCCGTCCGGCGGCGCGAGAACATCGTCGAGCGGGTCGCCTTCGTCGCCGCGATCGAGCACTTCACCGCCTTCCTCGGCGACTGGGCGCTGAACTCCCCCGGCCTGGACCGGGCGAAGGCCGACCCGACGATGCTGGACCTGCTGCGCTGGCACGGCGCCGAGGAGGTCGAGCACCGCAGCGTCGCCTACGACCTGATGGTCCACCTCGACCCCGGCTACGCCCGCCGGATCCGCGGCATGGCCGTCTCCGGGCCGCTGCTGGTCCACCTCTGGGTGCGCGGCGCCCGCTTCCTGCTGGCCGCCGACCCCACCCTGGACGGCCGGATCCGGCCCAGCTGGCGGGAGGCCCGGCGGCTCGCCCGGCGCGGCCTGCTGCCCGACCCGGTCCGCTCGCTCCGCTCCGGCCTGCGCTACCTGCGCCCCGGCTACCACCCCACCCAGGAGGGCTCCTCCAGCCAGGCCCTCGGCTACCTCGCCACCTCCCCGGCCGCCCGCGCCGCCGCCCACTGACGCCAGGAGAGTCGCCCGGATGGACCTGCACAACCCGCCCCCGGACCTCTACGGCCGCCCCCGCGCGGACCGGTTCATGCGAGGCCTGACCGCCTTCGGCGACCGCTACACCCCCGCGCTGGGCGGCCCGCTGCTGCGTCGCAGCCCCCGGCGCCCGTTCGGCCGCCCCACCCCGGCGCTGCAGCTGGTGGTGACCGCCCGTCGGACGATCGCCACCGACGTCGTCGAGCTGCTGCTCGGCGACCCCTCCGGCGGGGCGCTCCCGCCCTGGCAGCCCGGCGCGCACCTGCGCCTCGCGCTGCCCTCGGGCCGCGAGCGGCACTACTCGCTCTGCGGCGACCCGGGCGACCGGCGGGCCTACCGGATCGCGGTCCGCCGGCTGCCCGGGGGAGGCGGCGGGTCGGAGGAGATCCACCGCGAGCTGCACCCCGGCACCCGGCTGACCGCCCGCCGCCCGCGCAACGGCTTCGCCTTCTGCGCCGAGCCGGCCGTCCTGCTGCTGGCCGGCGGCATCGGGATCACCCCGCTGCTGCCGATGGTCCACGAGGCCCGGCGGCACGGCCTGGACTGGCACCTCGTCCACGTCGGCCGCAGCGCCGACACCCTCCCCTACGCGGAGCTGCTGCGCGGCCTCGACCCGGGCCGGGTCCACCTGCGCACCGACGACGAGCACGGCGGGGTGCCCACCGGCGCCGAGCTGCTGGCCCACGCCCCGCGCGGCGCCGCCGTCTACTGCTGCGGCCCGGCCCCCATGCTGACCGCCGTCCAGCGCGCGCTGGACGGATCGCCGGCCCGGGCCCTGCACTTCGAGCGGTTCGGCGCCGCCCCGGTCACCGGCGGCGAGCCGTTCGCCGTCCAGCTCGGCACGGACGGCCCGGTGCTGGACGTCCCCGCCGACCGGTCCGCCCTGGACGTGCTCCGCGAGGCCCGTCCGGACCTGCCGTACTCCTGCCACCAGGGCTTCTGCGGCACCTGCGAGGTCCGGCTGGTGGCCGGCGCCGCGGACCACCGCGACCGCCGCCTCACCCCCGAGCAGCGCGCCGCCGGCGCCCTGCTGCCCTGCGTCTCCCGGGCCGCCGGGGGCGAGACCCTCGTCCTGGACCTCTAGCACTGGAGCCCGCCGTGCTGCTTCGCCCCCCGGCCGTGCCCCGCACCCCGGCCTTCCCGTTCACCGACCACGACCTGGACCGCTTCCGCGAGGTCCAGCAACTCGCCTACCACTGCGCCGAACAGGTCGCCGCCTGGATCGAACCGGGGGTGACCGAGCGGCAGGCCACCGCCGAGCTGCGCCGGTGCCTGGTCGCCGCCGGCGTGCAGGACTTCTTCCACGTCCCCTTCGCCTGGTTCGGCGACCGCACCGCCTTCCGGCACTTCCGCACCCCGTTGCAGTTCTTCGCCGGCGACCGCCGGCTGGAGGACGGCATGCCGTACGTCCTGGACTGCGCGCCGATCGTGGACGGCTACACCGCCGACATCGGCTACGGCGGCAAGGTCGGCGAGAACCCGGTCTGGGACCGGCTGGCCGCCGACCTCCGGGTCTACCGCGAGCTGATCCTCGCCGAGGTCCGCGCCCGCCGCCCGCTCGACGAGGTGTACGCGGCGGTGGACGCGCAGATCGCCGCGCACGGCTACGACAACCGCCACCGGGTCTACCCGGGCCGGGTGATCGGCCACCAGGTCACCCGGACCACCAGCCGCGGCCCGGCCGGGGTGAACGTCCTCGGCTTCGGGGTGCGTACACTCCAGACGCTCGGCCGCGAGCTGATCGGCGAGCGCCTCCAGGGCCGTTCCCCGCTCTGGGCGGACGGCCGGTCCTCCCGGCACGCGCCGACCCCGGGCCTGTGGGCGGTGGAGCCGCACATCGGGTTCCGCGCGGTGGGCATCAAGTTCGAGGAGCTGCTGGTGGTCACCGGGGACGACGCGTACTGGCTCGACGACGACCTGCCGCACGTGCGGCGCTGGACCGCTGCCCACGCCGAGGCGACCGCCCAGGAGGCGACCCGATGACCACCACCCGCCGCCGCACCGTCCACTCCGGCGGGCTGCCGCTCGCCGTCTTCGAGGACGGCGACCCCGACGCGCCCACCGTCCTGCTGGTGCACGGCTACCCGGACACCCACGTGGTCTGGGACGACATCGCCGCCGACCTCGCCCGCGACCACCACGTGGTCCGCTACGACGTACGCGGCGCCGGCGAGTCCGGAGCGCCCGCCTCGCGCGAGGGCTACCGGCTGGAGCACCTGGCCGCCGACCTCTTCGCGGTCGCCGACGCGGTCAGCCCGGACCGCCCGGTGCACGTGGTCGCCCACGACTGGGGCTCGCTGCAGTCCTGGGAGGCCGTCACCTCGCCCGGCGCCGAGCGGCGGCTCGCCTCCTACACCACGATGTCCGGCCCCTGCCTGGACCACATCGGCCACTGGATGCGCGAGCGCTACCGCCGCCCCACCCCGCGCCACCTGCGGCAACTGCTCGCGCAGGGCGTGCACTCCTGGTACATCACGGCCTTCCACCTGCCCTACCTCGCCCCCGGCATCTGGCGGCTCGGCCTGGCCCGCGCCTGGCCCCGGGTGCTGCGCGACCTGGAGGCCGTCACCCCGCGGCCCGGCCACCCGCAGCCCACCCTGCGGCGGGACGCGGTGCGCGGCATCGAGCTCTACCGGGCCAACATGCGCCCCACCCTGCGCAATCCGCGCGAGCGGCCCACCGAGGTGCCGGTCCAGCTGATCACCCTCACCCGGGACCACTACGTCGGCGAGTACCTCTCCGAGGGGCTGGAGCGCTGGGTGCCCAGGCTGACCCGCCGCTCCCTGCACGCCACCCACTGGTCCGCCCTCCTGGAGAAGGGAACCGCCGTGGCCGGGATGGTCCGCGAGTTCACCGCCGGTGTCGACGCCGGACAGGCCCCCGACCCGGCCGGCGACGGCCCGCTGGTCGTCATCACCGGCGGCGGCAGCGGCATCGGCCGGGCCACCGCGCTCGCCTTCGCCGAGGAGGGCGCCCGGGTGGTGGTCTGCGACCTCGACCACGACGCCGCCCGGCGCACCGCCGAACTCGCCTCCCTGCTCGGCCCCCAGGCGCACGCCTACCGGGTCGACGTCAGCGACGGTGCCGCCGTCGACGCCTTCGCCGAGGCGGTCGCCGCCGCGCACGGCGTCCCCGACGTGGTGGTCAACAACGCGGGCATCGGCCACTCCGGGACGTTCCTGGAGACCACCGAGAAGGAGTGGCAGCGCGTCCTGGACGTCAACCTCTGGGGCGTGATCCACGGCTGCCGCGCCTTCGGCTCGCTGATGGCCGACCGCGGCCGGGGCGGGCACATCGTCAACCTCGCCTCGGCCGCCGCCTACCTGCCGTCCAAGGCGCTCACCGCCTACGCCACCAGCAAGGCGGCCGTGTTCATGCTCTCCGACTGCCTGCGCGCCGAACTCGCCGGGCACGGCATCGGCGTCTCGACCATCTGCCCCGGCATCGTCAACACCAACATCACCCGCACCTCCACCTTCTCCGCCACCAGCGCCGACCAGCAGGCGGCCAAGCAGGCCCGCGCCGCGAAGCTCTACGCCCGCCGGGGCTTCCCGCCGGAGAAGGTCGCCACCGCGATCCTGCACGCCGTCCGCACCGGCAAGCCGGTCGTCCCGGTCACCCCCGAGGCCAAGGCCGCCCGCTTCCTCAGCCGCCTCTCCCCGGGCCTGCTGCGCCTGGCGGCCCGCCTCAACGTGACCTGAGGGACCGGCCGGTGGGCCTGTGATATCGGGTAGGCTGGAAATCGATATCACAGGCCCAGCTCGCTCGGGAGGCCCGCCATGGCTCGCACCGTGATAGACGTCAACGACACGCTCCTCGCCGAGGCCGCGGAGATCTTCGGGACGACCACCAAGGTCGCCACGGTCAACGCGGCCCTGGAGGACGCGATCAAGCGCCGCAAGCGCGAGTCCTTCTTCACCTGGCTCTCCGAGGGCGGACTGCCCGACCTCACCGGCCAGGCGCACCCGGGTGAGTAAGCGCTTCCTGATCGACAAGTCGGCCTTCGCCCGGTACCCGAAACCTGCCGTACGCGCCGCGATCGAGCCGCTGCACAACGCCGGACTCCTCGCCGTCTGCGGGGCCGTCGAGCTGGAGGTCATGCACAGCGCCCGCTCGAAGGCCGATGCCGAGCGCATTCGCGAAGGAATGCGCGGCTTCGACTGGCTTCCGACGCCGGACGAGGTCTGGGACCGGGCGATCGAGGTGCAGGCACGACTGACGGCCGCCGGCAACTGGCGGGCCCTGTCGGTCGCGGACCTCGTCATCGCCGCCACGGCCGAGCGTCACGGCGCGACCGTCCTGCACTACGACGGTGACTACGACATGATCGCCGCCGTGACCGGTCAATCCACCCGCTGGGTCGTTCCGCCGGGTACGGCCGACTGACCCGCCCCCCGCGGCGCCGGGAGCCTGCCGCGTGCGCTCGTACGTCGTCGCGGGTGGCCGCATCGACGGGCCGGCGGCGAAGACATGATGCCGCCGCCCGACGGCACGGCGCGGTAAGTCCCGGATTCCCGGGGCAGCATCCATGGTGTCGGAGGAAGCACGAGCGAAGGACGGGACATGGCACAGCCGCTCACGGGCAAGGTCGCCCTGGTCGCCGGGGCGACCCGGGGGGCCGGGCGGGGGATCGCGGTGCAGCTGGGGGCCGCCGGGGCGACGGTCTACGCGACCGGGCGCAGTGCCGGCGGGCACCGCTCGGAGTACGGGCGGGCGGAGACCCTGGAGGAGACGGCGGCACTGGTCACCGCGGCCGGCGGCCGGGGGATCGCGGTCCGCGCGGACCACCTCGTCCCCGCCGAGGTCGAGGCCGTGGCGCGGCGGATCGAGGCCGAGCAGGGCGGGCTCGACGTCCTGGTGAACGACATCTGGGGCGGCGAGAACCTCTTCGAGTGGGAGAGCCCGGTCTGGGAGCACGACCTGGACAACGGGCTGCGCCTGCTGCGCCTGGCCGTCGAGACGCACGTGATCACCAACCACCACCTGCTGCCGCTGCTGCTGCGCCGCCCGGGCGGTCTGGTGGTGGAGATGACCGACGGCACCGCCGACTACAACGCCACCCGTTACCGGAACTCGCTCTGCTACGACCTCGCCAAGTCCGCGGTGCTGCGGATGGCCTTCGCGCTGGGCCACGAGCTGGCCCCGCGCGGGGCGACGGCGGTCGCGCTGACCCCCGGCTGGATGCGCTCCGAGATGATGCTGGAGCACTTCGGCGTCACCGAGGAGAACTGGCGCGACGCGACCGCGAAGCAGCCCGGTTTCGGCGTCTCGGAGTCGCCCGGCTACGTCGGCCGCGCCGTGGTGGCGCTGGCCTGCGACCCCGGGGTGGCGCGCTTCAACGGCAGCTCGCTCTCCAGCGGCGCCCTGGCGAAGGAGTACGGCTTCACCGACCTGGACGGCAGCCGCCCGGACGCCTGGCGCTACCTGGTCGACCAGGAGACGGCGGACGGCCCGCTGGACCCGGCCGGCTACCGCTGAGCGAGGCCGCGGCGCGCGGCCGGGCGCGCCGTGGCCGCTCCGGGCCGGGCATTTGGTACCCAGGAGTTCCATCACCCAGCGGAAGCGAGGGAACCCCCATGGCCACCGGCACCGTGCAGTCCTACCACGCCGACCACGGCTACGGCCTGATCACCCCCGACGAGGACGGCCCCGCCCTCTACGTCTACTTCGACTCGATCCTGGCCGAGGGCGACCGCGTCCTCACCGAGGGGCGGCGGGTGGAGTACGAGCCGATGGAGCAGGAGGGGCGCTGGGTGGCCGAGCGGGTGCGCCCGCTCTGACCCGCGGTCGGCCCGCTCCGGCCGGCCGAGGCCCTACGATCAAGGCCCATGGAGATGACGACCGCCCTGTGGTCCTTCGCCCTCGTGGTGGGACTGCTCACGCTCACGCCCGGGATCGACACCGCGCTGGTGCTGCGCACCTCCGCCCTGGGGGAGCGCCGGCAGGCCTGGGGCGTGGTGCTCGGCATCCAGACCGGGACCCTGATCTGGGGCACCCTCACCTCGGCCGGGGTGACCGCCCTGCTGACCGCCTCCCACCTGGCGTACGAGGTCCTGCGCTGGACCGGGGCCGCGTACCTGGTCTGGATGGGGATCGGCCTGCTGCGCAACCGGGGCGGCGGGGCCGAACCGGAGCGGCTGCCGACCGGCGGCGGGGTCCGGTCCGGCTGGCGGCGCGGCACGCTCACCAATCTGCTCAATCCCAAGGTCGGCGTCTTCTACGTCGCCGTGCTGCCGCAGTTCATCCCCGCGGGGGCCCCGCACTTCGCCGCCGGGGTGGCCCTGACCTGCGTCCACGTCGTGGAGGGCCTGCTCTGGTCGGCCGTGCTGGTGGGCTTCGCCAGGGCGGTGCGCGGCTGGCTGAGCCGGCCCGCCGCGCGCCGGCTGCTGGACCGGGTGACGGGTGCGGTGGTGGTGGGCTTCGGGGTGCGGCTGGCGCTCTCGGAGTAGCCCGCCCGGCGCGCTGCCCGACGTCACCCGGGTGGTGGCGCCGGATGGCCGGGCGGGCGGGGGCGGGGCTGCATGGGAGGCGACGGAGCCCATCCGACGGGAGCAGCGCATGGCCATCATCGTGATGTTCGAATTCCCCGGTACCACCCGGGACCAGTACGAGGAGGCGGTGGACCGGCTGACCGGCGGCACCGGGCTGAACGCGCCCTCGGACTGGCCGGTGCGCGGGCTGGTCCTGCACGTGTCCGGTCCGACGCCGGGCGGCGGCTGGCACGTCACCGAAGTGTGGGAGTCCCGGGAGGCCTTCGAGCACTTCTCGGCGGTGCTGCTGCCGATCCTCCAGGAGGTCGGCATCCCGGCCGCACCGCCGCTGATCCGCGAGGTCCACGACGTCGTGCGGTGACGGCGGGGCCGGGCCGCGCCGCGGTCAGGCCGCGTGGGACCGCGCGTCCCCGGTGGCCGGACCGGCCGCCCGCGCCAGGTCGTGGTGGATCGGCCCCTCGCCGCGGCTCAACGGCAGGCAGCTGCCGCCGCGCCGGTGGGCGACGATCTCGGCGGCGACCGAGACGGCGGTCTCCTCGGGGGTCCGGGCACCGAGGTCCAGGCCGATCGGCGAGCGCAGCCGGCCGATCTCGGCGTCGGTCAGGCCGACCTCGCGCAGCCGGGTGTCGCGGTCCCGGTGGGTGCGGCGCGAGCCCATCGCGCCGATGTAGCCGACCGGCAGCCGCAGCGCGCGCTCCAGCAGGGGGATGTCGAACTTGGCGTCGTGGGTGAGGACGCAGAGCACCGTCCGCCCGTCGATCCGGTCCAGCTGGGAGTCCAGGTAGCGGTGCGGCCAGTCGACCACCACCTGGTCGGCGTCGGGGAAGCGCCGCTCGGTGGCGAAGACCGGCCGGGCGTCGCAGACGGTGACGTGGTAGCCGAGGAACTTGCCGATCCGCACCACGGCGGCGGCGAAGTCGATCGCCCCGAAGACGATCATCCGCGGCGCGGGGACGTAGGACTCGACGAAGAAGGTGACGGTGCCCTGCTCCCGGTCGTCGCAGGGGCGTCCGTCGAGGGCGAGGACCAGGCGGCCGGTGCGCCCGGCGTCCAGCATGGCGCGGGCCTCGGCGACCACGGCGCGCTCCAGCGGGGCCACGGTGGTGGGCGCGGGGGAGAGAGCCCCGTGGTGGGTGTCGGCGGTGACGGCGACGGTGGCGCCAACCAGCGCGGCGGGGCCGTCGATCACCCGGGCCAGGGCGACCGGGGTGCCGGAGGCGAGGTAGGTGATGCCGGCGTCGAGTGCGGGGTCGGTGCCGGGGACGACCGGCTGGACGAAGACGTCCAGCACGCCGCCGCAGGTCAGGCCGACCGCGAAGGCGTCCTCGTCGCTGTAGCCGAAGCGTTCCAGCACCGGCCGGCCGGACTCGATGGCGACCTGGCAGAGCTCGTAGACGGCTCCCTCGACGCAGCCGCCGGAGACGCTGCCGATCGCCTCGCCGGCCGCGTCGACGGCGAGCGCGGCACCCGGGTCGCGCGGCGCGCTGCCGGAGACCCCGACCACCGTGGCCACGGCGAAGGAACGCCCGGACGCGTGCCAGGCCTGCAGCTGCTCGGCGATGTCGTGCATGTCGGGGAGCTCCTTAACACCTCGGAAGACGGAACGGGAGGTGCCGCCGTACGGGAAACGATTCCCGTACGGCGGCGGTGCTGCTAGTGGACGCCCAGCCAGGACTTGATCGGAGTGAGCGCGAAGTAGACCACGAACACGCCGGTGAGGATCCACATCAGCGGGCCGGGCTCGCGCCACTTGCCGGTGCCGGCCTTGATGACGGTGTACGAGATGACGCCCGCGGCGACACCGGCGGTGATGCTGTAGGTGAACGGCATCAGGGTGCAGGTGAGGAAGGCCGGGATGGCGACCTCGCGGTCCGACCAGTCGATGTGCCGGGCCTGGCTCATCATCATCGAGCCGATGACGACCAGGGCCGCGGAGGCGACCTCGGTGGGGACGATCGCGGCGAGCGGCGAGAAGAACAGCATGAGGGCGAACACGCCGCCGGTGACGGTCGAGGCGAGGCCGGTCCGGGCGCCGTCGCCGACGCCGGTGGCCGACTCGACGAACACGGTCTGGCCGGAGGAGCCCGCGACACCGCCGATGGCACCGCCGGCGCCGTCGATGAACAGCGCCTTGGACAGGCCGGGCATCCGGCCCTGCTTGTCGGCCAGGCCCGCCTCGGTGCCGACGCCGATGATGGTGGCCATCGCGTCGAAGAAGCCGGCCAGGACCAGGGTGAAGACGGCGACCGAGGCGCTGATCGCGCCGAGGCCGTGGCTGCCGAAGGCCCCGAAGACGTCGATGTGACCGAAGAGGCCGAAGTCGGGTGTGGAGACCGGGCCGCCGCTCGGCCACACCGGGGCGGAGCTGACCCAGGTCTTCGCCGGGAGGTCGGCGACCGCGTTGATGACGAAGGCCACCACGGTGCCGCCGGCGATGCCGATCAGGATCGCGCCGCGGACGTTGCGGGCCAGCAGGACGAAGATCGTCAGCACCGTGAGGCAGAAGACCAGCACGGGCCAGCCGGCGAGTTCGCCGAAGGGGCCGAGCGCGAGCGGGGTGGGACCGCCGGTGTGCACGAAGCCGGCCTTGACCAGGCCGATCAGCGAGACGAAGAGGCCGATGCCGATGGTGATGGCGTGCTTGAGCGGCAGGGGGATGCCGTTCATGATCTTCTCGCGCAGTCCGGAGACCACCAGCAGGACGATCAGCAGGCCGTAGACGACGCAGAGGCCCATCGCCTGGGGCCAGGTGGTGTGCGGTACCACCAGGGCGGATATCACGCCGGAGACGGAGAGGCCGGCGGCGACCGCGAGGGGGACGTTGCCGACCACGCCCATCAGGATCGTGGTGACGGCGGCGGCGAGCGCGGTGGCGGTCGTGAGCTGGGCGTGGTCCAGCTTGAGGCCGTTGACGTCGGCGCCGCTCAGGATGATCGGGTTGAGCAGGACGATGTAGGCCATCGCCATGAAGGTGGTGAGGCCACCGCGGATCTCGTTGCCGAAGGTCGATCCCCGGGCCGTGATCTTGAAGTACGCGTCCATGGCGTTCTTCGGCGGTGTGACCGGGGCCGACGTGGGGGTGTCGTCCTCGGTGGGTCTGTCTTCAGTGGTGCCGGGCTCCGTGGGGATCCTGGTCATGTCCACTCCCAAGTGTCAAAGGGGGTTGGGGTGGGCGAGCCGACCTGACAGCCAGTCAACGAAGTTGGCACAGGGGGACGATTCGACTCACTGGGCGCACTCTGTGGCAGTGCTGCGGTGCAGTGCGTTCCACCGGCCGTCGGCCGGGGGTGGGTGGTGCGCACCGCTGCAGAACCCCGGCGTGGGAGAGGCAGCGGGAGGATGCGTTCGCTTTGCTTCGGCTGGTGCATGTGTGGTGCCCGTACTTCGGGGTGGAACTGCCCCGGGGCGGCGGGGAAGACGGTCGCCGCCCCGGGGAGGTGCGGGGGAGACCCGGTGGCTACGTCGGTCCGGGGGCCTCGGTGGTCAGGTGCTCGGGCCGGACGGGGATCCGGTTGAGCGCCAGACCGGTGGCGTTGCGGATGGCGGCCACGATCGACGGCGTCGCGGAGACGGTCGGGGCCTCGCCCACCCCGCGCAGCCCGTACGGGGCGTGCGGGTCGGGGAGTTCGAGGATCTCCACCGGGATCGGCGGGGTGTCCAGGATGGTGGGGATCAGGTAGTCGGTGAAGGACGCGTTGCGGACCTTCCCGTCCTTGACGATGATCTCCTCCATCACGGCCAGGCCGAGCGCCTGGGTGCAGCCGCCCTGGATCTGGCCCACCACCGAGAGCGGGTTGAGCGCCTTGCCGACGTCCTGGACGGCGGTCAGCTCGACCACCTTGACCAGGCCCAGCTCGACGTCCACGTCGACCACGGCGCGGTTGGCGCAGAAGGTGTACTGGACGTGGCCGAAGCCCTGCCCGGTCTCCTTGTCGAACGGGACGGTCGGGCGGTGGTGGTGCTCGCGGGTGAGGTCGATCGCCTCGTCGCCGAGCAGGTCGACCATGGAGACCAGGGCGCCCGTCGACGGCGAGACCACCTTGCCGCCGGCCAGCGTCAGGTCGTGCTGGGTCCAGCCGTAGCGCCGGCGGCCCTTCTCGATCAGCGCCTGCTTGACGGCCTCGGCGGCGAGCTTCACCGCACCGCCCGTCATGTAGGTCTGCCGGGAGGCCGAGGTCGAACCGGCCGAGCCGACCTCGGTGTTGGCCGGGTGGATGGTGACCTGCTCGACGCCCAGCTCGGTGCGCGCGATCTGGGCGTGCACGGTGACGCCGCCCTGGCCGACCTCGGCCATCGCGGTGTGCACCATGGCGACCGGCTCGCCGCCGATCACCTCCAGGCGCACCCGGGCGGTGGAGTAGTCGTCGAAGCCCTCGGAGAAGCCGACGTTCTTGATGCCGACCGAGTAGCCGACGCCGCGCACGATGCCCTCGCCGTGCGAGGTGTTGGAGAGCGCGCCGGGCAGCTGGCGGACGTCCAGCTGTTCGGTGTCCAGCGGCGGCGGGAGCGGCATGTCCTTGACCCGGCGCAGGAGTTCGGCGACGGGGGCGGGCGAGTCGATCTGCTGGCCGGTGGGCATGAAGTCGCCCTCCGACATCGCGTTCAGCTGGCGCAGCTCGACCGGGTCCATGCCCAGCTCGGCGGCGAGCCGGTCCATCTGGGTCTCGTAGCCGAACGCGGCCTGGACCGCGCCGAAGCCGCGCATCGCCCCGCAGGACGGGTTGTTGCTGTACAGCGCGATGGCGTGCATCTTGACGTTCGGGATCACGTACGGGCCGTGGCCGAGTGAGGCCGCGTTGCCGACCACGGCCGGCGAGGCGGAGGCGTACGCGCCGCCGTCCAGCACGATCCGGCAGTCGGCGAAGACCAGCTTGCCGTCCCGGGTGGCGCCGTGCTCGTAGGTCATCCTCGCCGGGTGGCGGTGCACGTGGCCGTAGAAGGACTCGTCACGGGCGTAGACGATCTTGACCGGCTTGCCGGTGTGCTGGGCGAGCAGGCAGGCGTGGATCTGCATCGAGATGTCCTCGCGGCCGCCGAAGGCGCCGCCGACACCGGCCAGCGTGAGGCGGACCTTCTCCTCCGGCAGGGCCAGCACGGGGGCCATCTGCTGGCGGTCCACGTGCAGCCACTGGGTGGCGATGTAGAGGTCGATGCCGCCGTCCTCGGCCGGCACGGCCAGGCCGGACTCCGGGCCGAGGAAGGCCTGGTCCTGCATGCCGACCTCGTAGCTGCCCTTGACGATGACGTCCGCCAGGGCCCGCACCTCGTCGGTCACGCCGAGGCCGGAGACCAGCTTCTGCTCGTGGCAGATGTTGCCGTAGCCGTGCGACTTGAACTCGTGCGGCTCGTGCACGTAGCCGTGGGTCTCCGGGTCGAGGCACTGCTCCTCGGTGGTGATCGGGGTGAGCACCTCGTACTCGACCTTGATCTTCTTCACCGCGCGGCGGGCCGTCTCCGGGTGGTCGGCCGCGACCAGCGCGATGGCCTCACCGTGGTAGCGGACCTTGTCGATCGCCAGGGCCGGCTGGTCCTGGATCTCCAGGCCGTAGTACTTGGTGCCGGGGATGTCCTCGTGCGTGAGGACGGCGTACACGCCGGGGACCTTCAACGCGTCGGCGATGTCCACCGAGAGGATGTTCGCCCGGGGGTGCGGCGAGCGCAGCGCCATACCCCAGAGCATGTCCTCGTGCCACAGGTCGGACGAGTAGGCGAACTCGCCCTTGACCTTCAGGTTGCCGTCCGGGCGCAGCGGCGAGCCGCCGATGCCGTCCTTGCTGGCCTGGTTGATGTTCTGCAGGTTCTTCTGACCCTGGATGGTGCGGGTACTCATTCCGACGTCGCCCTCTCGCACGTGCGGGCGGAAGCCAGCCGCACCGCGTCCATGATCTTCTCGTAGCCGGTGCAGCGGCAGAGGTTGCCCGACAGCGCCTCACGGATGTCGTTGTCACTCGGCTGGGCGTCCTTCGCCAGCAGCGCGTCGGTCTGCACCAGCAGGCCGGGCGTGCAGAAGCCGCACTGGACGGCACCGGCGTCGATGAAGGCCTGCTGGACCAGGCCCAGCTCGCCCTGCTCGTCGCTCAGGCCCTCGACGGTGCGGACCTCGCGGTCCTGCACCTGGCCGGCCGCGACCAGACACGAACAGACCGGGACGCCGTCCAGGTAGACCGTGCAGGAGCCGCACTCGCCCTGCTCGCAGGCGTTCTTCGAGCCCGGGAGGCCGACCCGCTCGCGCAGCACGTAGAGCAGGCTCTCGCCCTCCCAGACGTCGTCGGCCTCGACCGGCTTGCCGTTGGCGGTGAAAGTGACCCTCATGCCGCGCTCCTGATCTGCTTGCTGTAGTCGTTCCACGTCCAGGTGAGCGTGCGGCGCGCCATCACGGCCAGCGAGTGCCGCCGGTAGTCGGCGGTGCCGCGGACGTCGTCGATGGGCGAGGCGGCGGCCTTCACCAGCTCGCCGAACCGCTGGATCACCTCGGCGCCCAGCAGCTCGCCGGACTCCCACAGGCCGCGCTCGGCGAGCACGCCCCGCAGGTACTCCTCGGCCTCGACGGCGCGGCGCGGCGTGGGGGCGGCCGAGCCGATCCCGGTGCCGACGGTGCCGTTCTTCGGGTGCAGCGCGAAGCCGAAGGCGCAGACCGCGATCACCATGGCGTTGCGGGTGCCGATCTTGGAGAACTGCTGCGGGCCGTCCGCGACGGGGATGTGCACGGCCCTGATCAGCTCGTCGGCCGCCAGGCTGTTGCGCTTGACGCCGACGTAGAACTCGTCGATCGGGATCATCCGGGTGCCGCGCACGGAGTCCGCCTCGACGAACACGTCGCGGCCGGCGGCCAGCAGCGCGGGGTGCGCGTCGCCGGCCGGGGAAGCACCGCCGAGGTTGCCGCCGACGCCGCCGCGGTTGCGGATCTGCGGCGAGCCGACGGTGTGGGCCGCCAGCGCGAGGCCGGGCAGCGGACCGGACAGCTCGTCGATGATCCGGGAGTAGGGGACGGAGGCGCCGAGCCGGACGACGTCGCCGTCGTTCGACCATTCGGTGAGCTCGGTGATGCGGTTCAGGTCGAGAATCGCGGATGGCCGGTGCACGTCGAAGTTCATCTCGACCATGACGTCCGTACCGCCCGAGATGGGCAGCGCGGTCGGGTACTCAGCCTTCGCCGCGAGTGCCTCGTCCCAGGTAGCGGGCCGAAGGAACTCCATGCGGGTGTCTCCTCAAGTCGTTGCCGGCCGGACGGGTGGGCACAGTGCCCGGAACTCGGTGTTCGGACCGCGCTGTCCGCTTCGTCGCCTCCGCGTCGGGTCCTGGTCACCGGGGTGTGTCCGGCGGCGTGTGGCCAGTGAACCTCTGTGACGGGGCCCACTGGCAGTCACCGATGGCATGAAGCCCCGGCTGTGGTCCCGCCCGGCATCCTGTACGTTCCTCTAAGGACGAGAATCTCGCAGCCCAGCTGATTTCCGGGTGCTGCCTACGACCGTAATCCGGCCGTGATTCCCGAGCTATGACCCCGTGATCCGGGCGTCCGTTGGGACGTAACACCGAGCACGGATGTTCGGGCACACTGTGACCCCCGGACCGCGCGCTCGGGCCCCCCACCCCCACCCCAAGCCCGTAAGGAGTCCCGGATGCGTGTCCGCGACCTGCTCGCCCCCGGAGCCCCGAGACTGCGCCTGCTCGCGGCCGAGGAAGAGCTCGACCGGCAGGTCAGCGGCGTGATGACCACGGACCTGCACGACCCGGGCCGCTACCTGCACGGCGGCGAGCTGGTGCTCACCGGCATGCTCTGGCGCACCGGGCCGGCCGACTCCGAACGCTTCGTGCGGACCATCGTGGCCGGTGGCGCGGTCGCCCTCGCGGCCGGCGAGGCCGAGGTCGGCCCCGTCCCCGAGGACCTCGTCGACGCGTGTCGCCGGCACCGGATGCCCCTGTTGGCGGTACCCGACGACATCGCTTTCGGCACCGTCACCGAGTTCATCGGCCGACAGGTCTCCGCCGACCGCGCCGCCGACCTGGCCGCCCTGGTCGACCGCCACCGGCTGCTGGTCTCCGCGGCCGGCGGCGGCGGACTGGACGCCGTCCTCGACCTCCTCGGCGGCGACCTCGACCTCGACTGCTGGGTGCTCACGCCCACCGGCGCGGTGATCGCCGGCCCGGCCGACCGGCTCTCCGCCGAGGACCGCGACCAGCTGGTCCGCGCCCACCTCGGCGCCCAGCGCCAGCGCCGCCGCCCCCCGCACCGGGCCCGGCTGGCCAACGGCTCCTACTCGCTGCTGCCCGCCCCGGCCCTCGACGACGTCCAGGCGCCGCTCGCCGACTGGGTGCTCGCGGTGGCCGGCGACGTCACCGAATGGACCACCAAGCGCCAGCAGCTCGCCGAGAACCTGGCCCGGCTGGTCGCCGCCGAGCGGCACCGCCGCGACGAGGGCCGCCGGCTGCGCCGCCGCCTCGCCGACGAGGTGCTGACGCTGCTCCAGCGCGACGCCGACCCGGGCGAGATCAGCCGCACCCTGTACGCCTCCTCGGCGATGGCCGCCCGGTACGAGAACCCCGAGCCCAAGCCGCAGTCGCCGGACGGCTCCTGGCTGGTGCTCAGCGCCGAGGGCACCGGCCTGCCCGAGGGCGCGGTGCGGCTGATCCTGGAGGAAGCTCTCAACGGCACCACCGACCGCGCCCTGGTCGCGGGGGCGGGCACCGGCGCGGTGGTGGTGCTGCCCGCGCTGGACAGCGCGGTGCCCGCCGACACCCTGCGGGAGCTGCTCGCCCCGCTGGAGGCGGGCCTCGGCTCGGAGGGCCGGATCACCCTCGGCGTGTCGGCCCCCGCCTCCGAGGCGGGCGGCCTGCGCGGCGCGCTGGAGGAGGCCCGGCACGCCCGCCGGATCGCCGCCGCCCGGGTCGGCCGGGTCTGCGTGGCCGGCCCGGAGGAGCTGGCCTCGCACGTGCTGCTGCTGGCCGCGGTGCCCGACGAGGTTCGCCGGGCGTTCCGCAGCCGGCTGCTGGACAAGGTGATCGCCTACGACATCGAGCACCAGGCGGACCTGGTCCGCACCCTGGAGGCGTTCCTGCGCTCGGACGGCTCGTGGACCCGCTGCGCCGCCCAGCTGCACGTGCACGTCAACACGCTGCGCTACCGGATCGGCCGGATCGAGGAGCTGACCGGCCGTGACCTCTCCCGGCTGGAGGACCGGGTGGACTTCTACCTGGCCCTCGAACTGGCCTGAGCCCGCACGGAAAGGGTCCGCCCCGCACACCGTCGGTGTGCGGGGCGGACCCTTCCGCGTGACTACGGCTGCACGGGGATGATCGAGGTGAGCCACTGGAAGACGCCCGGCACCATGTTCTTCCAGACGTCGCTGGAGTGCGGCCCGGTGGTCTCCTGGACCTGGACGGTGGTCGGCGCCTTCGCGACGGCCGCGATCGCCTGGCCGTCCTCGTAGCCGTCGCCCTTGTTGCCGCTGATGTACAGGGCGACCTTCGGCGGCTGGGCGGCGGTCTTCACGATGGTGACCGGGTTGTTCGCCTCGCGCAGCTGGGCGTCCTTGCCGACCAGTGAGGACTTCTCGACCGCCGGGTCGTTGTAGCCCGAGAGGCTGATGCCGGCCCGGTAGCGGTTGGGGTGGGCCAGCGAGAGCTTGGCGGCGCAGTGGGCACCGGCCGAGTAGCCGGCCACCGCCCAGCGGTCGGCCGACGGCTCGGCACGGAAGTTGTCCAGCACCATCTGGGGGACGTCGCGGGTCAGCCAGGTGTCCGCGTTGACCTTGCCGGGCACGTCGGTGCAGCCGGCGTCGGTGCTGTTGCCCAGCAGCAGGGTGCGCGGCGAGACCAGGATGAACGGCGCCACCTTGCCCTCCTGCATCAGCGGCTTGAGCTGCTCGGAGACCTTGAGCGTGCCGTACCAGGTGGAGGAGGAGCCGGGGAAGCCCGGGATCAGCTCGACGACCGGGAACTTCTTGTCCTTGAACGCCGGGTCGTGGTACTGCGGCGGCAGCCAGACCAGCACCTCGCCGTCCACGCCGGACAGCTGGCCCTTGAGGTCGGTCTTCTGGACGTCGTTCGGCACCTTGGGGTCGTCCACGCTGCGGAACTGCTGGTGGACCTTGGGCGGCTGCTTGGCGGCGTCGCCGCCGGCCTGGGCCCCGCCGGCGCCCGCCTCGGCCGGGGGGACGGAGGGCACGGCCCGGACGTGGTTGCCGGTGCCCAGCAGGTCGTCCCAGTTGCCGTAGATCAGGTTGGCGTTGTTGACCATGACGAAGACCGTCGTCACGGCGGTGATCTGGCAAAAGACGATCATGGCAAGCCTGGAAAGGACCTGCACCGGCCTCGGCCCGCGCACCTTTCCCCAGAGCAGCAGGGCCGCCGCGATGGAGATCGGCACGAGGACGATCGTGCAGATGAGGAATGGCGTGCCTGTCAGTTGCATCAAATTCTCGTATCCGGGTTCAAAGCCGTCCGGGGCCCCACTCGCCCGGAACGCGCTCCAATGGCATCAGACGGTCGGGAACGCGGGATCGGTTGCCGTCCGAATCTGTAAGGAACCTGAGAGGAACATCACGTTTCGGCGCTGTTCCCTCTTGGGGCCCGCACCAGTCTGCCACCCTGACGGCCCGCACCCGGACGCTGCACCCAGCGGACTCCCAGGAACGCCACCGGGGGCACGATACCGCCCGGGCGGATCCGGGCGGCGGGCGAGGCGGTGCGATGCCGCGCGCGGCGGGCAGCGAGACTATGGGGATGAGCACAACCCGCTTTCGCCCCTTCCGCCGGTTCCGGCCCGCCTGCGCCGTCCTCGCCGTGCTGGCCGCCGTGGCCGGCTGCAGCAGTACCGGAGGCCTCCGCGCCGAGCACGCCCGCAGCCAGGCCGCGGCCGCCGGTGGCAGTGCCGTCACCACCCCGCGCTGGAAGATCGCCATGGTGACCCACGCCGGCGCCGGCGACGCCTTCTGGGACACCGTGCGCAAGGGCGCCGAGCAGGCCGCCGCCAAGGACAACATCACCTTCCTGTACTCCAACGACGCCCAGACCCAGAACCAGGTCCAGCTGGTCCAGGCCGCCATCGACCAGAAGGTCGACGGCCTGCTGGTCACCCTCGCCAAGGGCGACGCGCTCGGTGACGTGCTGGGCAAGGCCAAGGCGGCCGGCATCCCGGTGATCACCGTGAACTCCGGCCAGGAGTACTCCGCCCGGTTCGGCGCGCTGACCCACATCGGCCAGGACGAGTCCACCGCCGGCCAGGCGGCCGGCACCGAGCTCGCCGGCCGGGGCCGCAAGAACGTCCTCTGCGTGATCCACGAGCAGGGCAACGTCGGCCAGGAGCAGCGCTGCTCCGGCGCCCAGTCCAAGGCCGGCGGGGCCTTCCAGGTGCTCTACGTGGACGGCGTCAACATGCCCGACGCCCGGGCCGCCGTCTCCGCCAAGCTGCAGGCCGACCCGGCCATCGACACCGTGCTGACCCTCTCCGGGCCGATGGCCGCCACCGGACTGCAGGCGATCCAGGACGCCCGCCGCCCCGTCGAGCTCGACACCTTCGACCTGGGCACCCAGGTGGTGGCCGGCCTCAAGTCCGGCTCGGTCGGCTTCGCCGTCGACCAGCAGCCCTACCTCCAGGGCTACGAGGGCGTCGACCTGCTCTGGCTCTACCGCTCCAACCTGGACATGCTCGGCGGCGGCAAGCCCGTGCTGACCGGGCCGCAGATCCTCACCCGCGACGACGCCGACGCCCTCGCCGAGTACGTCGCGAGGGGGACGCGTTGAGCACCACCGACCTCCTCGTCCAGGACCGCCCGGCGGCGCTGCGGCGGGTGCTCGCCCGCCCCGAACTGGGGGCGCTGATCGCCGCCGCCGCGGTCTTCCTGGTCTTCGCCGCGGTCGCCGAACCGTTCCTGCGGGTCTCCTCGCTGGGCACCGTGCTGTACGCGGCCTCCACCATCGGGATCATGGCCGTCCCGGTCTCGCTGCTGATGATCGGCGGCGAGTTCGACCTGTCGGCCGGCGTGCTGGTCACCACCGCCGCGCTGACCTCGTCGATGGTGTCCTACCAGCTCACCGCGGTGACCTGGGTCGGCGTGCTGGTCTCGCTGCTGGTGACGCTGGCGGTCGGCGGCTTCAACGGCTGGATGCTCAGCCGGACGAAGCTGCCCAGTTTCATCGTCACCCTGGGCACCTTCCTGATGCTCACCGGCGCCAACCTCGGCGTCACCAAGCTGGTCTCCGGCACCGTCTCGACCAAGCCGATCTCCGACATGGAGGGCTTCGGCGCCTGCCGTTGGCTGTTCGCCTCCGAGGTCACCGTCGGCGGGCTGACGATCAAGGCCACCGTCTGGTGGTGGCTCGGCCTGCTGCTGGTCGGCAGCTGGGTGCTGCTGCGGACCCGCTTCGGCAACTGGATCTTCGCGGTCGGCGGCGACGCGGCCGCGGCCCGGGCGGTCGGCGTGCCCGTCGCCCGGACCAAGACGGTGCTCTACCTCGGCGTCGGCTTCGGCGCCTGGGTGCTCGGCCAGCACCTGCTGTTCTCCTTCGACACCGTGCAGTCCGGCGAGGGCGTCGGCAACGAGCTGATCTACATCGTGGCGGCCGTCATCGGCGGCTGCCTGATCACCGGCGGTTACGGCTCGGTGGTCGGCTCGGCGCTCGGCGCGCTGATCTTCGGCATGGCGAGCAAGGGCATCATCTACGCCCAGTGGAACCCCGACTGGTTCAAGTTCTTCCTGGGTGCGATGCTGCTGCTCGCCGCCCTGTTGAACACCTTCGTCAAGCGCCGCGCCGAACGGGGACCGCGATGACCGAGCTGCTCCGCCTCGAAGGCGTCGGCAAGACCTACGGCTCCGTCCGGGCGCTCCAGGACGTCTCGCTCACCCTGCGGGCCGGCGAGATCAGCTGCGTGCTCGGCGACAACGGCGCCGGCAAGTCCACCCTGATCAAGATCATCGCCGGGCTGCACCGGCACGACGAGGGCCGTTTCACCGTCGGCGGCGAGGAGGTCCGCTTCGGCTCCCCGCGCGAGGCGCTGGACCGCGGCATCGCCACCGTCTACCAGGACCTCGCGGTCGTCCCGCTGATGCCCGTCTGGCGGAACTTCTTCCTCGGCTCCGAACGGGGCCTGCGGCGCTGGGGCGGACTGCGCCTGGACGCCGACGGGATGCGCGCCACCACCCGGGAGGCGCTCGCCCGGATGGGCATCGACCTGCACGACGTCGACCGCCCGATCGGCACCCTCTCCGGCGGCCAGCGCCAGTGCGTGGCGATCGCCCGGGCCGTCCACTTCGGCGCCGAGGCGCTGATCCTGGACGAGCCGACCGCCGCGCTCGGCGTCAAGCAGTCGGGGGTGGTGCTCAAGTACGTCACCGCCGCCCGCGACGCCGGCCTCGGGGTGGTGCTCATCACCCACAACCCGCACCACGCCTACCTGGTCGGCGACCACTTCACCCTGCTCAAGCGGGGCCGGATGGCCGGTAGCCACCCGCGGGCGGAGATCGGCCTGGAGGAGCTCACCACCGAGATGGCCGGCGGCTCCGACCTGGAGGAGCTCTCGCACGAGCTGGCCCGGCCGGGCACCGACACCCGTGAACCCCGTGAACCCCGTGACACCCGTGACTCCCGTGATCCCCGTGAGGAGCGTCCGCAGCCGTGACCACCCCCAACGCCGCCTCCCGGCCACCGGTCCTGCCCAGCCTGCTCGGCCTCGGCCCGCGGGCCGAGCGCCGCCGCCGGGCCCTGCCCGCCGGCCTCCTGCGGCTGCCCACCATCGGCGTCGACATCGGCGGCACCAAGGTGGTCGCGGGTGTGGTGGACGGCGAGGGCAAGGTGCTGGAGAAGCTGCGCACCGACACCCCCGACAAGAGCAAGAGCCCCCGGGTCGTCGAGGACGTCATCGTCGAGCTGGTGCTCGAACTCGCCGACCGCCACGACGTCCACGCGGTGGGCATCGGCGCGGCCGGCTGGGTGGACGCCGAGCGCTCCCGGGTGCTCTTCGCCCCGCACCTGAACTGGCGCAACGAACCGCTCCAGCAGGCGCTCAGCGAGCGGCTGCGGTTCCCGGTGATCGTCGAGAACGACGCCAACGCGGCGGCCTGGGCCGAATGGCGGTTCGGCGCCGGGCGCGGCGAGGACCTCATGGTGATGCTCACCCTCGGCACCGGCATCGGCGGCGCGGTGGTCCGCGACGGCTACGTCGACCGGGGCAAGTACGGGCTGGCGGGGGAGTTCGGGCACATGCAGGTGGTGCCCGGCGGCCACCGCTGCCCGTGCGGCAACCGGGGCTGCTGGGAGCAGTACTCCTCCGGGAACGCCCTGGTGCGCGACGCGCGCGAGCTGGTCGCCGAGGAGTCGCCGGTGGTCCAGCTGCTGCTGGCCAGGGCCGGCGGCGCGGTCGAGGGCATCACCGGCCCGCTGGTCACCGAGGCCGCCCGGGCCGGTGACGCGACCGCCGTCGAGCTGCTCTACGAGGTCGGCACCTGGCTCGGGGTCGGCATCGCGAACCTCGCGGCCGCCCTGGACCCGGGCCGCTTCGTGGTCGGCGGCGGCGTCTCCGAGGCCGGCGACCTCCTCCTCGCCCCGGCCCGGGACGCCTTCCGTCGCACCCTCACCGGGCGCGGCTTCCGGCCGGAGGCGACCATCGCGCACGCGGCCCTGGGCAACGAGGCGGGCCTGGTCGGCGCCGCCGACCTCGCCCGCCAGGTCGCCCGCCGCTTCCGCACCATCAAGCGGCGCCGGGTGGAGCGCAGCGTGCTGTAGCGCCGGACTACCCGCCGGTAGTCGCGGCGCCCTGTTGTCCGGGCCATGCCTCCTGTGAAACAACGGAGTTGACGTCTACTCAGGAGGCCTCCGGATGAGAGCTCTGGCCCGAATCGCCCCGCCGCTCCTGCTTGCCACCGCCCTGGTCTGTTCCGCCGCCGGGCCGGCCGGGGCGGCAGCCCCGCCGCCGAAGGTGCCCGAGGCGGTGGGCTGGGGCGGCGCGGTGGCCAGCGTGGACGCCGACGCCACGGCGGCCGGCATCGAGGTGCTGCGCAAGGGCGGCAACGCGGTGGACGCCGCCGTCGCCGTCGCGGCGGCGCTCGGTGTCACCGAGCCGTACTCGGCCGGCATCGGCGGCGGCGGGTACTTCGTCTACTACGACCACGACAGCGGCCGGGTGTCCACCATCGACGGCCGCGAGACGGCCTCCCGGACGGCCGACGCGTCGCTCTTCCTGGAGGGCGGCAAGCCGCTGGCCTTCGCGGACGCCGTCACCAGCGGGCTGTCGGTCGGCGTGCCCGGCTCCCCGGCGACCTGGGAGACGGCCGTGCGGCAGTGGGGCAAGCGCTCCTTCGCCGACGCGCTGAAGCCGGCCCGGCGGATCGCCGAGCAGGGCTTCACCGTCGACCAGACCTTCCAGGACCAGACCGCGCTCAACCAGGACCGGTTCAAGGACTTCCCCGCCACCGCGAAGCTCTTCCTGCCCGGCGGCAAGCTCCCCGCGGTCGGCTCCACGTTCCGCAACCCCGAGCTCGCCGCCACCTACCGCCAGCTGGGCGAGCAGGGCACCGCGGCGCTCTACCGGGGCGACCTCGGCGCCGACATCGTCCGGACCATCCAGCACCCGCCGGTGGACCCGGCCTCCGGGCGCAACGCCCGCCCCGGCAAGGTGGACGCCGCCGACCTGGCCGCGTACCAGGTGCGCCGCCAGCAGCCCACCCACGTGGCCTACCGCGACTACGACCTCTACTCGATCGCCCCGTCCAGCTCCGGCGGCACCACCGTCGGCGAGGCGCTGGGCATCCTGGAGGACGGCGACGTCGGCCGGTACGACGACACGCAGTACTACCACCACTTCCTGGAGGCCTCCCGGATCTCCTTCGCCGACCGCAACCGCTGGGTCGGCGACCCGGCCTTCTCCGACGTCCCGGCCAAGGAGCTGCTCTCCCCCCGGTACGTCGCCTCGCGGGCCTGCCTGATCAGCCCCGACCGGGCGCTCACCAGCCCGCTCGCCCCCGGCGACCCGCGCCACCCGGCCGACTGCGCGAACACCGGCGCGGCCCAGCCCGAGCCCTACGAGGGCCTGAGCACCAGTCACCTGACCGTGGCCGACCGCTGGGGCAACGTCGTCTCCTACACCCTCACCCTGGAGCAGACCGGCGGCAGCGGCATCACCGTCCCCGGCCGGGGCTTCCTGCTCAACAACGAGCTGACCGACTTCAACTTCACCCCGCTGACCCCCGGGGTGCCGGACCCGAACCTCGCCGGGCCGGGCAAGCGCCCGCGCTCCTCGCTCTCGCCGACCATCGTGCTGCGCGACGGCGAGCCGGTGCTGGCGGCCGGCTCGCCCGGCGGCGCGACCATCATCACCACCACCCTCCAGGTCCTGCTCGGACGCCTGGACCGGGGCCTCGGCCTGGAGCAGGCGATCGCCGCGCCGCGGGCCAGCCAGCGCAACACGGCCGCCACCCAGGCCGAGCCGGCCTTCCTGGACCTGCCCGAGCGGGCCCGGCTGGAGGCGCTCGGCCACGTGTTCACCAGCACGCCCGAGATCGGCGCCGCGACCGGCGTCGAGCGCCTGCCGGACGGCCGCTGGGTGGCGGCCGCCGAGCCGGTGCGGCGCGGCGGCGGCGCGGCGGCGGTGGTGCGCCCCGCGCCCTGACGCCCGACGCCTGACGGCGGTGGCCCCCGGGCCCGCGGGCCCGCGGGCCTGTCGGTGCCGGGCGGTAGATTCGGGGTGGGCGTCCTGCCGGGCGCCCACCCTCGTCCGTACCACCGGGAAGGCCGCCCGCCGTGACCGTCCGCATCGCCACCTGGAACATCAACTCCGTCACCGCGCGGCTGCCCAAGCTGCTGGAATGGCTGGAGAGCGCCAAGCCGGACGTGCTCTGCCTCCAGGAGCTCAAGTGCTCCACCGATGCCTTCCCCTACGAGCCGGTCCGCGAGCTCGGTTACGAGACCGCCGCGTACGGCACCGGCCGGTGGAACGGCGTGGCCGTCGTCTCCCGGATCGGTCTGGAGGACGTGGTGCGAGACCTCCCCGGCCAGCCCGGCTTCCTCGCCGACGGCGCCCTGCTGCCCGACACCGAGCCGCGGGCCATCGCCGCCACCTGCGGCCCGGTCCGGGTCTGGTCGGTCTACGTGCCCAACGGCCGCGAGGTGGACCACGCCCACTACCGCTACAAGCTGGAGTGGCTGGAGGCCCTGCGCCTGGCCTCGCTGGAGGACGCCGCGGGGGAGCGCCCCTTCGCCGTCCTCGGGGACTTCAACATCGCCCCGACCGACGAGGACGTCTTCGACGTGGCGGCCTTCGAGGGCCTGACGCACGTCACACCCGCCGAGCGCGCCGCCCTCGCCGCCCTGGGCGAGGCCGGTCTGCAGGACGTAGTGCCCCGCCCGCTGAAGTACGACCGCCCGTACACCTACTGGGACTACCGCCAGCTGGCCTTCCCGAAGAACCGGGGCATGCGGATCGACCTCACCTACGCCAACAAGCCCTTCGCCGACGCCGTCACGGACAGCTATGTGGACCGCGAGGCCCGCAAGGGCAAGGGGACGTCGGACCACGCCCCGGTCGTGGTCGACCTGGACCTCTGAGCCCGGCCGGGCCCGGCGTCACGCCCCGTAGCGGCGGCTCGCCCGAACGGGCCAGAGCGGTGGCCGGGCGCCGGGTGTGTGCCTACCGTCGGTGAATGACTGGGTGTGGTTGTTCGATCACGTGGACTTCGGAGTCCCCGGCCGCGCCCGAGAATCCCGGAGGTTCCGGTATGCGCCCCACGCGTACGGCCGCCGCCGCCCTGATCGGCGCGACGGTGCTGACCGGCCTGACGGCCCCCCTCGCGCTGGCCAAGGACGGCGCCGCCACGGTCAGCCCGTCCCAGGCCGCACCGGGCCAGACCGTGACGGTCACGGTCTCCTGCGAGAAGTCCGACAAGCCCGACGCCAAGACCATCACCGCGAGCTCCCAGGCCTTCGAGGGCGGCCCGGCCACCCTCACCCTGGGATCGGACGGCCGGCACACCGGCTCCGCGCGGCTGGCGGGCAAGGCCGGCGGCGACAGCAAGGTCGACGGCACCTGCCCCGACGGCGCCGCCTTCTCGACCAGCGTCACGGTGACCACCGTCGCCGCGTCCTCCGGAGCCTCCTCCTCGCCCGGCCAGAGCCTCGGCGAGTGGGGCAAGGCGGCCGGGGAGTGGGCCGGCTCGCTCGGCCAGTCCGGTGCGGGCAGCCAGCAGGTCGCTCCGCACGGCGCCGTGCAGACCGGTCTCGGCGGCTCGGTCGCGGCCGACCCCGCCGAGCTGGCGGGCGGCGCGGCGCTGGTGGTCGGTGGTATCGGCGGATTCTGGCTGTTGCGGCGACGCGGCGGCGCCGGGTCCGCCTGAAGGCGCGCCCCGCACCCGGGGGCCCTCGGGCCCGCCCCACGGTGCCGCCGGACCGGTCGGTCCGGCGGCACCGGCCCGTCTCAGGCCGTCGCGGCCCGGGCCGCGGAGCCCCCGGTGACCCCGGCCGCCGTGGACGCCCGGGGAGCCCGCGGGGTCTCCGGCGCCTCCGCGGCCCGCAGGAGGCCGGAGGCCAGCAGGTACTGGGCCAGGAGGTACGTCGCCATGATCCAGAACTGGTGCCCGGGCAGCTCGCGCCACTTCGCGAGCTTGGTGGCGATCAGGGTGTCGGAGAGCAGGAAGAGCGCCCCGCCGAGGCCGGTGCGCCACCCCAGCCCGGCCGAGGTGACGGCGGTCGAGGCGAGCAGCAGGCTGTACCCGGCCACCGGCGCCCGGAGGCTGCCGAGGTCCGGCCAGAGCCGGCCCACCATCACGGCCCAGGCCGTCGCGTACGCGGCCGTGACGATCAGCGCACGCCGCCGGTCCGTCAGCGCCCCCTGCCGGACGAACATCGTCACGTAGCAGACGTGCGCCGCCGCGAAGGAGCCCATCCCGGCCAGGAACGCGGTGTCGTCGCCGAGCTGGAGCAGGACGTCCCCGCCGCCGCTGAGCAGCAGCGCGGGCGCCAGCAGCTTCGGCGCCTCCCGCCCGGCCGCGGTGGCGGCCGTGACGCTGTGCGCGGCCAGCAGCGGCATCAGCGTCGGCTTGGTGGCGTGCCGCAGGGCGGGCGTGTCGGTGAGCAGCGCGCCCAGGTGGGCCGCCGAGGTGGCGGCGAAGCCGGTGAGCAGCCCGGTGGCGGAGCGCAGGCGCCCGCCGAGGACGGCGCGGGTTGTCGTGCGGATGCTCATGCGGCGGTGTCCTCCGGTGGGTGGGGGCGGGCGGCCCGTTCGTCCGCACCCTAGGCGACCGGGTCCGTCCGGGGAAGGCCGGGTTACCCACGAGTACTACCCGGGCGTAGGCCGGCGCGCGCCGACGGCCGGGGCCGCTCCGGCGGGGTACGCGCGGACCAATTCGCCGCGAGCTCCGGTTGGGGCCACCGGCGGCCGCGCCCACCGTCTAGTCTGGTCCACGACATGGAGCAGCAGGAGTACGCGGCCGGCACCACGCGGGTGGCCGGCGGCACGTCGGACGGGCGCACGGGCGGGGCGGGGCAGGGCACCACCGTCGCCGTCGTCGCCGTACGCGAAGCCGGTCCTGACGCTCCGCAGGAGACCGGAGGGGCTGTCCTCTCGCCCGATCCGGGGCTGCTCCGGCTGGCGCACTGGTTCGCCGAGGCCGATCCCGGGACCGCCGACGACCTCTGCGTCGCCACCTTCGGCCTCTACCCGGCCCGCCACTTCGGCGTCCCGGCCGAGCCGGTGACCGGTCCGGAGGCGGCGGCCGGTGACGCCGTCAGCTGGTGGCACGGTCCCACCGCGCACGCCCCCGCCGCGCTGCGGGTGCGCGAGCCGCGGCCGGCGCGCCGCCAGCGCCGGGCCCGGCGGGACGAGGGGGCGCTGCCCGTCGTCCGCTCAGGAGCCAAGCCGGGTCTGCCCGGAAAGCACCGCAAGCCCGAGCCGACCCGCTCGGCCGCCGGCGCTCAGGACCGTTCCGCCGCCGCCGAGCGTCGGATCGCCGCCCGGCTGCTGCTCGCCCACCCGCTGGTCACCGCCTCCGGGCCGCACGCCGACGGGTTCCCGCTGATCCGGCGTCACCGCGACTGGCTGACCGGCCAGTTCGACACCCTGCTCGGCTACCGCCTGGTGGTCGGCCCCTGGCACGCCCGCCTCTACAAGGCCGGGCTCGGCCCCGGCGCCGCCCGCCGGCTCGAACACCCCGGCACCGGCGCGCCGTTCACCCCCGGCGGCTACGCCCAGCTCGCCCTCGCGCTGTCCCTGCTGGTGGACGCCCCCGAACGGCTCCCGCTCGGTCCCCTGCTGGCGGCGATGCGGGACGCCGTGCCCGGTCGGGCCGCCACGCCCGCCGACCTCGCGATGGCGCTCGCCGCACTGGCCGACTGGCAGGTGCTCGGCGAGATACCCGCCGACCGGAGCGCGGACGGCGTCGTCCTGACGGTCGACCGGGAGCTGGCCCGCGCCGTACCCGCGGGTCCGCCCGCCCTCGCCGACGACCCCGCCGACCTGATCCGCCGCGCCGCCGGGGCCGAGCCTGGCACCGCCGTGCGCCGCCGCCTCGCCGAGACCCCCGCCGTGCTCGCCGCCGACCTGCCCGCGGACCAGCGCGACTGGCTCGACCTCCACCGCCGGACCGGCCCGGCGGCGCTCGCCGAGTTCCTCGGCCTGGAGGCCGAACTGCGGGCCGAGGGGGTCGCCCTGCTCGACCCCGCCGACGAACTCACCGACCTCGCCCTGCCCGGGGCCGGTACCCTCGCCCAGGCCGCCCTGCTGTTGGTCGAGCGCCTGGTCGAGGAGGTCCGGCCGCTCCCCGGCGAGGCCACCGGCGCGGACGTCCCGATCCCGGACGCGCTGATAGACGGCGTCCTCGGGGACATCGCCGACGAGTACGGGCTGCCGGCCGGCTGGCGGCGCGACTACCTCGCCGACCGCACCGCGCTGCGCCGCGACGCCCTCGACCTGCTGCACCGGATGGGCCTGATCACCCCCGCGCCGCGCGGCACCCGGCCGCCGGGCTGGCTGCTGCGCGCCCCCGCCGCCCGCTTCGCTCCGGCGCCCGATCTGCGGCCGGCCCCGGGGACGGGCCGGCACTCCCGCCGGGAGACCCCGGTGGGGGTCCCGTCAGGCCCCCGGGCGGAGCAGCGGGCCTGAGCGCACCGGCCCGCCGTCGAGCGGGTCGCGCGCCGGGAACGACAGAAGCACCGCGTCCGTGGCCGGTGGGCCGGACGGCGGTGCCTGGGGTCGGGCGCGGAGGGCGGCGGGATCAGCGGGTCATCGTCGGGCGGTGGCCGCCGTGAGCGGGCCGTGCTGGGCGGCTTCGACGGTGGCTCCCACACCGAGCGTGCCGAGGGCGATGGAGGCGAGAACGGCGGTACAGGCCAGGAAGCGGCGGTGGCGCTGCGGGAGCGGGAAGCGCGGATCCTGGAGGGTCGCCGGAGGGTTGGCGTTCATGACAGGGAGCGTTCCAGGGCGGCGTGAACGAGCGGTACGCGCGGGTGAAGTCCGGATGGGGGCCAAGCGTCGGTTCGTGCCGGATCCGCCCCGCCCCGCCCCGCCCCGGGGCGGGGCAGATCCGGGGCGGTCACCGGGACGGCGGTCGCGGCCCCCGCCGGGCGTCGGCCATCGCCTCGCCGACGGCCACCCGGACGGCGTCCCGCAGACCGTGCGCGGCGTGGAACCGCGAGGGCCCGGCCGCCGGATCCTCGCGCAGCTCCTTCACCAGGGCGACGCAGAGCAGCAGCATCACCACCACGAACGGCAGCGCGACCAGGATGGTGGCGTTCTGCAGCGCGGTGAGCCCGCCGGCCAGCAGCAGCGCGGCGGCGACCCCGCCCATCAGCACGCCCCAGACCACCACCAGCCAGGTGCGCGGGTGCAGCGAGCCCCGGCTGGAGAGCGAGCCGAGCACGAGCGAGGCGGAGTCGGCACTGGTGATGAAGAAGGTCATCACCAGCAGGACCGCGATCACGCTGGTCACCGAGCCGAGCGGGAGCGAGCGCAGCATCTCGAACAGCGAGGCCTCGGCGCCCTGGGGGATGGTGGCCACCAGGTCGGCCTCGCCGGTGGAGTTCAGCCGGATCGCCGTCCCGCCCATCACGCAGAACCAGACCACCGTCGCCCCACTGGGGACCAGCAGCACGCCGGTGAGGAACTGCCGGATGGTCCGGCCGCGCGAGATGCGGGCGATGAAGGTGCCGACGAACGGCGCCCAGGAGAGCCACCAGGCCCAGTAGAAGATCGTCCAGGAGCCGAGCCAGCTCTCGTCGGTGAAGGCGCCGGTCTGGGTCGACATGGCGACCAGGTCGGAGAGGTAGCCGCCGACGGTGGACGGGATCGCGTCCAGGACGAAGACCGACGGGCCGAACACGAAGACGAAGAGCATGATCAGCGAGGCCAGCACGACGTTCGAGGTGGAGAGCCACTTGACGCCCTTGTGCACGCCGGAGAAGGCGGAGAGGACGAAGGCGGCGGTCAGCGAGCCGATGATGACCAGCTGGGTGCGTTCGGTGTTCTCGACGGAGGAGATGAAGCCGAGGCCGTCCGCCACCTGGAGGGCGCCCAGGCCGAGGCTGGTCGCCGAGCCGAAGACGGTCGCGAACACCGCCAGCAGGTCGATCGCCCGGCCGGGCCAGCCGTTCGCGCCGCGTTCGCCGATCAGCGGGACGAAGGCGGCGGAGATCCGGTTGCCCCGGCCCTTGCGGAAGGTGGTGTAGGCGAGCGCCAGGCCGCCGACCGCGTAGATCGCCCAGGGGTGCAGGGTCCAGTGGAAGAGCGAGAACTCCAGCGCCTGCTGGGCGGCGGCCGGGCTCTGCGGCTCCAGGCCGGAGCCGGGCTGCGGCGCGGCGTAGAGCTGGAGCGGTTCGCCGACGCCGTAGAACATGAGGCCGATGCCCATGCCGGCGCTGAACATCATCGCGACCCAGGCGAGGGTGGAGAACTCCGGCTCGTCGTCGTCGCGGCCGAGCCGGATCCGGCCGAAGCGGCTGAACGCGAGCAGGACGGTGAGCACCAGGAAGACGTCGGCGGCGACCACGAACAGCCAGCCGAAGTTGTGCAGCACCCAGCCGAGCGCGGTGTCGGACGTCCGGCCGAGCGAGTCCTCGGCGAAGACGCCCCAGGCGACCACCCCCAGCACCAGCACGGCACTGACGCCGAACACCGTCCGGTCGACGGGGAGGGTCGCGGCGGGTTCGTCCGGGCCTGGTGGCTGGCTGCTCATGAAGGTCCCTCTCCTGGCGTACTGGACGGTCGGCGACACGATCGGAAAATAGATACATGTCGTACTATGTCCAGTCCTCGGGGGTGCCGGGGGGAGGGCACGCCGGGGAGAGGCGACCGGACGGGCCGTCAGGGCGAGGATCGGCGCACCGGGCCGCGGGTCGTCAGGCGGCCGCGTACGCGCGGGCGGAGGGCCCGGTGGTCGGGGCGGCGGTGTCCAGGTACCCGGCCAGGGCCTGCCGGCTGCGGGTCAGCTCGGCGATCCGGGTGTCGAGTTCGGCCAGCTCGCCGCGGAGGGTGGCGAGCAGGTCGGGGCAGGCCTCCAGGGCCGGGACGGGGCCGCTCGCGCACGGCAGGATCTCGGCGATCACCCGGGTGGACAGGCCCGCCGCGAGCAGGCCGCGGATCTGCCGCACCCGGATCTGGTCTCCCTCGCGGTACTCGCGGTAGCCGGCGGCCGACCGGTCCGGTTCGAGCAGCCCCTGCTCCCCGTAGTACCGCAGCAGGCGGGTGGACACCCCGGTCAGGCGGGCGAGTTCTCCGATGCGCATGACCGGGCGAACGCCCGTCCGGGCCGGGCTGTTCCCGGCCCGGACGCGGCGGGGCCGTCGCTACGCCGGCCGACCGGTCACGAAGTCCAGCAGCAGCGCGCGCAGTTCGGGCAGGCGCTCGACCACCGGGAGGTGGCCACTGGCGAGTTCGACCAGCCGGGCGCCCGGGATGCCCTCGGCCAGGGCGCGGTGCTGGCTCGGCGCGACCAGCATGTCCTCGGTGGTGCTGATCACCAGCGTCGGCACGGTGACCCGGGCCAGGTCGCCGCGCACGTCCACCCGGCCGGCCAGGCCGAACTGCTGGCGGTAGCCCGCCGGGACGGGGGCGAGAAGCACGGCGCGCAGGTCCGCGAGCTGCTCGGCGGTGAGCGCGTCGACCCAGGTCTCGCCGAAGGCGACCGCGAGCACGAAACGGGCCAGCAGCTCCGGGTGGTCGGCCAGGCCGGCCGCCAGCTCGGCGGTGAGCCGGAGCCGGTGGTCGCCGCCGGCCACCCCGGCGAGCAGCAGCAGCGAGCGGACCCGGGCCGGGTGCCGGGTGGCGGCGCGGACGGCGACGGCGGCCCCGAGCGAGTACCCGGCCAGGTCGAAGCTCTCCAGGCCCTCCTCGACGGCGGTGGCGACCAGCCGGTCCGCCAGCTCGTCGAGCGAGGGCCCGGCCGGCTCGAACGGGGTGTCGCCGGAGCCGGGGAAGTCGGGTGCGACGACGGTGCGGAGGGCGGCGAGGTCGTCCAGCAGCGGCCCCCAGTTGTCCCGGGCGCTGCCGCCGGCGCCGTGCGCGAGCAGCAGGCCCGGGCCGGAGCCCCGGACGATCCGGGCCAGCGCGGGCGGGGTGGCGGGGGACGGCTCGGTCATGGCGGGGCTCCTGTTCACCTGGATGGCTCGGTGACCGGCACGCTAGGAGTTCACACCGGTGTGAAGGTCAAGACCGGTGCGGGCCGAACCGTCCGCGCGGCGTCGATCGGCGGGATCGGCGGACGCGACACGGTTCGCGATCGTATGATCCGGGCGTGACCGGAGGCCCGAGCGCCGCGAGACCGACCGGGCGGACCGCCGCCCCGGTCCGGAGCGCCGCTGCCCGCCGGGCCGTCGCCCGCCGCGCCAGACGCACCGACCGCTGTCGCTGAGCCCCGCCCGCGCGCCCCGCGCCGGGCCGGAGCGGACCCGCGCCGTCGGCGCCCCCGTCCCCGCCCGCCCGGCCGCGCGGCCCGCCCGACCGTCCGCCGCAACCGAACGGAAGTGTGCCCGTGCCCACCGCGAACCCCCTTCGGACCACCCCCGCGAGCCCGATCCCCGGCGAGGCCGCCTACGACCGGCTCCGCCGCCGGCAGTGGTCGGCCGGCGAGGCCCGCGCCGACGGCGTCGAGCGCCGGACCCTGCTGCGGATGCTCACCGCCGCCGGGGTGCTCGCCGCACCCGCCGCCGGCGGGCTGGTCGTCCCGGACCGCGCCCGGGCGCGGACCGCGACCGCCGCGCCGGGAGCGCTTGCCGAGCCGCCCACGGCCCTCGCGGGTACGGTGTCCCCCGTGCCCGGCATCGTGAAGCCGCTGCCCGCCGAGTGGTTCCTCCCGCGCGGGACCAACGCCGAGATGCGCTGGGACGCGCTGCGCGACGCGGAGGGCGCGATCGGCCGGCACGTCCCGGTGGAGCGCTTCTTCGTCCGCAACCACACCAGTACCCCGGTCATCGACGCCGACAGCTGGCGGCTGCGGCTCTTCGGCAGCGGCCTGCGCGGCGGCCCGGACGCCGGGCGGCCGGTCGAGTTCGGCCTGGCGGACCTGCGCGCCCTTCCCTCGACCAGGATCAGCGCCCTGATCGAGTGCGCCGGCAACGGCCGCAGCTTCTACGCCACCCAGCAGAACCAGCCCGTGCCCGGCACCCCCTGGACGCTCGGCGGGGTCGGCTCCGCCCAGTGGCGCGGCGTGCGGCTGTCCGAGGTGCTGCACCGGGCCGGGCTGACCCGGGACGCGGTGGACGTGCTGCCCAGCGGCCTCGACCCCGCGTACGTGAGCGGTGGCGTCGACTTCGGCCGGGTGCGCCGCCCGCTGCCGGTCGCGAAGGCGCTGGACGACGTGCTGCTCGCCTACGAGATGAACGGCGAACCGCTGACGCCCGACCACGGCGCGCCCCTGCGGCTGGTGGTGCCGGGCTGGATCGGGATCGCCTCGATCAAGTGGGTCGGCTCGATCGAGGTCGCCGACCAGCCGCTGTACTCGCCCTGGAACACCGACTTCTACCGGATGTTCGGTCCTGACTACCCGGCCGGCGGAAGTGCGCCGGTCACCACCCAGGTGGTGAAGAGCGCCTTCGAACTCGCCCGTGACGCGGTGCTGGCGGCGGGCCGCGAGCACCGCCTGTACGGACGCTCGTGGTCGGGCGCGGCGCCGGTCCGCCGGGTCGAGGTGAGCACCGACGGCGGCCGGCGCTGGCACCGCGCCGAGCTGCGGGACGAGCCGCGCGCCGACAACTGGACGCGCTGGAGCCTCGACTGGCGCCCGGACCGGCCCGGCCCGTACGAGCTGCGGGCGCGCGCGACCGACCGCCGCGGCAACACCCAGCCCGCGACGTCCGTGTTCAACCGCGAGGGCTACCTGTTCGACGCGGTGGTGGTCCACCCGGTGACGGTCGCCTGACGCAGCTCAGCCGGTGGGGCTGGCCTCGTACGGCGCCTCGTACGGCGTCTCGTACGGGGTCAGCACCAGCCGCACCACGTCCTCCAGCCGCCGCCGGGCGTCGCCGAGCGTGGTGCGGCCGGTCACCCAGGCGGTCAGCTCGCCCTGCCAGGCATGGCCGACGATGTGCCGCACCAGGTCGCTCGCGGCGGCCGGCACCTCGGCCATCACCGCCTGGAGCGCGGTGCTGTCGGCCCGGGCCATGCCCTGCAGCGCCTCGCTGGCGAAGGGGTCGGTGGAGGCGGCGACGGCCACCCGGAGCCGGGCCAGTTCGGGCTGGCGCTGGTAGGCGCGCATGCCTCCGCGCACGAAGCGCACCACCCGGTCGGTGGCCCCCAGCCCGGCCCGCGGTCCGCGCAGCTCCGCCACCAGGTCGGCCAGCAGCAGCCGGTGCCATTCGGCGATGGCCGCGGCCAGCAGGTGGTCCTTGGAGGAGAAGTAGCGGTACGCCGTCCCGAGGGCGACTCCGGACCGCTCGCAGACCTGTTTCATCTGCAGCCGCTCGACACCGATCTCGTTCACCAGGGCGAGCGCGGCCGCGATCAGGGACTCGCGGCGTTCGAGCTGACGTGGAGACATCGCCTCCACCGGTCGTGGTGACAGGTCAACCTTGGTCACCCGCACCATGATACGGCTCGGAACCGCTCAGGAGTATGACGCCGACCGGTCGCCCCGCGTTCGTCCGCCGTCCACCGGTGGACGGCGCCTCGCGGCCTTCCCGGCCCGGGGCGGGGCCGGCGGCTCCGACGTCCCCGAGCGC